>JAFYJM010000005.1 GCA_017538125.1 Bacillota bacterium
CCAGCATCCTGAATGGATGCAGGCTCTTTTATTTTTCAAGATAGTATTATTGATCCACACTACGAAGTGTACCACAGCCCGTAGCCATAGGAAGATTTCCAGGTGCCGAGCTGTTTTTTGTTTCTGGCGTAGTAGATGACCGCGTTGTTATACTTGTCGAGAAGGGAAGAACTGTTGTATTTCTTGATCGCGGTCTTGAGATCCTTACGATAGCTGATGTTCTTTTTCTTTAGAGCAGTCATCAGAGTCTTGTAACTCTTCATCTTGACCACCGTGACGGATTGGGCGATCTTGTTCTTCTTCATATTCTTCTTACCGTAGGGCCAGTTCTTGGTGTGCTGTTTGCCCATGCGCTTCACAGCGTCTACTGTCTTCTCACCCTTGACAAACATCTTATGGTATACAGCTTCGGTGTCCACCTTATCATATGCTGCGCTGTCCCATTTATCCCACTGCCATCCGCCGAAATCCAGTTGGTTCACGAGCATATAATCAGTATAGTCTGCATAGTAATCGAGGATATCAGTGCAGCCTGACTGACAGTTCGTCCCATAGTCGATGAATGCGAACTTCTGGCCGAAGGTCTTGACACCGTACTTGAGCAAGGTCTTGGTATCTTTCTCGCTAAGTGAGCAGCAGAATGTCTTGCCTCCGCCGTGGCCGGAGTATTTGATCGCTACGTGTTTGGAAGGAGATTTCTTTTTGATGATATTAAAGAAAGACTTGTATGCCTTTAAGCGGGCAGAACTGTTCTTGGATGGCTGGCCTTCATAGCTCTTGACTTTCACCGTCTTAAGACAGCATGAGTTCCTGTAGGCACGCCATGCTTTCTCATAATTGAAATCCTTATCGGAAGAATCATAGTGCTTGCTGATGTATTTGGCTGCGGATTCCTGAATGTTGCCTTTGAACTTATATAGGCAGATCCGGTCGCTCCAGATCACTACATCGTAAAGCGTGTACACGTCGGTATCCTTCTCGGGGACTGCTTCCATGACGCCGCCCATACCGTCGTTGAACTCAGCAGTGGCGTAGGACACGTACATTATGACCATCTTGTTGGTTTTGGTGATCTTGTACGAGGCATAAGAGGTAGCCCCGAAGGCAGCCGTAGCAGAAGCAAATATTAGAGTCAGGCATAAGATCACGCAGATGAATTTTTTCATTTCGGCCTCCTTGATCGAGTAAATCAGAATGAGCGCATTTAATAAGAGAATCTCGGACGGTCTTCCTTCCTGACTTTTTCCAGTTCGAAAGGAGTATCCTGATAAACATGGTTGATCCAGTTAGAAAAGAGCAGTGTGGCGCAGGATCTCCATGTAACGTAGGTGTCATTCGAAGGGTCGTCTCCCTCGTAGTAATTCTTGGGAACGTTGATATCCAGACCTTTCTCAAGATCGCGGCGATACTCAGCGTCCAGAGTCTTTTCATCATATTCGGCATGACCCATCAGGAAGACCTTGTCAAGGTCATGCGTGGCGCAGGCATAGACGCCGGCGTCTTTGGAACTGGCCAGTATTTCCAGTTCGGGCTCGTTCTCTATGTCTTCAGGACGGACGGTGGTGTACCTGGAGTGAGGTACTGAGAACACGTCGTCGAAACCTCTGAACAGTACGGAATATTTAGTGTTGAGTTTATGATGGAAAACTCCGAAAAGCTTGTGTTCCATCTCAACCTTGGGAATGCCGAAGTGATAGTAGAGCCCTGCCTGTGCCCCCCAGCAGATATGCATGGTACTGGTGACATGGGTCTTCGACCATTCCATCATCTCACAAAGTTCGTCCCAGTATTCGACTTCTTCGTAGTCCAGAAGCTCTACAGGCGCGCCGGTGATTATCATACCGTCGTAATTGTTATCCTTGACCTCATCAAAGGTCTTGTAGAACGCGATGAGGTGCTCCATCGGAGTGTTCTTGGGGTGATGAGACGTGGGTATGAGGAGATCGAGTTCCACCTGGATAGGTGTGTTACCTATGAGGCGGGCGATCTGAGTCTCTGTCTCTATCTTTTTTGGCATGAGATTCAGAAGAAGGATGCGAAGTGGACGGATCTGCTGTGTAGTAGCTCTCGTCTCAGTCATAACGAAGATGTTTTCGCTCTTCAGGATCTCTGTAGCAGGTAGATTGTTAGGTATTTTGATAGGCATTTCAGTTAATTTCCTTTATTTGCAGTAAAAAATATATTGTTAACTAGTTGTGCTTTGTCGAATATGTGTGCCAGCTGGTGCTTTTAAGGCTTCGCGAGGCACTGATGTTAGTGTCTGCTAAACTCTGTCCAGAGCCTGCCTCATGTCTTCGATCAGGTCGTCTGCATCCTCCAGGCCTACTGAAAGCCTGATAAGGTCTGCAGGAACTCCTGCAGCTATGAGCTGTTCATCCGTCATCTGTCTGTGAGTGGTCGATGCAGGGTGCAGGCAGCAGGTATGCGAATCAGCTACGTGTGTTTCAATGGTTGCCAGCTTCAGATAGCTCATGAATTCCTCAGCTTTCGCTCGGCCTCCTTTAACACCGAAACAAAGGACACCGCAGGTGCCAAGAGGCATGTATTTTTTCGCCATTTCATAATATGGATTATCTGGAAGACCGGGGTAATTGATCCAGGAGATCTTAGGATGATCCTGAAGAAACTCCGCGATCTTCTGAGCGTTCTCTGTGTGGCGGGCTATCCTAACTTGCAGGCTCTCAAGTCCGAGCTCCAGAAGATATGCGTCATGGGGTGAAGGCGTTGAACCGAAGTCTCTCATGAGCTGAGCCACGGCTTTGGTTATGAAAGCGCCTTCGAGACCGAATCTTTCTGTATATACAACTCCGTGATAGCTCTCATCCGGTGTGGTCAGACCGGGGAACTTATCAGGATACTTATTCCAGTCGAATTTGCCGGAATCCACGATACAGCCGCCAATGATCGAAGCCGTGCCCTGCATGTATTTGGTGGTGGAGTGAGTGACGATGTCAGCACCCCATTCGAAAGGCCTGCAGTGGATGGGAGTAGCGAAAGTATTATCCACGATGAGAGGCACGCCGTGAGCATGAGCTGCCTTGGCGAAGCGTTCGATATCGAATACGGTGAGGGCCGGATTGGCTATGGTCTCTCCGAATACAGCCTTGGTGTTTGGCCTGAAAGCCGCCTCCAGTTCTTCGTCAGAGCAGAGCGGATCAACGAAGGTGAACTCTACGCCCATCCTTGCCATGGTCACGCTGAAAAGATTGAAGGTGCCGCCATATATCGTGGCTGAGGCTACAACGTGGTCACCGTTACCTGCGATATTGAATACCGAAAAGAAGTTTGCCGCCTGGCCTGAGCTCGTTAACATGGCTGCAGTACCTCCTTCGAGAGCAGCTATCTTGGCCGCCACATAGTCGCAGGTGGGATTGGCAAGGCGGGAATACATATATTCATCGGATTCCAGCTCGAAAAGCTTAGCCATATCCTGAGAAGTGTCATATTTGAATGTGGTGCTCTGATAGATGGGAAGCTGTCTCGCCTGGGAGTTTTTAGCTTCATAGCCTGAATGAAGGCAGATCGTATCCGGTTTCATTTGTTTCTCCTTGATGTCTATTGTATTTCTGTCCCGTTTCCGGATGGAAGGGGATGTTTTGCGTCTATTATCGTATATGCTATGACCGCTCCGATGATCAGGACGGCGCCGGTAAGTGCCCGCGATCCCGGGATCTCACCGTATATCAGCGCTACCCAGATAGGATTCAGTATGGGCTCGATCATGCTGATAAGCGATACTTCAACTCCGCTTATGAGCGCTGTGGCTCTGCCATAGAGCGAGTAGGGTATGCCCATCTGGACTACTCCGAGGAATACAACCAGGAGTATGGGTATCAGCGTTATCTCAGAAGGCTCGGTAAGGAAGATGCCTATAGGCACGCAGATAAGCGCGAGGGCGGTGTGCCCCAGAACGAGGCCGGAAATGCGTTCGCCGTCATCCCTTATCTCGCCTGTAAGGGCGTACATGATACCCATGAAGAAGCCGGAGGTCACAGCCAATATATTGCCGAATAGACCGTTACCGGAAACCTGATCCATAAAGAAAAGCACGATGCCGAACATGGCGGCAAAGACAGTGACTATCTCGAAAGATCTGAGTCTGCGCTTAAGTATGAAAGCTGTAACGATCAGAACGAATACCGGCGCAGTATACTGCAGCACGATGGCATTGGCCGCAGTAGTGTATTTGTTGGCAGATACGAAGCAAACCAGGTTCATGAAGGTCAGGAAGGCGATCCCGAGGGACTTCCCAGTCACTTTGAGTCTGTACCCGGACATCCTCATCGATATGTAGATTATGACCGCGCTGAATATGCCCCTGCCTCCGACAATAAGGAGAGGGCTCCAGTTTATATACTTCATGGTGATGCCGCTCATGCTCCAGAGCACTCCGCAGATCACCATCATCAGTTCGCCTTTGCGTTTACCGGTCATGATTTTATAAGAATATCTCTATATTGTTATTAGTATAATTAATAAAATAGTGTATCACTTAAAGTGTCATAAATCAAGTATGATCACATGATAAGCCTTAAAGCAGGAAGGATAAGGATCATAAGCAAAACAATGATCACTAAAATTCGTGAATGTAAAATGCTTTTAGCTGTCTCATTATCATTAGGGACAAATCCAGAAGCGGTATAGTTCAAAAGGAGGTTTAAAGCTTTTGATATAGTCTCAGAGCCTAATACTGTTAAAGACAAAAGGGTGAATAATACAGCATATAATAAGAGGCCATATGAAGAAAAGTCTTTGACGAAAGAGTTGAGTATAAGCGTGATCGGCCTGTGGATAAGGAAAATTGAAAGTGAATTTCTTCCGGCTTTTGTAATGATCGGGACTTTGTGTTCTGTTATGAACAGTAATAATGCTAGGATACATAATGAGGCGATCATGAAGATCAGTATCCGCTTGAACATGCTTATGGATATTACGTCTTTATAAGGATCAAACAAATAATCATTCTTTCCAAGTTTGAGTTTACTGATGGAATAGTACGATAGCAGAACAGCAGATATAACGCATGCGAGGCCCCCAAACAGCCGTTTGACTGGACTGAGTCGTGTTATTCTGCTGACATCATCCTTTGATAGAAAGAAACCGAGAGCAAAAAAAGGATAGAACGATATTATTCTGGCGATAGCAAACCTGTTATCTATGTCTCCCCAAAGTCCGGCTAAGAGAGAAAATACGACCATAACAGGAACAGCCCATTTGGATCTTAACGTAAACTGTGCGGTAAGTCTCCATACGATGAGCGCGAGGAGATACCAGGAAGAATAGTAGGGGGTTACTATTTTCAGAGTTTTTCCCATATAGAAAGCCATGATCATATGGACAAGAGTCAGCAAAAGATATGCTGCAAGCAGCTTTGCCACAGAACGTGGGCTCCTGGAATTTAAACTCTTGCTGAAATAACCCGAAACAAATACAAAGGCAGGCATATGAAACAAATATATGCCTGTCACAGTGTAGTTCAGTATGTCGCGATTTTTGAAAGCATAAAGACAATGGGCAAATACGACTAAAGCGATCAGTATGCCTTTTAAATTGTCCCAGTACGGTGAGCGATCACTCTGAAGCTTCATTTGCTGAGTATTTATCATCTTCTTGTTCATCATTTGCCGATGCGTCTTCTTGTTCATTTATTGCCGGTTTTTCTTTTATCATCTGTTTGCAAAACAGATAGAATTCTTTCGAAAGACCGTTTTTTGCAGGACCTTGGCCAAGCAGAGTGGGGAGGACGTTGCCTTCAATAATGATCCATTTACCTTCATCATTTAATGCAAGATCCCATCCTATTATCCCTGCATCTGGTGATTTCAAAGCACATTTTTTGGCTAACTTCAGTGCTTTTTTGTATTTGGGAAGTTCATAGTAATCAAAGCAAACGTTAGAATCCGGATGAGATTCAAACTCGCTGCCGCTTTCATCATAACCCGGTCCTATCAGTCTTCCGGTTTTTTGATTTATGGCTGTCAGTATACCGCCTGCGCCGCCATTGTCTATAAAAGATCCTGCTTTGCCGGTCTTAAAGAATCCGTTGACAAAGTAGATGCCGCTTCCCCCGTAAACTATCTGACCGTTTCGGAAGGCGGGACCGAAAATGGACAAGCCTTTGACTCTTTTACCTGCATTGAAAGTAATAATACGGATAGTGTTCAGAGAATCCGGGTTAAAAACTGAGATAGCGGGATTGCCTGAAACCAGTTCCTCAGCTACGAATTCTCCGTTCTCTTCCAATAACTCTTCCATCATGGTCATGCTGTCGGAGTATTCATTAACATTTACTTTTCTTATGCCATCGCCCTGCAGAGCAAAACTGGGTTTGAAAACAAAAACAGGATGTTTGGTGCAGAAATCTTCGAATGAAGGAAAGTCATTCGAAGTTGCGACCCGAACGATGTCACGAGAGTATTCTTCCTTAAAGGCAAGGTAGCTGTTGTATTTGTTGTTGAAAACTCTTCTGGCATTGGCATTATTAACAGAAAAGACAAGTCTCTGAAATGCTTTTTTTGACACATACGACAGCTTTTCAGGCAATGATTTATGGTATAAATCAAACATTACATACTCTACTGTTGAAAAGCCGGCAGCTAGAGTTATTGATTCCAAGTCGATTATGATGTCCCTTTTGACGGTCTGATCGGAAATGCCCTCGGGATAGCGGTTTTTTACTAATTCAAAATGTGTATTTACATAATTTTCGCCTATGACCTGACTTGTGATCGCCTTGATCCTGTCATAAGCTTCGGACAACTCTTCATAACTCAATTCGGACGGAGCGGAATGGATAAGCGTTTCATAAAAGGATTCCGTCAGGCTCTTTCTTTCCAGTAATAATTCTATGGCCGCTTTTTGAGCTTCCGGATCCAAGTTATAAAACGCGTATTTTCTATACATATAAGGAGAAAAACGCATACCGAGATCCAGAGCATTCAAATTGCGGATACTGGCTTTAACGTCCGCAGGAGTCAGACCTGTTTCTCTGCATATCTGGTCTATGTATTCGTTTTTTCTTTTCTTCCTGGAAATGAGTTTAGCTGCAGTTCTAACCCTCATTGAACTGCTGATTGTATAGAGATTATTACGCATGTACTCTTTAAAAGACATGCCGGTTGCAGTTTCTATCGAACGTAGCTCAGCATAAGCCTCATCATAAGATAGACCGGTTACTTCCATCAATTGTTTAACATATTTGTTGGTAGAAGTTGATTTTTTCATTTTTTAGCACCTTTCCCAATATAATTATTTTTCAAAAGCCATAAAGACAAGTCTTTCTTTACTTTAGAAAACCCCGGGTTATAAGAATTCAAGCGTTGCTGGACTTTTTAATAGCGTCATAAATGACGTGTGCTTAAAATGATCTTCTGTTCTGATGCTAAAAAAGGGGGTTTGCAGGAAGTGAAACCGATAGTATAATAGACATGTCTTTTTTGTGAATACTATTAATATCCATTGATTACATAATAGTACAATAACGTCACAAAAACAAGTCAATATTTAATTCAAAATAATTTTGGAGGCAGAAATGGCAGAATTCAGATCTGATATTGAAATCGCTCAGGCGTGTCAGAAGAAAAAAATAACCGAGATCGCGAAAGAGGCAGGAATCGAAGAAAAGTATATCGAGCAGTACGGCAACTATAAGGCCAAGGTCGATTACAGGCTTCTCAAGGATAAGGCGGATAAACCGGATGGCAAGCTCATCCTTGTAACGGCTATCACGCCGACTCCCGCAGGAGAAGGTAAGACCACCACATCCGTCGGACTTGCTGACGGCTTGAGAAAGATAGGTAAGAACGCCATGGTAGCTCTCCGCGAACCGTCCCTCGGACCGGTGTTCGGCATCAAAGGCGGCGCGGCAGGCGGCGGATACGCTCAGGTAGTTCCCATGGAGGACATCAACCTTCATTTCACCGGAGATTTCCACGCTGTGGGTGCGGCTAACAATCTTCTGGCAGCTCTTCTGGACAATCACATCCAGCAGGGAAATACTTTAAGAATAGATCCCAAGCAGATAACATGGAAGAGGGCTGTCGATATGAACGACAGACAGTTAAGACATATCGTAGGCGGTTTAGGCGGCAGGGTACAGGGCGTGCCCAGGGAAGACGGATTCGAGATCACCGTGGCTTCAGAAGTAATGGCCATTCTTTGTCTTGCTACTGATATCATCGACCTTAAGGAGAGATTGTCGAAGATCATCGTAGGCTACACCTATGACGGACAGCCCGTGACAGCCCATGATCTCAAGGCAGAAGGCGCGATGGCTGCTCTCCTCAAGGATGCCCTGAAGCCAAACCTTGTACAGACTCTCGAGGGAACGCCGGCTTTCATTCACGGAGGCCCCTTCGCGAACATAGCTCACGGCTGCAATTCAGTGACAGCTACAAAGATCGCGCTGAAGCTTTCGGACTATACAGTTACGGAAGCAGGTTTCGCTGCAGATCTAGGCGCTGAGAAGTTCGTCGACATCAAATGCAGGATGGCAGGCCTCAGACCTTCAGCAGCGGTCATCGTAGCGACGGTAAGGGCTCTAAAGTATCACGGCGGAGTTCCCAAGGACAAACTTAACGAAGAAAACCTGGAAGCGCTTGAAGCCGGACTCCCCAACCTGCTCCAGCACGTTTCAAACGTCAAAGACGTTTACGGGCTTCCCTGCGTGGTCGCGATCAACGCTTTCCATACGGACACGAAGGCAGAACTGGAACTCGTCGAAGCCAAATGCAAAGAACTCGGCGTGAACGTAGCCCTTTCGGAAGTATGGGAAAAGGGCGGAGAAGGCGGCAAGGCACTTGCTGAAGAAGTGGTCCGTCTCTGCGAAGAACCCAACAATTTCAGTTATACCTACGATCTGGACCTGTCTATAGAGAGAAAGATCAGCGCGATCTGCCACAAGGTATATCACGCAAAGCACATGTTCATCCTTCAGAATGCCAGAAACAAGGCGAAGGAACTCGAAGCCCTCGGCTACAGGGAACTTCCTATATGCATGGCAAAGACGCAATATTCATTCTCCGATGATCCTAAACTTCTCGGAGCACCCCAGAATTTCACCGTTCAGATAACAAATGTTAAAGTTTGTGCAGGTGCGGGCTTTATTGTTGCTTACGCAGGTGATATAATGACTATGCCGGGACTTCCTAAAGTACCTTCAGCAGAGAAGATAGACATAGACGAGAACGGCGTGATAAGCGGTCTGTTCTAAGCTTTGGGTGAGCAGTTATCAGTTATAGGACGGCATCGAGGTAAGACTAATGTTTGAAGAAACAACGATAAGAGAGTTTACGGAGCTCATCGCTTCACCCTCATCCATACCCGGAGGAGGCGGAGCGTCTGCATTAGTAGGCGCCATAGGCATAGCACTGGGCGATATGGTAGGGGAGCACACTCTCGGCAAAAAGAAATACGCGGACGTTGAAGAGGACATCAGAGTACTCATGGACAAGGCGCAGGAACTGAGAGAAAAGCTGGTGGACTGCGTCGATAAGGACGCTATCGCTTTCGAGCCGCTGTCAAAAGCCTACCGTATTCCTAAGGACGAGCCCGGGAGGGACGAAACCCTGGAGAAATGCCTTAGAGATGCTGCCGAAGTTCCGATGGAGATCTTCAATCTAACTCTTGAAGCGCTCGAAGTCGTCAAGGATTTCAGCGAGAAAGGTTCGAGGCTCATGATCTCAGACGCTGCGACGGGTGCTTTGCAGCTCAAGGCTGCGATGTATGGCGCAGCTGTGAACGTCAAGGTCAATACGAACCTGATGAAGGACAGGGAATACGCCGGTAAACTTGACAGTTATATCGACGCCAAGATACAGAAGTATTCAGATCTGGCTGACGAGATATTCGCTGACTATTACAACACTCTTTAGATCGAGGAGGATAACATGGCACAGATCCTTAAAGGAGCTCCGGTCACCGAGGCTCTGACACAGAGATCCAGAGAAGAAGTACTGGAACTCAAAGAGAAGGGTATAGAACCCTGCCTGGCTATACTTAGGGTAGGCGAAAGGCCGGACGACATCGCCTACGAGAGAGGCGCAGTCAAAAAAGCCGAAGCCGCAGGCGTCAGGGTCCATAAGGTCGTACTTCCCGGGGATGTTTCCCAGGAAGATTTCGACTGCGCTCTGAATGAACTGAACGAAGACGATTCCGTACATGGTATCCTTATGTTCAGGCCGCTTCCCGGACAGCTGGACAACGAGAGAGCGAGACAGATGCTAGCTCCCTCGAAAGACATAGACGGCATGACAGATGGCAGCCTGGCCGGAGTCTTCACCAATACGGACACGGGCTTCCCTCCGTGCACCGCTGAAGCGGCCATGGAGATACTGAAATACTATGAAGTACCGATCAAAGGCACCAAAGCCTGCGTTATAGGCCGCTCGCTGGTGATCGGCCGCCCTGTGGGCATGATGCTCATGCATGAGAATGCCACGGTAGTGAACTGCCATACCAGGACTATAGATCCTGCATCCATTGCCCGCGAGGCGGACATCCTGATATGCGCGTCCGGCAAACTGAGATCAGTTGGCCCGGAGTATACCAATCCGGATCAGACAGTTATAGACGTAGGCATCAACTGGGACGAAGAAGCTGGTAAGATAGCAGGCGACTGCGACTTCGACAGGGTCGAACCTCTTGTTAAGGCTATCACACCAGTGCCTGGTGGGGTAGGCGGAGTAACTTCGACCATGCTGATCGCTCACGTGATCAGAGCGGCACAAAGAACAGCACAAAACATTTAGATCATCATTTCTCCTTAGCCCGAGAAATTGCGCAGGACTGCGTGGAACATTGACACAGCAGGACCTGAGCCCGAGAAATTGCCAAAGGAGTACATTTATGAAAAACAAAAGCACGCAGATGCTGGTAACACTGGGGTTACTGGTAGCGCTGCATATCATTCTTTCCAGATTCCTCAGCATCAACGCGTGGAACATCAAGATCGGCTTTGCATTCGTGGCGGTCTTCGTGGGAGCTTATCTCTACGGACCGGTAGCGGGAGCTGTAGTAGGCGGATTAGGAGATTTCCTGGGAGCGATACTTTTCCCTATAGGAGCGTATTTCCCGGGATTCACACTTAACTGTGCACTGACGGGAGTCGTCATGGGGCTTTTGCTCTACAAGAAGCAGTCGCCTTTAAGAGTGGTGATCGTGACTCTTATCGACCAGCTGGGCATATCTATGTGGATAACGCCCATCTGGATCTCAATACTTTATGGAGCGCCTTACTGGCCGCTCATCATTTCGAGACTTCCGCAGATCGGTATCATGCTGGTGGTTGAGATCGTGGTGACGCTTCTCATGATCAAGATAATGGAAAGGATCAAAGCACAGGCTATGCTCAAGGAGACTCAGAGGGTCAAAGACGAGAAACGCGAACTGAGGAAGGCTAAGATAGCTTTGAGAGAAGCAGTGGGTTCGGCAGACAGGGCAGAGTATTGCTCGAGGATCGTCGAGAGGATAGTTGAGTCCCCTGAGTACAGGGATTCGAAGAACATCCTCGCCTACAGCGCCATAAGAGGTGAAGTTTCGCTTGACGGACTCAGAGAATACGCAGCCAGGGACGGCAAAACGATTGCCTATCCTCTTGTCATCTCCGCGAAGGAAATGATAGCTCTGATACCCTCGTCTGAAGAGGACTGGACGGAAGGCTTCCATGGCATCAGAGAGCCAAGAAAAGAGACATGCCCGGAGATGAGAGCAGAGGATATCGACCTTGTCATCTGTCCTTGCACGGCTTTTGATAAAGACCTGGGGCGCATGGGCATGGGCGCAGGATATTATGACAGATATCTGGTGAACTGCACAAAGGCGCGCATTGTGGCGGTCGCCTTCGAATGCCAGAAAGCAGATAACGTCATGCGTCAGGAATGGGATATACCCATGCAAAAAATCTTTACAGAAGAAAAAGTATACGAATAATGTATTGCGAATATTCTGAAAGTTAAGTATAATATTTACATCTGTGATTGTTAGTCAGAAAGAATCGTTAAGCGGTCCCGGATACGGGACCGCCTTTTTAAAAGGGTCAGGAGGTATTATATGGAATTATACAACAATATTATCACCAAGATCAGCGACATTCTTTATTATCCGTTAGTAGTACCTCTTCTTCTGGTATTTGCCGGCGTGTACTTCACTATAAGGACCAGGGGCATCCAGATCAGGATGTTCGGGGAGATGTTCAGAGTGGTAAGCGAGAAGCCCAAGGAAGCCGATGGAGTATCATCATTCGCGGCTCTCATGGTATCCACTGCTTCCCGTGTAGGTACCGGAAATATCATAGGTGTATCCACGGCTCTCTGTTTAGGAGGTCCGGGAGCTATATTCTGGCTTTGGATGACAGCTCTTCTAGGAGGCGCTACTGCCTTCATTGAGTCAACCCTGGCCCAGATTTACAAAAGGAAAGATACGGATGGCTCATCTTACGGCGGACCGTCATACTATATGGAGACTGCATTAAAGGCCAGATGGGCAGGTATAATCTTCGCTATCGCCATCATTCTTTGCTACGCTGTAGGATATAACATGCTGGCTTCCTTCAACCTGCAGTCATGCTTCGAAGCGTTCAGTTTCTACGGGGATCATACAGCGCTTATCATCGGCATCATCCTGGCCGTGCTCTTTGGTTTCATCGTAATGGGAGGCGGCAAGCGACTCATGCACGTAACTGAATTCCTGGTACCTCTGATGGGCGTACTTTTCATTCTGGTTTCACTGATAGTGCTTATAATCAACATTGGAAACCTGGGCACCATGTTCGCTAATATCTTCAGGAGCGCCTTCGATTTCCAGTCTATCTTCGCCGGTTTCTTCGGTTCCTGCATTATGTGGGGTATCAAGAGGGGACTGTATTCCAACGAGGCAGGTATGGGATCTGCTCCGAACGCTGCTGCTACTGCTGACGTATCCCACCCAGCCAAGCAGGGGTTGGTTCAAATGCTTTCAGTATTCATTGACTCGCTTCTAATCTGCTCCGCGACAGCTCTAATGTGCCTCTCATCCGGAGTTACTCCCACCGCTGAGATCAAGGGAGCGCCATTCGTCCAGGAATCCATGAGAGAGTCTCTGGGCGGCTTCGGACCGATATTCATCGCCGTCGCTCTGTCGCTTTTCGCGTTCACGACACTCATTGGAAACTACTTCTACTGCGAGGGCTGTCTCAGATTCATAATCAAAGAAAAACCCGGCAAGTCCTTACTTACAGTCTTCAGACTCGGGGCTACGCTTCTGGTGTTTATAGGTGCTATTCTTTCGGCAGACGTGGTTTGGAACACAGCTGACGTTGTACAGGGCATCATGGTAGTCGTTAACGTTCCTGCCATTCTGATCCTCGGGAAGAAAGCTCTGGTATGCCTTGAAGATTATGTGGCGCAGAGAAGGGAAGGCAAGAATCCTCACTACATCGCCCGCGACTGCGGCATAAGCGAAGAGACAGAATTCTGGAACTGACAAAACAAAAGGATAATGCCAATGAGAACCTTGTTATTCATAAACGCCTGCGTGAGGGGAGAGCGTTCCCGCACGTTAAGGCTCTGCAAAAAATACCTTTCCACATATCTGGCATATCATCCGGACTATGAAATTGAGGAAGTGACGTTGAACGATATCCAGCTCAGGCCGCAGGACAGAGACGAGCTGGATCGCCGTGACGAATTCATAGCTGAAGGCGATTTCTCTGATCCGATGTTTGATCTCGCCAAACAGTTCATGGACGCGGATCATATCGTGATCGGTGCGCCGTACTGGGATCTGGAATTCCCGGCGCTTCTGAAGATCTACCTGGAGAGGGTATCAGTATCAGAACTAACCTATCATTTCTTCGGAGATCATGTGGATGCCCACGTAAGTGCCGAACGCGCAGTTTACATTATGACAGCGGGCGGCTACACCATTGGCAAAAACTACGGATATGATTATGTTCAGGGACTCTTCAGTTTCCTTTTCGGTATCCACAGGACGGACCTTGTGAAGGCTGAAGGACTGGACATAGAAGGGGCTGACGTGGAAACCCTGCTTGAAACTGCAATGAGAGAAGCTGAGGAGATAGCGAAAGAATGAACATTCAGATCATATGCATAGGCAAACTAAAAGAAAAATACTGGAAAGATGCGGTAAAGGAATACTCCAAGAGGCTTTCGAGATACTGCGCCTTGGAGATCACTGAACTCAAGGAATCACTGCTTCCTGCAAACGCTTCTCCCGCTGACGAGGAAAAGGTCAAGGAGGAAGAGGGCAGGGAGATCCTTAAAGCCATAAAGGACGGAACCTACGTCGTGACTCTGGAGATCAAGGGCAGCGCGCTTTCATCCGAGGGACTGGCAGCGAAGATCGATGACCTTGCCATCATGGGCAAGAGCAATGTGACCTTCATAATAGGTGGCAGTCTGGGACTGAGCCCGGAGGTCAGCGCAAGGTCAGACTTCAAGCTGAGTTTTTCTAAGATGACTTTCCCTCATCAGATGATGAGGGTGATACTCTTGGAGCAGATATACAGAAGTTTCAAGATCATAAGGCATGAAACCTATCACAAATAAATCCTGACCGGACCGTCTGTCTCTGACGGCCCGGTTTTCTTTTTTGTGTCCAAAGGGTATTTTTTATTGTAATCAAACAAAAAATAAGATATAATTTGTTTAACAGTTTAATTTTCTGAAGTGCAGCAATCGAATCTTTACTGCAATCCAAAGAGATTAGCTGCGGCAAAAGAAAGGACGGAAACAATGAAAAAGTTATTGATAATCATGCTTTGCATCGCTGTGGTATTTACGTTTACCGCATGCGGCGGAGACAACAATGAAGGAGGAAGCGGAGGAGAGTCCGGCGGCGAGATCATCTTTAACGTAGCTGTGGACGCTGAATACGACACGCTGAATCCGTTCAAGACAGAAATGCTTCTTGTCTGCGAGTATCTGGAACTGATGTATGATTCTCTCATCGGTTATGACGAGGACTACAACCCAGTCCCGAAAGTCGCAGAATCCTGGGAAACAGACGGCAATGACTGGATCTTCCACTTGAGGGATGACGTGTACTTCTCGGACGGTGAGAAACTCACGTCAGCTGACGTTAAATATACATACGAAGCCATGGCAGACAGCTATGTGTTCTCGATCAAGACCTACAGCATCGATTCCATAGAGACACCGGATGATACTACGGTCATATTCCACTGCTCTTGCGGCAAGCCCGATATGCTCATCCAGAACATACCCATCGTGCCCGCGCACGTGTGGAGTGAGCAGGAGGACATCTTGTCATATGAGACAACTGACATCGTCGGATCCGGTCCGTTCATCTACAGTGCTGAAAGATCCGGCCCCGGCACCACGGCATTCGTGAAGAACGAGAATTACTGGGGACAGCAGCCTACAGTGGACGTAGTCGTCTTCTCTCAGTATGATACCTATGACACTATGGCACAGGCACTGGCGATCGGTGAGGTAGACGCCTGCTATCAGCTGGATGCTTCCGTTGAATCTACGATAGAACAGGCTGAAGGAATAGATACGATAATGGCTGAGCAGATCAGCTTCGACTATCTGGGATACAATCTTTGCAATGAGCTCCTGGCTGACCAGACGATCAGATATGCCATGGATTATTGCTTCGATCATGATCAGGTAATAGAGATGGCTTACTACGGACTTGGCAGGATAGCTTACGGACCTGTCAACAACGAGGGATATGAATACATCCCCGATGATTCGATCAGACGTGATTTCTCCATCGACAAGGCCAACGAGCTCCTTGATGCAGCCGGTATCGTGGATACAGACGGAGACGGCATACGTGAGAAAGACGGCAAGCCGCTCTCATTCGTGCTCACCACCGCTTCAGAGAAGTGGTCATGGCAGCAAGCTGCGGTCAACATGGTAATCACCAACTGCGGCAAAGCCGGCATTAAGGTGGAATCTGAGACCATCAACAGAATGGCAATGTGGGATAAGTGCTATGACGGAAGCACAGATTTCGACATGTTCATGGACGGCTGGGCAGGCGACTCAGATCCTTGCTACATGATGAGTACATTCATCTGGTATGGTGAGGGTGAAGGTTACACCAGCGTCAACTATCACAACGAAGAATTTGATAAATACTATTATCTGGCAAACGAAGAGACCGACGTGGAGAAGCGCAAAGAATACATCCACGAGGCTCTGGAGATCCTTTACATCGATTGCCCTTATACCTTCCAGGAATTCGACACGGTCATCCAGGCGGTCAACGGCAACAAGTGGACAGGTTATACAGCAAACTCCAGAGGCATCTTCGCCAATGAGAGAAACGACGTATACATCAATATCAAGCCCGTAGAGTGATAATATCGGCAATATTAAATGGAGGGGGCAGGCTCCGGCCTGCCCCCTGACCATATCCGGAGCTTCTGATAATTAAGACAGACCGGATGTGGCACAAATCTAAGTAAAGGAGGGAAAAAAATTGGGCAAAAGAGTACTGAAACGATTTCTGTCAGCCCTTGGCACGACAGTTTTCGTTATCATCTTCAATTTTTTCCTGTTCAGAATATTGCCGGGTGATCTGACTACGGTGATTTCCAAGGCGCATACGTCTCAGGAAGTCAAGCAGAAACTGATCGAGGCTTCCGGCCTGGATAAGCCTCTGATGACTCAGTTCGGCATATACATCAAGCAATTGCTCCACGGAGATCTTGGCACCGCTTTCTACAATTATGACAATTCAGGGAACGTGCTCGACGTTATAGTGGGCAGGATACCAAACACGGTTATCCTGCTTCTCACAGCAGAGGTCATCGCGATCATCCTGGGCATGCTTATCGGCACGATATGCGCGCATAAGCGCGCCACTCCGCTCGACACGGGGCTGCTCTCCGGGTCACTGGTGCTTTATTCCATGCCGACCTTCTGGTTCGCCATGCTGCTGATCTTCCTGTTCTGCGTGAACCTGAGGATATTTCCTACAGGCGGCATCTTCACCGCAGGCACGGCTTATCACGGGTGGATGCTCGTCAAAGACTATCTGCGGCATATGGCGTTGCCGGCCTTGTGTATGGGCTTCGCCATGCTGGGATGTTATGCGGTGACAATGCGATCTACCATGATAGGCATCCTCACCGAGGATTACATAACGACTGCCAGAGCCAAGGGTTTCAGCACGAAGTATATTCTTTTCAAACACGCCATCCCGAACGCCATGCTGCCCATGGCAACGATCATCGCGATGAACATAGCCTTCATACTCGGAGGAGCGATCCAGCTGGAGACGCTTTTCTCGTGGAAGGGACTTGGACAGCTGATGTATCTGGCGCTGGATAAGCGTGATTTTCCCATGCTTCAAGGCTGCTTCCTGATATCGACCCTGGCGGTCATACTGGCTAACTTCATAATGGATATACTCTACGGATTCATCGATCCGAGAGTTAAGGAATAGGAGGTGGGATGATGTTCAGCGCTAACAGATCTGAAGAAAACATCAGAAGAAACCTCCGAAAGGTGAAGACCAGGGAATTCTTCAAAAAACTCTGGGCCAACAAGATGGCAAGGACGGGCATAATCATCGTATGCTTCTTCATCCTTATGGCAATCATAGGGCCCATAGCTATGCCGTTCAAGACGACAGATATAGCGACGACCAGAGATCTCGTGTTCAATAAGCCATCGGCGGAGCACTGGCTGGGCACGGACAACAACGGAAGAGACGTTCTCGCATATCTGGTAAACGGAGCGAGGGCATCGCTCATGGTCGGCATCATAGCTACGCTGATATCCATGTGCGTGGGAACCATAATCGGCATAACAGCCGGATATACCGGAGGATGGGTCGATAACCTCCTTATGAGAGTCACAGACTTCTTCATGGTACTTCCGTGGCTGCCTTTCTGTATGGTATTGGCCGCCATATTGGGCACAAGCGTATGGAATATCATACTTGTAATAGGAATAACAGGCTGGACAGGGACTGCCCGTGTTATCAGGGCTCAGACCTTGTCAGTCAAAGAACAGCAGTATGTGGAGAGAACTCTATCTCTCGGAGCCGGTAAGGTGCACATTATGCTGAAGCATATACTTCCGAACGTGTTCCCTCTGGTGTTCTCGGAATCCATTCTTATCATTTCATCATCCATCCTTACGGAGACCGCACTGGCCTTCCTGGGGCTGGGAGATCCGACGAATCCGAGCTGGGGCACTATGCTTAACGACGCGTATTCCACGGGAGCCATGACCAACGGCGCCTGGTGGTATTTCATAACACCGGGTGTATGCGTCATCCTCGTGGCACTGGGATTCACCCTTATGGGCTATGCCTTTGATGAGATCCTGAATCCCAAATTACAGAAGAAATAGGAGGTGAAAAGATGTTATTAGAAGTAAAAGATTTGAAAACATATTTCGTCACCTCCAAGGGAGAAGCCAAGGCCGTAGATGGCGTGAGCTTCGAACTCGAGCAGGGCGAATGCCTGGGCCTTGTGGGAGAGTCAGGCTGCGGCAAGACCACCACTGCGCTTTCGATCTGCCAGATGCTGCCGAAAGAGGGCAGGATCGCAGGCGGCGAGATACTTGTGGATGGGGTGAACTATGCCGAAATGACTGAGAAGGAGATCAACAAGCACCGCTGGGAGGACGTATCGATAATCTTCCAGGGAGCCATGAACGCCTTCAATCCTGTTAAGAAAGTCGGTTGGCAGATAGCTGAAGCCTGTATGCTCCACGATGATTTAAGCAAAGAAGAGGCCTGGAAGAAGGCAGGCGAACTTTTCGAACTGGTTGGAATACCGAAGGAGAGAGTCACTCAATATCCGCATGAGTTTTCAGGCGGCATGAAGCAGCGTGCCATGATAGCCATGGCTCTGGCCTGCAGCCCGAAACTTATAATAGGCGATGAGCCGACGACTGCACTTGACGTAATGATCCAGGCCCAGATACTGGAGCTCCTGGAGAAACTGAGGCGAGAACTCAATATGGGCATGATACTGATCACCCATGACCTGTCGATCCTGGGCGAGACCTGCGACAGGATCGCCGTTATGTACGCCGGCAAAATAATGGAGATCGGTACGGTCATCGATATCTTCGAGCATCCCATGCATCCGTATACGAAGAAACTGATATCATGCTTCCCGGACGTGAGAGGCAAGAGGGTCGTCCCGGATGGAATACCCGGCTACCCGCCCAGTCTGATAGATCCTCCTGAAGGCTGCAGATTCTGCCCAAGGTGCGACTGTGCGACAGAGGCTTGCAGCGCGTCGTGTCCGGAACTCGTTAAGGTAGGCGAGAAACATTTCGTCGCCTGCCACAATATGGAGGTGTAGTATGGCTGAAAAAATGCTGGAAGTAAAGGACCTGAGGGTCTCCTTCGAAGTAAAAAAAGGCCTGGCTGAGACCTTGCTTGGGAAGAAAGAGATACTTAAAGCCGTTGACGGAGTCTCATTTGAGATCGGAAGAGGAGAGATCCTCTCCCTGGTAGGGGAATCCGGCTCCGGCAAGACCACCACCGGCAAAGCCATTTTAAGGCTGGCTCCGGTCACTGGCGGCAGCATCAAATTCGAAGGCGAGGAGATCGCCGGCAAGGATCAGAAAGAACTCCACGAGTTCCGCAGGAAAGCTCAGATGATATATCAGGATCCTTATCAGGCGCTCAACCCGAGACAGTATATAATCGATATCGTAGGCGAGCCTTTGGATGTGAACGATCTTTGCAAGACGACCGAAGAAAGACTCGAAAGGATCAAAAAAGCCCTTGAGAACGCCGGTTTGGTGCCTCCTGAGGACTATCTGTACCGTTACCCTTATGAACTTTCAGGCGGACAGAGACAGAGAGTGGCTATCGCAGGCTCTCTCATCATGGATCCTGAGTTCATCGTGGCTGACGAGCCGGTATCGATGCTTGACGCATCGATCAGGACGGGCATCATCAAGCTCATGCTCGAGCAGCGTGACAGGATGGGAGTGGCTTATCTTTTCATAACGCATGATCTGTCGCTTGCGTGGCTGATATCAGACAGGATCGCTATCATGTACCTGGGTAAGATAATGGAAATGGGCACTGCTGACGAGATACTCAACAATGCAAAGCATCCTTACGCGAAGGCTCTGATAAACATAATGCCCATACCCGGTAAGATGATAGATTCGGGGCGCGAGATCCTCGAAGGAGAGACGCCTAACGCCGCGATCGACATCAAGGGCTGCAAGTTCTGCGCGAGATGTCCTGTGAAGCAGGCGATCTGCGAGACAGAAGAGCCGGAACTCAAGGAGATATCTCCGGGACATGTCTGCGCCTGCCACTTCGTATAAAACAAAAACCGCACGCTCAGTGAGCGCGCGGTTTCTTTTTTCAATTAAAATGTGATCAAAGCCCGTATACGTCAGTCATCTTTGCTCTGATGTAGTCGATGAAGTATTTAGCATCGAACTTGCCGCAGGCGTTCTCGAAGAGAACTTTAGGCGGATAGTAGCAGGCGTGCTGATGGATGTGTTCTTTGAGCCAGCCTGTCACGAAGCTCAGATCTCCGTTTCCTACTTCTTCCCAGAGGTTCGGATTCTCCTCAAGCATAAAGTGAAGCATCTGTGCGCCGTATGCTGAACCTAAGGCGTAGTCGGGGAAGTAACCGAGGAGGCCGCCTGCCCAGTGAGAATCCTGGAGGATGCCGCGGGCATCATTCTCCGGTGTGACTCCGAGGAACTCTTCATAGAGCCTGTTCCATTCAGCCGGAGCATCCTTCGCTTCCAGTTCACCCGAAATGAGTTTCTTCTCGATCTCATATCTTACCATGATGTGGAACGAGTAGGTGAGTTCGTCAGCTTCAAGTCTTACAGGACCTGCCTCCGCGCGGTTGACCGCCTTATAGAAATAGTCGTGATCGACGTCGGCCAATTGCTCGGGGAAGTACTTTTTGGCAGATTCCAGAAGGCACTTGGTGTACTCGTAGGAGCGCCCGATGATGTTCTCATAGAATCTTGACTGAGATTCGTGTATGCCCATTGAGACTCCGCCCTGGAATATGGTGAAGTTGTACTTGTCATCGCAGTTCATTTCGTACATGGAGTGTCCGCCTTCATGCAGGATGGAATACATGTTGTCGCAGAAGTTGTTCTCATAGTAGTGGGTGGTGAGCCTTACATCGCTGTTGCTGTAGTTCTCGGTGAAAGGATGTTCCACTTCGCCAAGTACGAGCTTGCCTTCATCCAGATCCATCATACGGCAGATATCCTTGGTGAACTCTCTCTGAGCTTCAAACGGACAACTCCTCATGATCTTCGCATTGTCGACCTGAGGCTTGGCGCCGACTTCTCTGATCAGAGGTACCAGACCGTCTCTAAGATCAGAGAAGAACTTGTCCAGAAACTCCATGTCAAGGCCTTCTTCATAGAGGTCGAGCAGGGCATCGTAGGGTTTGAGATCCGGACGGATGTAGCCTGCGAGCTTGCGGTTATACTCTACGATCTTCTGGAGATAGGGTTCGAAGATGGAGTAGTCAGAGGCCTGCTTGGCTTTTTTCCAGGCCGTGGTGGCTTCGTCCTGAAGGACCAGAGCCTGAATGTATTCTTCTTTGGGGATCTTGGAAACCGAGCCGACTTTTTTGATCGTATACTCGATCTCGCGCTTCTCATAGTCGGAGAAAAGCTCTTTGTGGCCGTCCAGCACTTCAAGTGCCTTGTTAAGCTCCGGATCGGTCATCATCTCATACTCGATGTCGCCAAGAAAGGCCAGGGTACGTCCGCGACCTTCGCCGGATTTCTCTGGAGCTACGGTCTCCGCGTCATAGATCAGTATGCCCATGGCATGATGAAAAGCCACAGACGCTTCACCGATCTTATGCATCAATTCAAATTCTTTTTCAAAACTCATGTGATCTTCCTTTCATTGATCTCAAAATTCTATTATTATTGTAAAATATTACGTGCTCATAGGCAAGCCGATTTTTCAACTAAACCAGACTAAAACGCCCCTGTAAGCGTTGAATTGTACGTCCAAAAATGATAAAATGTTCATATGTTGAAACCTTTCCGAAGAGGAGAATTGAAATGGCGAAAACAGAGTTTAAACCTAAAAGGATAATGACGAGAGACGAATTCCCTTACGATTGGGAAGTAATAGAGAACGTATGGGTTCCGATGTCAGACGGCTGCCGCTGCTCTGCCAGAGTCTGGAGACCCAAAACGGACGAGCCACTGCCGGCGATATTTGAGACTCAGCCCTACCGCAAAAGAGACGGCATGAGGGGGAGGGACGAGCCCATGTACGGATTCTTTGCGGGCATGGGATATAACGTTGTCAGAGTCGATATGAGAGGAGCAGGCGAGTCTGACGACTGCTTCTACGATGAGTACCTTAAACAGGAGCAGGATGACGCGATAGATGCTATAAACTGGATAGCTTCGCAGCCATGGTGCGACGGAAACGTGGGCATGATGGGCAAATCCTGGAGCGGATTCAACTCACTCCAGGTGGCTGCGAGACGTCCGGAGCCGCTGAAGGCCATAATCTGCGTGGGTTTCGTGGACGACCGCTATACGCAGGACATCCACTATAAGGGCGGCTGCCTTCTTAACGATAACTTCTGGTGGGGAAACATTATGCTCGCATATATGTGCAGACCCATCGATAAGGATATAAAACCCGAAACATGGTATGAAGAGTCTCTTAGGAGGCTCGAAGAGATGCCTTTGTGGCCAGCCCTCTGGCTCAAGCACCAGACGAGGGATGAATATTGGAAGCACGGCTCAGTAGCTGTGAACTATGACGATATCGATATACCCGTGTTCGCGCTTGACGGCTGGGCGGATTCATATACGAATTCGGTCCTTACACTGATGGGAGGACTGTCGGTACCCAGAAAAGCCATGATCGGTCCATGGGCTCACGTGTTCGCTCACGACGGAGCGCCGGGGCCTGCCATAGATTTCCTCGGAGAAGCCTTGAAATGGTGGGATAAATGGCTCAAAGGCCGCGATAACGACTGCCTTGACTGCCCTATGGTACAGGTTTGGCTGGAGGACAGCATGAAACCTGAGACCGTGCATCCGATGTCGGACGGCAGGTGGGTAGGCCTGGACAGCTGGCCTTCAGTTGACGTTAAAGATGAGACATATCATCTGACCTACGGCCGAATTTCTAAGGAGCCTGCGAGCGAAAAGCCTGAGATCGTGGAGCTTTCGACTTTGCCTAACCATGGGCTTCTGGCTAACGAATGGATGGGCGCGGGAGTGCCGGGAGAAAGTCCGGGGGATACCAGAATGGATGATGGCATGGCCATGGTCTTCGACAGCGAGTTGCTCGGAGAAGACGTGGAGATATTAGGATATCCGGAGTTTGAAGTGGAGTTCATGAGCGATAAGCCGAAGGCATTCCTTTTCGCGCAGATCTCAGACGTCTTCCCTGATGGCTCTTCAACTAGGGTATCGTACGGATTGATGAACCTGACTCATCTCAGAGGACACGGCGAAGTCAGTCTCCTGGAACCCGACAGGAAATACAGAGCTAAGGTGCAGCTTGACGTCTGCGGCCACAATTTCCCCAAAGGGCACAGGATCAGACTGTCGATAGCGAATTCATACTGGCCGATGATATGGCCGAGTCCCGAGCAGGTCACGCTCAGACTGAATCTTAGCACCGCTGAACTCAAGCTTCCAGCTTTCAAAGGCAAGGACTGCGAAGGACCGATGAAGGAGGCCAGGTGCGCGCCGCTCACGCCTGTGACTGTTCTTGCCGAGGGGCATGTGGGCAGAGAGATAAGCTATGACCTCATCACAGATACCTGGACTTCCGTGACTGACGGCGTGGGAGGCGTCTTTGGCGAGGGCGTATACCGCTTCGATGACATTGGCACCGTGGTGGAGCATAACCTTAGAAGAGAGCTCACGCTTTCAAATAAGGATCCTTTGAGCGCTGTATACAGGATAGTCCAGAAGATGAGAAACGGCAGGGAAGGATGGCAGATCGACTGCGACATCGACGTGACACAGACTTCGGACATGGATTACTTTTACATAAGAGGCTTCATGGATGCAAAGATAAACGGAGATCACGTCTTCCACAGGGATTATGATGAGACCATTCCAAGAAACGGACTGTAAGAGGAGAGCAAGGAATAAAAACTGCCTTATAGCGACAAATCTTGACAAAAAATGAAATAATAGTAAAATAAACGTGTTAAAACAAGTGGAGATGCACAGTGCATCTCTTCATGCAGGAGTAGTACATCGGTAGTACACGAGCTTCCCAAGCTTGGAAGGCGGGTTCGACTCCCGTCTCTTGCTCCAGAATGAAACCCCTTGATTTTCAAGGGGTTTTGATTTGTAGTAAGACTAACGGCAGATAGGGCAGGGAAACTGAGAAAATGGTTTTTAGGTTACCGCAAAAAACTGTTTTGTATTTTTCGAAGTGAAGATGTATAATATAATAAACAAAATTATGATCAAGGAGGGAGAAACATGCCTTATTATTCGGATTGGACATTAATAATTCTCATACCTGCAATAATTCTGTCCTTCTGGGCTCAGGCGAAAGTCAGCAGTACATTCAACAAGTACTCGCAGGTGCGTAACTCCAGGGGCTTTACCGGAGCGGATGCCGCACGGAGGATGTTGAACGCAAACGGCCTTGACAGCGTGCCGATCTATGCGGTGCAGGGAACTCTCACTGATCACTTTGATCCCAGGAATAACTCTGTCAGTCTGTCGGATCCGGTAGTGGACGAGAAATCGATATCGGCCATCGCCGTAGCCTGCCACGAATGCGGCCATGCTATCCAGCATAACCAGGGATATGCGCTTCTCAGGCTCAGAGATAATCTGGTACCTCTGGTAAACCTCACTTCAGGTTTCAGCTGGCCGGTAGCTCTCGTGGGACTTTTGATGATGGCTTCAGGATATGCTTTCGGAGGAACGCTTTTCAATATCGGCATCATCCTATTCGGACTAGTGGTGCTCTTCCATCTGGTGACACTTCCAGTAGAGCTAAACGCGTCCAACCGCGCGCTCAGACAGATGATAGATCTGGGAATAGTGAGTCCCGAAGAGCAGGCCGGAGCCAAGAAAGTGCTCTCGGCGGCGGCCATGACATATGTGGCGGCTCTTGCGACCGCTCTTGCCAATATGCTGAGACTCATCGCGATCAGAGGCAGCAGAAGCTAATGGATAAATGCCTGCGTTTTAACGCGGGCTTTTATATTACAGTTAAAAGGAGGAATATATGAAAACCTTAGGAAACACAGCCGGGAGAGTATCTATACTGCTTCTGAGCGTATTCATCATAATGGCGTTCTGCTTCCAGCCAATGCCAGCGAATGCTGAAGACAGTACAGGAGAAGAGGTTATACTGAACGCTCCTGCTTCTGCCGGCGAAGCTGATCCAAACGTTAGAGCATCAGGAGGTTCGGTCAGATCAGCAGATCGTTCGTTTGCCGACAAAATGGCTGATGCTGATACAGTGAACACAGCGGTCAAAGTGAATGAGACCGGGCAGAACAGAGACGTCCCGGTAAAGATAGCAGACTTCAAATATGATCATTTTAATGACGGTAATATTATATTCACTTTTGATCCTTCTTCGATCTCAGATCTTTCCGCAGATTATTATTCTATGAGCTGGGAACGCAGCGGAGGGAGCGGCAGTATGGATGTATATCCCACCGATGACGAGGTAGACTTATATTGCGCATATCTTGCCACAAATGAGGATATGACTTCAGGCGGAGGCAAAGTAACCGTCAAAATGACTCTTCAGGCGCTCGATACCGACGGTAACGTGATAGCTGAATCTGATCCTGTATCCATCACGCTGAAAATATCCAAGGTAACAATTTATAGTACTGATGAGATTACTCTTCCAGATAGGATGCTTATCGGAGACGTAAGATCATACGGGCCGGATGTTTCCGCATATTATCAGTTTAAATGTTCTGTCAACGGTTCAGATGCTTCCACTGATTACAAAACAGTTCCCATAGGAAGCGTTACGTCTGTCACCACCAGTTCGTCCAAAGTGATCAAAAAGACGAAAAGCGAAGGCGCATTTTATATCAAAGGTCTGAAAGTCGGCAAATCGACCGTGACTGTTAAGTATAAGGTAAATGGTAAGTCCAAGACGGTCAAGAAGACTATCAAGGTATCTGACAGATATCTTCAAATTGATGCTGTACAGGATGCGAACATCCAGTATTCGGATCTGCCTGCAGGAATGTCCACATCATTTATCCTTGATGCTAACCTTAACGTTTACAGTTCTAAAAAGAAAGAATATCTGTACAAGGGCATCGTAACAGACTATGCCAAATTTAAAGTGACAGGTATCTTAGATTATTCTACCGGAGACGATGTTAAGAAGGGCACTGTTACAGCAACGATCAAAGACAATATCCTGACCATTAAGTCTTCAACCAGTACACCTGACAGCGCATATCTTATCAAGATCAGAGGGACCTACGGAGATGCTATCTCTGACAGATACTTTTATCTGTATATCAGCCCTGAACTTGACAGGCTCCTTGTAAACGATGATTTTGACTTACCGCTCAAGGGAGGAAAAGCCACCTTTGATCCGACGCTCGTCCACTATTCCAAGGGCAAATCTTCCAAAAAAACGATCAAAAAACTTGAAATATACTGCAATGACGTTACAGTCAAAGACAAAGACGGCAAGACGATCAAGAACGGCAAGAGCGTAAGCGGCAGCAAACTTCCGCTCACTGTCAAGGCCACAGGCGAGAACCCATACTTCAGAGCTAACGCGTATAACAGCAAGGATAAATACGTGGCTTATGTGAGCTTTGATAATTACAACAAGCTCTTGTCCTATGACATATCGCTTTCATATGAAACGAAGGCATATACTGGCAAGGCCCTGAAGCCTAAATACACTCTTAAATATAATGGCAAGACCGTATCCAAGGCCGGTTACAAGGTGAAGTATTACAACAACAAGGACGTTGGGCAGGCCACGATCCGTATCTCGGATAAGAGTGACGATTACTACTATAGAGACTTGACATTCAGGATCACACCTAAGAAGACGAGTATATCCTCGCTTAAGGGAGTGTCCAAGGGAGTGAGCGTCAAATGGAAGACCAAAACCGGCAAGATGAGTACGTCCAGGATAGACGGATATCAGATCCAGGTGGCTACGAATAAGTACTTCACGAAGAATAAGAAGACAAAGAAAGTCGCTGGTTATAAGAAGTCTTCATACAAGGTCACGGGTCTTAAGGCCAAGACGACTTACTACGTAAGAGTCCGCACCTACATGAAGATAGGCAGGACTACATACTATTCGGGCTGGAGCAAAGTCGGAAGCGTCAAGACCAAATAACCAACTGATAAGGTCGAGAAACAGACAGTCAAAAGAAAAACGGAAGAGCAGCAGCTCTTCCGTTTTTGTGTTAAGTTTCTGATATCAATAGTTCTCACAGTTCACTTCGAAGTAAGCCTGAGGATGATCGCAGGTAGGGCAGATGTCAGGCGCTTTGGTGCCTACTACGATGTGTCCGCAGTTCCTGCACTCCCATACTTTGACTTCACTCTTCTCAAATACCGTCTTGGCTTCAACGTTTGCGAGGAGAGCCCTGTATCTCTCTTCATGGTGCTTCTCGATGGCGCCGACTCTTCTGAACTTCTCGGCGAGTTCAGGGAAACCTTCCTCGTCAGCTGTCTTAGCAAAACCTTCATACATGTCTGTCCACTCGAAGTTCTCGCCTTCGGCAGCAGCCAGAAGGTTGGCAGCTGTATCGCCTATACCTTCAAGTTCCTTGAACCAGAGTTTGGCATGTTCTTTTTCGTTTTCAGCGGTTTTCAGGAAGAGGGCAGAGATCTGCTCATATCCTTCCTTCTTGGCCTTGGAAGCGAAATATGTGTATTTGTTGCGGGCCTGGGATTCTCCTGCGAATGCTTCCCACAGGTTCTTCTCGGTCTGTGTTCCTGCGTATTTGCTCATTATAGTACCTCCTGATCATTATTTCTCTCTGATAGGGTAATTATACCACAAAAGACAGATATTAAAAGATTATTTATTATTATTTTAAAGATCCTGTGATATAATGGTCACATGAAAAAGATCATTACCTTGTTTCCTGTCCTTGCAGGCATCTGCTGGGGAAGCGCCGGGATCTTCGTGAGAGGCCTCCTTGGGGCGGGACTGTCCAATTTTACAATCATATTCGGAAGACTGCTCATGACCGTGATCCTCGTGGGTCTGTGGATACTCTTGACTGACAAGAGTCTGTTCAGGATCGCAGCAAAGGATCTGCCTTTGGTGATCTTTACAGGGATAGTAGGCTTTAGTCTGATGAATATCTTTTATAACTATTCCATCCAGGAACTGAGCCTGTCCCTCGCTGCGGTGCTGCTTTGTACTGCGCCTGTATATGTTATTATCTTCGGGGCGATATTCTTCAAGGAAAAGATAACTCCGCTCAAGGTCATATGCATGCTGGCGGTAGTCTTTGGCTGCCTGCTTCTTAGCGGAGTGATAGACTCCGGAAAACTTCAATGGAGCGTATTCGGTCTTGTGATCGGCGTAGCCTGTTCGCTTGCTAATGCGGTTTGTACTCTGGGAAGCAACGAAGCGTCCGGCATCAGAGGCATACATCCCGTGACGCTGCTCTTTTACAACAGCCTTTTCGCCTTCCTTCCCATGGTATTTTTGGCTGATTTCAGCCAGCTTTCTTCATTTCTGGCCGAAGGGCCGGCGAAGGGCATAGGTATATTCATTCTGAACGCTCTGATAACGTCGCTTCTGCCGAACCTTTTCTTCAACTATTCTTTTATACACATGGAATCGGGTGTGGTATCGATCCTGGCTTCAGGCGCAGAGCCTACAGCTGCTCTGATCTTCGGTATCCTGATCTTCAGCGAGGTCCCGACGGTCGCAGGCTTTATCGGAATGGTGATAGTCATCGGTTCAATAATCATTCTTACCGGCGCAAAGGAAGGCACCTCCAAAAAAGAAAGAAAAAACCACTCCTGAAGTGTTTGAATTCCGGCTTCAAAAGTAGTATAATCATCACGCAGATATAAGGATAGCATCAGAGTTATCCTTTTTTGATAAAACAAAGAGGAGGACGGCGGTAAACGACCGCCTTGTGATAACATGCTTACAGGTAAACAGAGAAGTTATCTCAAAGGACTCGCGCAGAAAGAAGACGCTGTGGTCTTCATCGGACGCGAGGGGCTCACACAGAATGTGATCAAAGAGATGGACAACTATCTTGAAGCCCACGAACTGGTCAAGGTCAAGATCCAGGAGGGCTGCGAGCTCGATCCCAAGGAGACGGCTAACGGCCTTCTTGAAACGCTTGATGCAGAGTTCGTTCAGGCCATCGGGCGCAAATTCACTCTCTACAGAAGAGCGAAGGACAAGGAGAAAAGGCAGATACAGCTTCCCAGATAAATGAAAGAGCTCATACTGAAATACAAAAGCTACCTGCTATATTTCTTCATGTACGTGCCTTTGGGGGCAGTCTGCCCGCTCATAGGTCAGTATCTGAGCTCCATAGGCTTCAATGGTACACAGGTCGGCGTTGTAACTGCTTGCGGCACCGGAGCTGCTGTTCTCGGCGGTATGGTCTGGGGCAAGATCTACTCGAATTCCTCGCACAAAAGGATGGTCATCATAGTTATGTTCCTCCTCGCAGGCGCTGCATCGCTTGTGAGCCTTCTGATTAGCGCTTTCGTGATCTACGCCCTGATCTACGGCATAGTGTACTTCAACCAGGGACCGGTCCACGGCCTCTGTGACTCGATGATAATAGATAAGGGCGAGAACTTCCCGGCTATCAGGGCTGTAGGCGCCTTGGGATATGCAGTATCGGTCTTTGTTGCAGGGGCTATAGCGGAGGCTTCGGGGCTATGGATCATCTTCGTGATCCACGCTTTGGCATATGTCGTATCGAGTTTGATCATGCGTCAGTTCAGCGAGCCGACACATTATGTCAGAGCGAAGGAAAGACCTGAAGAGAAGGTGAAGATAGCAGAACTGATCCGGGACGACGATTTCGTGAAGTTGCTGGTCTTTGCGTTCTTTGCGCTTGGACCGACCATGGCGAACAATACGTATTTCAGCTATCTGTACATCGGAGCGGGAGGAGATCTCTCCGGTGTAGGGACGGCATTCCTTCTCATGGCGGGCTCGGAAGCCGTGTTCATGTGGCTCGTGCCATGGCTGAACAGAAGGATACCGACGGAGAAGCTCATATCGGTCGCTATAGCTGTGGGTCTTCTGAGATTCCTGCTGTATTCGTTCGGCCCGTCTACCGGTGTGCTGCTGGGGACATTTTTCCTTCAGGGAATACTGAATGGCATCCTTCTGGTAGAGATAGTAAAGTACTTCGAAAAGATCGTCGAAAGCAGGCTGGCCAGTCTGTCAGTTGCCACTTATTATGCTCTTGGAAATTCTCTTCCGGCCATCATCTGCAATCTGATCGGCGGCGTCATCATGGATCATGCAGGAATCAGAGGGACGTATCTGTTTTTTGCAGTATTGTACGTAATTTCATTGGCGCTTTATTTCGTCCTCGGCTTGCATAAAGAGAGGCGATTGTGATATAATAACAAAGATGGAGTTTAAACAAGTTGACCGAAATCATTGTAATGGGAGGCTGTATGAAACCTATATATAAACGAGTTCTTCTTAAGATCAGCGGAGAGGTCCTGGCTGGCGATAAAGGCTTCGGCATCGACCCGGTGGTCACAAGGAACGTATGTGAACAGATCAAAGAGATCCACGACATGGGCGTGGAAGTGGCAGTCGTAGTCGGAGGAGGCAATTTCTGGAGAGGAAGGACCTCGGGCGACATGGACAGGGCGACGGCGGATTACATGGGCATGCTTGCTACGGTGATGAACGCCATGGCTCTCCAGGATACGTTCAGATCCATGGGAGTGCAGGTGAGGGCGCAGACTGCCCTTGAGATCAAGGAAGTGGCTGAACCCTACGCCAGACTCAGAGCTCTGACTCATCTGGAGCACGGCGATATCGTTATCTTCGGTGGAGGCACCGGCTCACCGTTCTTTACTACGGATACGGCGGCAGCTCTCAGGGCCACCGAGATGGGTGCTGAAGTCATACTTCTCGCGAAGAATGTCGATGCGGTATATGATTCAGATCCCGCGACCAATCCGGATGCCAAAAAGTTCGACGAGATGACCCACATGGACGTGATAGAGAAGGATCTCAAGGTCATGGACCTTACGGCAGCTACCCTTTGCAAGGATAACAATATAAAGATACACGTATTTGCGCTCGCTGAAGGCGGCAACATCAAGAGAGCAGTCTGCGGCGAGAAGATTGGAACTTTGATCAAGTAAGGAGGAAGACAAATGGAAACCATAATTGCGAATCTGGAAGAGAAAAGCCTGAAGACCATCTCCGTCCTTAAGGAGGATCTTAATACGGTCAGAGCGGGAAGAGCTAATCCGGCCCTCCTTGACAGGATCATGGTGAATTACTATGGCATGCCTACACCGCTCAAGAACATCTCGAACATTTCAGTGCCTGATCCGAGGTCACTTCTGATCAGCCCTTTCGATCCCAAGTCGATCAATGAGATCGAGAAGGCCATCAACATCGCAAATCTCGGAATCAATCCATCCAATGACGGCAAGTCCATCAGACTGGTGATACCTCAGGTCACAGAAGAGAGACGTAAAGAACTAACCAAGACCGTCAAGAAGATGGGTGAAGAGGCCAAGGTGGCCATAAGAAATCTTAGAAGAGATGCCAACGAGAAACTCAAAAAGATGGAAAAGGATCACGAGATCACTGAGGACGATCTGAAGAGGGCTCAGGACAAGGTCCAGAAAGCCGTAGAAAAGACCGAGAAGGCCATCGACGAAGTTATCGCTCTCAAAGACAAAGAGATCATGGAAGTATAAAATTAAAAATATGTAATCTGGAGCCGCTTGCGCTTTGTCCTCGCGCAGCGGTTCTAAACTCCGTCTGCGCAAGGGTTTGCCAATCGCTGAGAACCGGCGCTGTGGAAGCTCCAGATTACATATTATTTAATTTTTTAGTTATTTAAGGTGGCCACCTATGGTGGCTATCATTATAAAGAGGGTAGGAGAAATGGGAGAGAAGAAGCCGATGCCTGTTCACGTCGCCGTCATCATGGACGGAAACGGCAGATGGGCTGAAATGAAGGGAGTTCCTAAACTTCTGGGACATAACCAGGGAACCATAGCCATGGAAAACATAGTCAGAAAGGCTGATGACATGGGCATCAGGTATCTGACGGTCTATGCGTTTTCCACAGAAAACTGGAAGCGCTCGTCCGAAGAGGTCGGCGGTATATTCAGACTCCTGGTTAAGTTTGTCAAGACGGAGCTCAGAGAACTCAAAGAAAGAAACGTCAAAGTGAATATCCTGGGGGACTGGCATGACCGTATACCCGAAGACGCCGTCGCTTCCATAAGAGAGACCCTGGAGTCGACCCAGAAGAATACCGGGCTTGTGTTCAACATTGCCCTGAACTATGGTTCCAGGGCGGAGATCGTGAGAGGAGTAAATAAACTCTTAAGCGAGCGGGATAGGGGAGAGCAGATAACCGAAGAGGACATCTCCGCTTCGCTTTTCACTGGCGACGAGAATGGGAACATTCCCGATCCGGATCTGATCATCAGGACTTCCGGAGAGGAGAGGCTTTCCAATTTTCTCCTCTGGCAGGCAGCCTATTCGGAGTTCGCATTCACCGATACTCTATGGCCTGATTTCATGCCTGAGGAATTCGAATCAATAATCGAAGAATACAGAACGAGGGAAAGAAGATACGGAGGAAGACTATGAAGACCAGAATAATCTCAGCATTGGTTATGCTTCCGCTTCTGATACTCGTATATTTCGGAGGCGTATGGCTTAAGATCGCTGTCGTTGTGTGCTCAGTGATAGGTCTGAACGAATTCTATAACGGATTCAAAGCCAAGGGTACCAAGCCGAGTTACATAATCGGCTATGCATCGATCGCGCTGCTGTATATCCTGCATACCGTCGTCACATCAATCGGGGGAGGCTCCGGGACCATGGTCAAGTTCTGGCTTTTCATCGTGGTCGTGGCCAGCATGGTATACGGATTCAAGGTGGAGGAGAGGAAGACAGAAGACATGGCAGCCACGGCGCTGGGCATTATTTATGTGCCGTTCCTTTTCCATTTCGTGGTGCTGATCGATGAATGTGATTACGCAAAAAACTATATCTGGCTCGTATTCATAATAGCCTTCGGTACGGATATCTTTGCATATTTCACCGGGATGCTCATCGGAAAGCATAAGCTCTGTCCGACGCTGAGCCCCAAGAAAACCATTGAAGGAGCTATCGGCGGCATGATTGGAGCCATGGTCTTCAGCGTGTTCCTCGGATGCTTCATTCTGGGACCCTGGCATGCGATAAACGTGAATTTCATCCTGATGACCCTTATCGGATCCGTCATTTCTCAGCTGGGAGACCTTTCGGCTTCTGCTTTCAAGCGTCAGATGGGCATCAAGGACTACGGCAACCTGATTCCCGGCCATGGCGGCATACTGGACAGATTCGATTCGGTGCTCTTCGTAGCGCCATATCTGTATTTCTATATAGCCATTGTATTACCGAATATCCTGTGAGGCGGTAAATGAAAAAGATAGTTATCCTGGGGTCCACGGGTTCCATCGGAACTCAGACCCTGGACGTAGTAAGACAAAACCTGGATCTTTTCGAGGTGGTGGCGCTTACCTGCGCGGGCAGGGAAGATGCTATGCTGAGGCAGGCTGATGAGTTCGGCGTGCCTCTCAAAAACTGTTACACTTGTAACGGGAGCTACGACGAAAATGTCCTAAAACTCATAGAAGCTGCGACTCTCGATTGCGATCTCGTGGTAAACGGGTTGATGGGCATGGTAGGGCTCGAGCCCACATATCACGCATTAAAGTCCGGCCATGACGTGGCTCTCGCCAACAAGGAGACTCTGGTTGCAGGCGGCAGCGTCATCATGGAACTGATCCGTGAGAAGGGGCTGAAACTGCTTCCTATAGATTCAGAGCATTCAGCCATTTTCCAATGCCTTGAAGGCAATAAAGGAAGGAAAATCAAAAAGATCCTTCTGACCTGTTCCGGAGGGCCGTTCAGAGGCCTGAAAAGGCAGGATATGGCGGAGGTCACCGCCAAGGAAGCACTGAAACATCCCAAGTGGAACATGGGGCCGAAGATAACGATCGACTCAGCCACTCTGATGAACAAGGGTCTTGAAGTTATCGAGGCTAAATGGCTCTTCGGTACTGAACCCGAGAAGATCAAGGTGCTGATACATCCTCAGAGCATAGTCCACTCAGGCGTAGAGTTCATGGATAATTCCATACTCTGCCAGATGGGAGTTCCTGACATGAGGATACCGATCAGTCTGGCTCTGGGCTATCCGGACAGGCTGGACAATCCGGATGATGAACTGGATCTGTTCACCACAGGTTCCGATCTGACTTTCACAGAGCCTGATACAGAGACATTCAAGTGCCTTGGACTTGCATATCATGCCATCTCTGAGGGCGGATCCTGCCCGGTGGTGATGAATGCAGCGAATGAGGTACTGGTCGATATGTTCCTTAAGGATCGCGTCGGATTCCTGGAATTCCAGGACAAGCTTTGTGAACTTGTTTACGCACATGATACCATAGCGGATCTTTCTCTTGAAGACATAATCATGATCGACAGGGAGACCCGCGAGAAACTGACATATAAAGCATAATGAAGACAGCTATACTGGCGATACTTTTGTTCCTTGTCATGATTTTCCCTCATGAACTCGGACATTTCATCGCCGCCAAGAAATGCAACGTACAAGTTAATGAATTTTCTTTCGGCATGGGCCCTGCCATCTGGAAAAAACAACGCGGCGAGACCCTGCATTCCATAAGGCTCTTTCCAATAGGCGGATATTGCGCCATGGAAGGAGAGGATGGATCTGAAGAGGATGAAGAAGGGGAGAGCTTTGAGCCCAAACCATATAATCCCAGGGCTTTCAATAACAAGAAACCCTGGCAAAAGATCATCATCCTTCTCGCCGGAGCGGCCATGAACGTGGTCTGCGCCTTTCTGATCCTTACTATTCTCGTGACCTATCTAGGATTCACCACGATGGTGATCGGAGGAGTCAACGAGGGTTCACCTGCTGAGCAGGCGGGGATCATGGCCGGAGACATTATAGTATCCGCAGACGGAAAAGAGATCGGCGTCTGGTCTGATTTCAGCGAATATGTCCAGAAGACCAATGGTGAAGAGATGCAGCTCGTAGTACAGAGAGACGGTGAGGAGATCCAGGTCACCCTGACGCCTCAGTATGACGAGACCGACAAGCGCTACTATATTGGCGCTTACTGCAAAGTGAGCCACAACATCTTCAAAGGAATAAAGTCCGGCTTCATAGGCACGGGCAGACTGTTCGTGGTAATGTATGATTCGCTGAAACTTCTGCTCACCGGCGGAGCGAGTCTGGAGGAGATCTCCGGACCTGTGGGCATCGTTCAGATGGTGGGTGAGACCAGCAGGCAGGGATTCTGGTCTTACGGCTTCCTGACAGCTCTCATCTGTGTGAATCTGGCGGTGATCAACCTGCTGCCTCTGCCAGCACTTGACGGAGGAAGGATCGTAATAGTTCTTTTCAGCTGGATCACAGGCAAGAAAGTGTCGCCGAAAGTCGAAGGAATCATACACGCCGTAGGACTTGTCCTGCTTCTCGCGCTGGCGATACTTGTAACCGCCAGCGACATTAGCAAGCTTTTCGGTTAAAAGAGGACTCACATGAGTAAGATCGTTAAAATCGGTAAAGTTAATATTGGCGGAGGCAATCCGATCGCTGTGCAGTCCATGGCAAATGTGGACCCTCACGACGATTATTTGCTGGTCTCGCAGGTGAAGAGACTGGCGGATGCGGGCTGCGACATAATGAGGCTGACTGTGCCCGATAAGGAAGCAGCAGAAGTATTCGGCAGAGTAAAAAGAGAACTCATGACTGAAGGGTATGACATACCTTTGGTGGCAGACATCCATTTCGACCACAGGCTCGCAATTGAAGCCATAGCTCAGGGCGCTGACAAGATCAGAATAAATCCCGGCAATATCGGAAGCACCGATAAAGTCAGGGAAGTCGTGAAGGCTGCAGCTGAGAGGAAGGTGCCTATAAGAGTCGGCGTCAATTCCGGATCTTTGGAGAAACATCTCATCGAGAAGTATCACGGAGTGACGGCTGAAGGACTGGCAGAATCTGCCCTGGACAATCTCAGGATCATCGAAGATCTGGGCTATGACGAACTTGTCGTATCCATCAAGTCTTCAAATGTAAAGATGAACTATGACGCTCATCTTATCCTGAAGGAAAAGACCGAGCATCCCATCCACATAGGCATTACAGAAGCAGGCACACTGAAGAGAGGGCAGGTCAAATCAGCCATAGGTATCGGAGCGCTGCTTCTTAACGGCATCGGGGACACTTTGAGAGTTTCTCTGACTGCAGACCCGATAGAAGAAGTGTATTATGCCAGAGAGATCCTGAGGACGCTTGGACTCAGACCATCCGCTGTGGATCTGGTGTCATGTCCTACATGCGGCAGGACTAAAGTGGATCTGGAGAGACTGGCTGACGAGATCGAGAAAGGCCTGGAAGGCATAGAAAAGAGACTGCTCGAAGAGGGCAGGCTCGGCATCAAGGTAGCCGTCATGGGCTGCGCCGTAAACGGACCCGGAGAAGCACGGGAGGCTGATTTCGGAGTTGCAGGAGGCCAGGGCGAGGGACTGATCTTCAGCAAAGGAGAGATCATCAAAAAAGTCTCCGAAGATAGGATAGTAAGCGAATTATTGGAAGTTATCAACAATAGTATTTTTGATAGATGAGGGAGAAGGATGAGAAATCTCATCAGACAGGCAGTCGACTGGGATAAGATCACGGGCGGCCGCCTTGAAAGTGATAAATTCGAATTCGAACTGGGGCAGGGAGTCATGCACAAGGAGACCGGAGTACTGGTGATACCCATGACTCTCAATTTTGTACTGCCCTTCGACGAATTGCTAAAGATAAAGGCTTTGGTCAAATCAAAGCTCGATTTCATAGAAGACGTTAAATTCAGATTCAAATACAGAGATGTGATCCTGAACGAAGAAGAAATAGTCGAGAACTACCTGCCTTATCTCTCGCAGATACTGGACGGCAGCGGCTCCGGCTTTGTGAAAGTCATAGACGTAAGTTACTTCGAGTTCAAGGGAGAAAACAAAGAAACTCTTGTGCTGCATTGTTTCGGCAAGACTTCTGAGGAACAGCTGAACGGAACTGTGGCCAAGGAATTCGAGAGGATTCTGTCCAGACATTTCGGTATCAAGACCAGAGTCCGTTTCGAGAATGACGTAGAAATCTATCTTGAAAAGGCCGACGACATCAAGCAGGATGCCATCGAAGAGATGGAAAAGACTCTTGAAGAGAACCGTCAGAAAGCTCTCAACAGAGAAAACGCCCAGAAGGATGCTGAGGACGACCGCAAGTCTTCATTCATTCCTGAAGGACCTTCAGGAATAAGGATATGGAAGCCCAGAAAAGAAGCCTCGGTGAAGGATAATTTCGTTATGGGCAAGGGCTTCAGAGGAGAAGCAGATCACAACCTTTCCAACCTGGAACCGTCTATGGGCACAGTGATAGTTGAAGGCATACTGTATAAGCTCGAATCCAGGGTCATCAGATCCGGGAGCCATATAGCTTCCGTAATGATCACAGATGAGAGGACAACGGTCTGCTGCAAGAACTTCGTGTCCGAAGAGAAGTGGAATGAGATGAACGAGTTCCTTTCTCCTGGTGACAGATTAAGGATACTGGGTGAAGTGCAGTTCGATACTTATGAGAATCTGAATGTCATCAGATTCCAGGAGATAGAGAAGCTCGAGAGCAGGATGGACAGAGAAGATGAGTCCGAGACCGGCAAGAGAGTCGAACTCCATCTGCACACCAAGATGAGCCAGATGGACGGCCTTAATGAAGTGAGGGACGTAGTCAGGCAGACAGCGCTCTGGGGACAGCCGGCAGTGGCGATAACAGACCACGGAGTGGTGCAGTCTTTCCCTGATGCGGCTGATGAAGCTGCTAACCAGGCCAGAAAGGGCAGACCGGTCAAGATAATCTATGGTGTAGAGGGCTATTGCTTCGATGATAAAGACTGTGTCAATGAAGACGGAAGCATAGATTACAGAAAGAAACCGGTTAACCATATAATTATTCTTGCAAAGTCCCAAGAGGGCCTGAAGAACATCTATAAACTGGTATCATTATCTCATCTGGATTACTTTTACAGAAAACCCAGGCTTCCATGGTCTGTGATCGAAGCGCACAGGGAAGGACTTATCATAGGTTCAGCCTGCTGTTACGGAGAGATCTTCCAGTCTCTGGTTACACATGTCTACGAAGAAAAAAGAACTCACATCGAGAGAAGGATAGAAGCGTTGAGCCACCTGGAGCAGGAAAGGCTCGCTTCCAAATATGACTATCTGGAGATCCAGCCGGTCATCAATAACCGTTTCATGCTTGAGGATGAATATTACTTCGAAGGTAGGCGCGTAGAGACGGAGGATGATATAAGGGCGATAAACATGAGGATAATCGAGATCGCCGACAAGCTGGGCAAACCGGTCGTAGCTACTTGCGATGCGCACTATGATAAACCGGAGTCTGCCATCTACAGAAACATCCTCATGGCCGGTATTGGGTTTGAGGATGCAGAGAGCGGTGAGGGCCTTTACATGAGGACGACCGATGAGATGATGGAAGAGTTCTCTTATCTCGGAGACAGAGCTCAGGAGATCGTAATAGATAATACAAATCTGATCGCCGATATGGTGGATGGAGGCATCTTGCCTGTACCCAAAGATAAATACCCGCCTAACATCCCCGGAGCAGAGGAAACCTTAAGAAAGACCTGTGTCGAGAAACTCCGCGAGACATATGGAGATGATCCTGATCCTGTCATCGTTGAGAGATTCGAAAAAGAACTGAACTCAATAATTGACAATGGATACGCGGTAATGTACGTCAGCGCCCAGATGCTGGTGCAGAAATCGTTGGCCGACGGCTACCTGGTAGGGTCACGTGGATCCGTCGGATCGTCATTCGCCGCTACCATGGCGGGCATAACAGAGGTCAATCCTCTCGATCCACACTATCTCTGCCCTGAGTGCAAGCATCTGGAGTGGGGCGACAAGAGCCTCTACGACTGCGGTATAGATATGCCTCCGAAGAAGTGTCCTGTATGCGGAGCGGAGATGAAGAGAGACGGCTTCACGATTCCTTTCGCCACCTTCCTCGGCTTCAACGGAGAAAAGGAACCCGATATAGACCTTAACTTTGCTGGGGAATATCAGCCGATAGCACACAGATATGTGGGCGAGATCTTTGGCGATAAAAACGTCTTCAAGGCAGGCACCGTAGGCACTGTGGCAGACAAGACCGCCTTCGGCTTCGTGATGAAATATTTCGAAGAGAGAGGAATACCGGTCAACAAATACGAGGCTGACAGGCTTACTTCACATTGTACAGGCGTAAAGAGGACGACGGGACAACATCCTGGCGGCATAGTTATCTGCCCGGACGACCATGAGATCTTCGAGTTCTGTCCAGTCCAGCATCCTGCAAATGATGCCTCTACAGGAGTTATAACGACGCATTTCGATTATCACAAGATAGACCAGAACTTGCTTAAACTGGATATTCTTGGCCACGATGTGCCTTCGATGATCAGACAGCTTCAGGACATGACCGGAATAGATCCTCTTAAAGTCGATCTTACTGACAGAAAGGTGCTGAGCATCTTCAACAGCACCGATGCCCTTGATATCAAGGACCCAGACTATAGATTCACGCATGGCTCATACGCGATACCGGAATTCGGTACGCCTTTTGTAAGGCAGATGCTCGATGACACGCAGCCGGATAAATTCGCCGATCTGGTGCGTATATCGGGCTTTTCGCACGGTACAGACGTATGGCTGAACAATGCCCAGGAATATATAAGGACCAAGCAGGCCACTATGAGAGAAGTCATCTCCACCCGAGACGACATAATGAACTATCTTATCCTCAAAGGTCTTCCGAACGTTGACGCCTTCAAGATCATGGAGATCGTCCGTAAGGGCAAGAAAGATCTGTCCGAAGGGCAGGTGGCCGAGATGAAGGAACACGGCGTACCGGACTGGTATATCGACTCCTGCAACAAGATCAAGTACATGTTCCCGAGAGCCCATGCCGTAGCCTATACGATGATGAGTTTCAGAATGGCCTGGTATAAGGTGTATTACCCTCAGGAGTTTTACGCCACGTATTTTACTACCAAAGTGGACGATTTCGATGATCAGACCATTCTCAAAGGAAAAGACGCGATCATCCAACAGATGGAGCTGATTAATATGAAGGGCACTAATGCCACGCCGAAGGAAAAGTCACAGTACACTGTGCTCGAAGTGGCTTACGAGATGTATGCCAGAGGTTTCGAGTTCCTTCAGCCTATCCTTGACAGGTCTGATGCCTTGAGATTCAGCGTTGTGGACGGCAAGGTGCTCCTTCCGTTCGTCGCACTGGACGGAGTAGGGGCTTCGGCCGCACAGTCCTTCTACGACGCATACCACGAAAAGCCCTTCGATACCGTGGAGGAGATCCTTAAGAGGACCAAACTCAATAAGACATCCATACAGGCGCTCAGGGAATACGGTGTGTTCGAAGGACTGCCAGAAACTGACCAGCTCAGCATGTTCTGATGAAACGATATTATTAAATAAGACAAAAAATCCGGGACCGGATCAGTCTAGACTGATCCGGCTCCGGATGATACAGATTAATCGATAGGTGTATTCAAAAAGGGAAGGATTATTACTTATGCTTTGAAAGTATCATGGTCAGGACTTCCTGAGGTCTGAGTTCCATAACGTAGCTCAGTTCACTGAGCATCATGCGTTCGGCGTCTCTTAGGAAACGTTCGTCAGACGCATGGAGCTTCTTGCCGATGGAAGCCTGTTCGGTCTGCTTACCGTACAGAGTGCTGACCATGCTGAATATCTCTCTTGGATCGCCGCAGAGCATAATGTTCTTGTAAGTCATCTGGCGTTCTCTGTCGTTCGGTATCCATTCCATGGGCTCCAGAGGAAGGGAGTCGATCAGTTTGAGCGCATCATCTTTTGTAAGGATCTTACGCATGCGCTGCAGGACCTTCTCGTTATTTTTGGGCACATAAACAGTATTCTCTGACTTGTGGATAGGAGAGAGAATGTAGTATTCGGAAGTTTCTCCTCCGAATTTGAGCTCAGTGATATCGGTGATCCTGCATATTCCTTCTGTTCCGTATACGACAACGTCGTTGATATTATACATTACTTCCTCACAGGGATGCGTTCCCGACGAAACAATATACTGATTCTATTATATTATATCATAATGTGAAAAAAATATCCAACAGAAATTTTTCGTTTTTTGCGGATATGGCAGAAAAAAGATGCGATTTTGGGCTATAATACCTGAAAGATGCGTATATTTACTAATGAAAGTGTAATGAGGCAGATACAATGATGCAGATCGAACTCAGAAATGTAACACTTGGATATGAAGGGATGGCCGTAGCCTCAGGGCTCGATCTTACGGTAAACGAGGGCGATTACCTGGCCATCATAGGCCAGAACGGCTCAGGCAAGACCACTCTTATGAAGACCATTCTGGGGCTTGCGGAGCCCCTGAAAGGCGAGATAATCTTCGGCGAGGGCTTTAACAGAAAGGACATCGGATATCTTCCTCAGATATCACCCATACAAAAGGATTTTCCTGCAAGCGTCAAGGAAATCGTCAGATCCGGCTTTCTTAACAGCATGGGCAAGAGACCTTTCTACACTGCAGAGATGAAGGAAAAGGCCGACGAGAACATGGAACTGCTGGGCCTGGATGAACTTAAGGACGTCTGCTACAGGGATCTGTCCGGCGGGCAGCAGCAGAGAGTGCTCCTCGCCAGAGCGCTCTGTGCTACGTCGAAGATGCTCCTGGTGGATGAGCCCGTGGCGGGGCTGGATCCGGAGGCGCAGTACGAGATGTACGGCATTCTGCACCACCTGAACCACAATAAGGGAGTGACTATCATCATGATCTCACACGACCTCACCGCCGTGGACAAATACGCTAACCATGTGCTCACAATGGGCAGGGAGATAACGTATAAATAGTATCTTTCAGAGGCAGTTTTTTGCTGTAAAAATAATTTTTCAAAAAATCTCAAATTAGGTGTTGACAGTGTACTATTACAAGTGGTACACTATGACACGAGAAGGGGATTTGATAATAAATTCGATCAGGGCTCGTCTCAATGACGGGCCCGTATTTTTAAAGAAAGGGGGAAGGCGAATGTTCGAGCTTGATCTCAAATCGAGAAAGTCGATCTATGAACAGGTGATAGATAACCTGAAGGAAATGATCATGACTGACATACTGCCTTTCGAGACTAAGCTTCCGTCAGTCAGGGAGCTTTCGAAACAGATATCCGTCAATCCGAATACAGTCCAGAAGGCTTACAGGGAGCTGGAGCGTCAGGGCTACATCTATACACAGCAGGGGCTGGGGACCTTTGTTGCGGACAAAGCGGGTATAGCAGTTGACAGTATCACTTATCAGAAAGCTGAGCAGGGGTTTGGCGATGCTTTCAAGCAATTCCTTTACATGGGTCTCGACTTTGATAAAGCAAAGAATCTGGCCTTGGAAATTATTGAGACAATAAGAAAGGAGGGTGTTTCCAAATGATAAAGGTAAATAACGTTACAAAAAAATTCGGAGACACTTGTGCTCTGGACGGCCTGAACATGACGGTTCCTAAGGGGTCGATCTACGGATTGATGGGACTCAATGGCGCAGGCAAGACCACGATAATCAAGCATCTGGCCGGATTCCTTCAGCAGGATGACGGAGAACTGACCATAGACGGACAGTATGTCATGGATAATGAAGATCTGAAGAGAAGGGTGGCATTCATACCGGACGATCTGTATTTCTTCAGAAGTTATTCCATGAATGAAATGGCTAAATATTTCAAAGGGATCTATCCCTGCTGGGACCAGGAGAGATTCGATGCGATGGCTAAAGACTTCGGCCTTGATACAAGAGCTAACATCGGCAAGTTCAGTAAGGGAATGAAGAAGCAGGCAGCTTTCTGCCTGGCTATGGCCATCCGTCCGGACTATCTGATCCTGGACGAGCCTGTTGACGGACTGGATCCCATCGTTCGTCATAAGCTCTGGCACTACATCATGGGAGATGTGGCAGATAGGGAAATGACTGTACTTATCTCATCTCACAACGCCAAGGAGATGGAGGACGTGTGCAACTATATCGGCATCATGTCCAAAGGAAAAATGGTCTTCGAAGGAGACCTTCTGGAGATGGACGACGTGTCCATAGAGGAACTCTTCATCGAGAAACTGGGCGGAAACGAAGGAGGTGAAGCATAATGAATGGCAACAGCAATTTCATCGGCGGCTTTTCTCCGAAACTGGCAAAGGAAAATCTGAAGCAGCTCTGGTACATACCGACGCTGATCTTCATATTCTACTTCCTGGCAGGGATCTTTCCTCTGATGTTCCTGAGCGACGGCTACGAAGGCACATGGGCACAGGGATGCCTCGAGAACAATAACTTTTTCTTCGGCAATTATATACTGTATTTCACGCTGATAGTTGCTTGCATCATGATGAGCTTCTATCACAAACCGGAAAAAGCTTTTGCTCTCCACTCACAGCCTTATTCAAGGGCGAAACTCTTCAACACCCAGATACTTACCGGCTGGATCATGATGATAATTCCCCTCATAGTTATGGCGATCATTTATCTGGTGATCATGGGAGGCATCACCATAGAGAATATTCCGGAAGACTGGAACTGGGACAGCGGTAAGATGCTCCCCCTGGTGCAGGCATATTTTGCGAAGGACGTGCTGATCTGGCTGCTTAACAGCGTAGCGCTGTACACATTCTTCTACGGTATATTCGTGCTTGCAGGTTCACTGGTGGGCAATACCGTGATGCAGGTACTGGGCTCCGGAGTACTTTTCGTACTGGTGCCGGTGATAATGATAACCATCATCGTATATGAGAGCGCTTATCTTGTCGGATTCAGTGAACCCAGCGATCTGGAGTGGAATATTGTCATCAACAGCAACCCGCTGTTCGCTAAAGTTGTTGAAGTGTTTGCGAGCCTGCCGGTAGGAGAGGCCACCAGATTCAAATTCCTAGCTGAGGGATGGTATTTCCTCTTTGGTGTGATCCTTCTGATCCTCGCGAAGTTTGCCTGCTTCAAGGCTAAGCTTGAAAAGGTAGGGGATTCCATGATCTTCAGACCTGTGGAGGCTGTGATCACGGTGCTCATCTCATTTATTGGTGCTGCTGTCACAGGTATGATCTTCAGACTGATCTTCGACAGCATTCCCATGCTGCTCTTCGGCATGATCATCGGCGCTGCGCTGACCTTCTTCATCGTGAAACTGATCATGGCAAGGACCGTAAGGATATTCAACAAGACGAATCTTAAGACCTTCCTGGCCTTAATGATAGTGATCCTGATCTTCGTGCTGACTTTCGTCTTCGACATCTTCGGCTTTGCGAAGATCCTGCCTAAGGCATCAGATATCACTTCCGTCCAGGCGGTGGGTATGGTTACGAACGACTCAACATTATATGACCATAATCTGTCCATATCCGGAACAGATATGACAGAATATCCCAGAAATAATTACATAGAAGACAGCAGTATCACTGAAAAGTGTCTGGAATTGAATAGGTACATAGTCGATAACAAGTGCTATGTCGATAATAACGACACTTATCTTGATAACAGCTCTGAGTCAAAGGGACTCGTTATGATGCAATTTTCGTATAAGCTCAAGAACGGCGGCCATTTCGAAAGAAAATATACCGTTTGCGTAGACGACAAGATAGCGGAAATGGCAAATGTCATCATTAACGATAAGACCGTCAAGGATCAACTGAAGATTGATGAAGACTACGCTGATATCGTGTCATACGCTGACGTCGATTATTATGAAGACGGCAATGTGTATTTCCAGGTCACGAATAAGACCGACGTTGCCGGACTGATCGAAGCATATAACAAGGATATCGACAATGCCAGGTTCGATTTGAGGAAAGATTTCAACTATGAGGATGCTGATACCGGCGAAGTATACGATGGCTATGATTATTACAACTCTTATATAAGCATCTATACTAAGTCCGACAGTGGCAGAGACGGTCCCAATATCAACTTTGTTATCGGAGAAAATGACAAAGGAACCATTGAGTTCATAAAATCACTTATGGACAAGTATGAGGCCGAAAAGAGATATTGATCGATCAGAGCAAGAGTTTTATAAATAAGCATAAACAAGAGGGGCTATTGATTTTTTACTGGTTTTAGATTATAGTAAAAAACAACAGCCCCTTTGTGTTATCAGGAGCTGGCAGAGGAAGAACAAGGAGGAAGAGATTTTGGATAATTTTGAAAACAGAACGCCTGAGAGCGAACCTGAGAACAAGCCTGATAAGCAGGAAAAGGCACAGGGCGCTCCCAAGACAGAACCGCAGAAGGTGTATTACAGACCTTCTCAGCAATATCAGCAGAATCAGTATCAGCAGCAGAACCAGCAGCAGTATCAGCAGTACCAGGATCAGAGGTACGTGCCGCAGGGCGCCTATCAGCAGGCAGCACAGAAGAGCGGCATGCCCACTTGGCTGAAGGTGCTGATCGCGGTCGCTCTTGTGCTCATCCTACTCATCTACATGATGTCATCCTGCATTTCATCCATAGGCAAAACCTTCAATTCGACCATTGAGAGCGGTCTGATGGATACCGGAGTAGACGTGACAACGGCGGACGCCACGGGCGAATACGTCGGCATCATCCATGTGGAAGGAACGATAAGCGAAGACAGCGCAAACTCTGGATACAACCATAAATATATCCTTCGATCCATAGACGACATGATAAAGGACGACAACAATAAGGGCATCATTCTTTATCTTGACACTCCGGGCGGTACGGTATACGCTTCGGATGAAGTATACTTCGCGATCAAGGAATATCAGGAGAAGACAGGCCGTCCGGTCTACGCTTCGATGCAGTCGATGGCTGCCTCAGGAGGGTACTATATCTCCGCACCGTGCGACAAGATATTTGCGAACAGGAATTGCTGGACAGGCTCCATCGGAGTCACCATGGGCAGTTATCTGGATCTGACAGGCCTTCTGGATAAGCTGGGTATCAAGGTCAACACGATCACTTCCGGCCGCAACAAATCCATGGGATCGAGCTATGAGGAAATGACGGATGAGCAGAAGGAGATCTTCCAAAGTCTGATCGACGAAGCTTATGACCAGTTCACGGGCATCGTAGCCGACGGACGCAAGATGAATATCAAAGACGTCAAGGAACTGGCAGACGGAAGGGTATACACGGCTCTCCAGGCCAAGGAGAATGGCCTCATTGACGAGATCGGCACTTATGAAGAGTGCGTGGAAGCGATGAAGAAGGACTATTCACTGGGCGCAGATATCGAGCTGCTTGATTTCATCTCCAGCGACAGCACAGATCTCATGAGCTATCTGGGACTGATCAGCGAGGATATGGATATGAATGCAGGTGTGCTCACGGCTGAAGAGATCCAGAAACTTCTGGACATCAACGGTACGCTTAGGATGATGTACATCTACGGCTGATAATACTCAAGCATAAAATTATTTGGGAGAGGTCAAGAAAAAATACTTGACCTCTTATTTTGTTTATGATATAGTATAGCGGTGGTAAAGCGGTTTTGCTTGACCTTGCGTATAAGAAAGACTGAAGGCGGGCTGCATGAAGATTTCAGAGATCGACAATATGGCATATGAGAGTCTTTTGTATGACTTCTATGGAGTCCTGCTTACGGACAAGCAGCGCGAAGTCATGGAACTTTACCATGAGGAGAACTACTCCATCGTGGAGATCGCCAAGGAACTCAAGGTATCCAAACAGGCGGTCTACGATAATCTCAGGAAATCCGACAGGATCCTGAGGGAGTATGAATCCAAGCTTGGGCTCATGTGGAGCCTTCTTAAGACGAGAGAACTCATAGGATCTATCGAAAGCAGGATAGACGAGCTCACACAGTCTCCTGAACTTCCTAAGGAGGGAAGCCTCAGGGAGGGGCTTATGGAAATAAGGGATATGATCTCCGGACTCGGTGAGTAACGGAAGATCGTATTAAGGTAAAGATATGGCATTTGAAAATTTATCAGATAAATTACAGGATACGTTCAAAAAACTCAAAGGCAAGGGCGTCCTTACTGAAGAAGACATCGACAAAGCCATGAGGGAAGTCAAACTGGCTCTCCTCGAGGCGGACGTCAACTTCAAGGTCGTCAAGGAGTTCGTAGCTGATGTCAAGGCCAAAGCGCTTGGTTCAGACGTACTGAACAGCCTTACACCGGGGCAGCAGGTAGTCAAGATCGTAAACGATGAACTCATAAGCCTGATGGGCGGGACTAATTCCAAGCTGACATATTCATCCTCGGGATTCACTACCATACTCATGGTAGGTCTCCAGGGTACAGGTAAGACTACCACCTGCGGCAAACTTGCCATGTATCTTAAGAAGGAAGGCAAGAAGCCGATGATGGCAGCCTGCGACATCTACAGGCCAGCCGCCATCGATCAGTTGGAAGTCATAGGCAGTCAGGTGGACGTGCCTGTTTACACTGAGAGAGATAACCGCAAAGCCGAGGAGATCGCTCTCCATGCCAAAAAGGAAGTTGAGAGAAAAGGCCTGAACGTACTGATCGTCGATACCGCCGGACGTCTTCAGATAGACGAAGAACTGATGGAGGAACTTGTAAGAGTCAAGCAGGCTGTGAAGCCTCACGAGATACTTCTTGTAGTCGACGCTCTGACCGGTCAGGACGCTGTGAACGCTGCTCAGGGCTTCAATGAGAAGCTCGGTATAGACGGCATAATCATGACCAAGATGGACGGCGACTCCAGAGGAGGCGCAGCACTTTCAGCCAAGAAGGTCACGGGCAAGCCGGTCAAGTTCATGGGTATGGGCGAGAAACTGGACGCGCTGGAGCCTTTCCATCCGGAGAGGATGGCTTCCAGGATACTGGGTATGGGAGACATGCTCAGCCTTATTGAGAAGGCCCAGGAGAACTACGACGAGGAGAAAGCCGCACAGCTTGAGAAGAAACTCAGGAAGAATGAATTCACTCTGGAGGACTTCCTGGATCAGATGGGAGAAGTCCGTAACATGGGAGGCCTCGGCAAGATCCTCGACATGCTTCCGGGAGTGAATAAGAAGAACGTCTCAGAAGACGATATAGATAAGGGCGAGAAGGAATTCAGACAGATGGAAGCCATCATCCGCTCCATGACGCTGGAGGAAAGAAGGAATCCCAATATCCTTAACGCATCGAGGCGCAAGAGGATAGCCCAGGGAGCAGGGCAGCCTGTTTCGAGAGTAAATCAGTTGATCAAAAAGTATGAGGACGCGAAGAAGCTGATGAAGCAGTTCAGCAACCCTAACTTTATGAAAAAGAGCAAGTTCAAAGGGCTTTTCTGAGCCTTAAGGACCTGCGGAAACAATATATCACAATTATCTTAGGAGGAATAAAAAACAATGGTAAGAATCAGATTGAGAAGAATGGGAGCTCACAAGAAGCCTTTTTACAGAGTAGTAGTTGCTGATCAGAGATCACCCCGTGACGGCAGATTCATCGAGGAGCTCGGATACTATGATCCCATGACAGAGCCCAAGACCATCAAGATCGACGCTGAGAAGGCTCAGAAATGGCTGTCAGAGGGAGCTCAGCCCACAGAAACAGTAAAGGCATTATTCAAGAAGTCCGGCATTATCGAGTAATAACAGGAAGCACGGTGAAAACTGATGACTAATTTGGTTAAGACAATAGCCAGGTCACTTGTGGACAAGCCCGAAGAGGTGGTCGTCACTGAAACTTCTGACAGACACGGTTCGGTTATAACCCTTTCCGTTGCATCTGATGACATGGGCAAGGTGATAGGCAAGCAGGGTCGTATAGCCAAGGCGATCCGCACTGTCGTCAAAGCCTGTGCCATGAAGGATAACAAAAACGTTACGGTTGAAATAGTCAGAGAAGGCGAAGCACCGGTGACCGAGGAGTAAATCACAGGGCCGCGTTTTAACGCGGCCTTTTTAAGCTTATGGAAAAGATCAAGATCGCAAAAATCGTAAATGTCACAGGAATAAAGGGAGAAGTCAAGCTATACAACTATTCCGACTATAAAGAGCGCTTCGAAGAGCTGAACGAGCTGATAATATCAGGCGGAAGGGACGGAGATATTACTCTTAAGATCGAAAAGGTGAGATACCAGGGCGAGATGGTCATCATCAAGTTTGAAGGCGTAAACGACAGGAATCAGGCTGAGAAGCTCAGAGACCGGGACGTTTGCATAACCGAGGATGACTTAAGAGAGCTTCCTGAAGACACTTATTATCTCAGAGACCTTATCGGTATGAAAGTCGTGGATGACGGCGCTTACGGAGAGATAGGTATCCTTAAAGACGTGATCCAGAACAGCGCACAGGACATTTACGTTGTCTCCGCATCTGGAGGCAGGGAAGTGCTGATCCCTGCGGTCAAAGATTTCATCAGGGAGATCGATGCCGAAGCCCGCGTGATACATACGACGCTGATACCGGGTTTCATCGATGGAGCCGTAGAGGCATAGAAATGAAGATCAACGTACTTACGACCTTTCCCGAGATGTTCGTTCCGGTCACAGAACAATCGATCCTTGGTAAAGCAGGGGAGAAAGGTCTGATAGAAGTCAATTTGATAAACATAAGGGATCATACGCTGGATAAACATAACGCCACGGATGATACTCCCTTCGGAGGAGGCTGCGGCATGGTAATGACGCCACAGCCGATTTTCGATGCACTGAGGTCCCTTGGAGAGGAGGTGGAGTCACATCCGATGATCTATATGTCCCCGAGAGGAAAGATCCTGGATAAAGAACTCATCACTGAGCTCGCTGCAGAGGAGGAATTCACGATCCTCTGCGGGCATTATGAAGGTGTAGATCAGAGGGTGCTCGACCGCTGGAAGATGAAGGAAGTGTCCATTGGAGATTACATCCTTACTGGCGGAGAACTCCCCGCGATGGTGCTTATCGACTGCGTATCAAGATTCATCCCCGGTGTGCTGGGCAATGAAGGATCGGCTGATGATGAGTCCATCTACTCGGGCCTTCTGGAAGCGGATCAGTACACCAGACCGAGGGAGTATGAAGGCATGGAGGTGCCGGAGATACTGGCAGGAGGGAACCACCACAAGATAAGCCTGTGGAAGCTCAGAGAGTCCATCAGACTTACAGCCGAGACCAGACCGGACCTCCTAAAAGCGTGGCTCGAAAGCGAGCCCGATCTCTCAGCATTCACCAAAGCGGAGAGAAAAGAACTCAAAGACCTGATAGAACGCTTAAAATAGAAAAGACTTGCCAAAAAAATCCTTTAGTTGTGCGGTTTGGCGAGTTTTTTTTATTGTATTATACTAGATTTTGTGTTATCATTATAATGTATATGTATGTGATAAATGGAATGGGGTATCTATGAAGGAAAACAGCAAGGGCAACTACAAATTCAAAATCGCCGCCATATTATTTTTCCTGGTCATAGTGGCTCTTTATCTGCTTATCTATGTGGCTCCGAAGTTCTCGGACGCCTTCGTGGAGACATATACGGCGGAGCTCGGAACTCTGGACGTGGACTATAAGATCGATTATCTTTGCGTGAGGAACGAGAGGATACATACTGCTGACAACACCGGCAGCATCACCAAGAGAGTGAAAGCAGGTTCGCTTCTTAGGAACAATTCCCGCGTGCTAAACGTAGGAGGGCTGGAGTATCATTCACAGATCAGGGGCGTCGTGAGTTATTACTATGACGGCCTCGAGAGCAAACTTACTCCTGAGAAACTTGAGAAACTGAAGAAGTCTTCACTACATCCCAAGGAAGACGCGGAGTATGAGCTGAAGAAGTGTGATTCAAAGAACGCCGAACAGGGCGACGTGATCTTCAAGATAGTCGACAATTCAGAGTGGTATCTCGTGACCTGGCTCAAAAGAGACGCAGCCATGGAGATCGTCCAGGGGAAGAACGTCACGATCGAACTTGACGACGCTGACAAGACTCAGTTGAAGTTCAAGGTCAAATACAACGCTTCAGACGGAGTCGAAAAGAAAAAGAGCAACAAGAACAAGAAATACAAGATCATCTTCAGCTGCGACAGATATTATTCCAAATTCAGCAGACTGAGGTATGGCAAAGCGAGAGTCATAACATCGCAGAAGACAGGCATAATACTGGAAACGGACAGCATTACCAAAGAAGATGGCCAGAAAGGCGTCTATGTAAAGAATAAATACGGAGATTATGTCTTCACGCCGATAAGCATAATAGCTGAGGTAGGAGATAAGACCGTGGTGGAGAGCCGCACGTACTACGATGCTAAGAAAGAGCAGATGATCTCCACTGTAAAAAATTACGACAGCGTTAAAAAAGGAGTTGATTCGAAGGATGTCGATCAGAACTAATATCGAGCATATCAATAAACTGAAGAATGAAGCCGCAGAGAGATCCGGCAGATCCGGAGACGACGTGCTTCTGGTGGCAGTGACCAAGCTCCACGATTCGGATGAGATCAATGAGGCGATCGCCTGCGGTATCACCGATATCGGAGAGAACAAGGTCCAGGAGATACTGAATAAGTATGACAAGGTGGAACCTGTCAGATGGCATCTGATCGGCCACCTCCAGACGAACAAAGTCAAATACATCATCGATAAGGTGGCCATGATCCACTCAGTGGATTCTCTCCATCTGGCTAAAGAGATCGACAAGCGCGCTGCTCAGCATGGAGTCACCATGGACATACTGATCCAAGTAAACTCTGCCGAAGAAGAGAGCAAGTTCGGCATCACCGTCGATGAGACGGAGCAGATGATCCATGATATCCTGGATAACTGCCCGAATGTAAGGATCAGAGGTCTGATGTGCATCGCGCCTTATGAAGACGATCCCGAAGACGCAAAAGTCTATTTCGAAGAGGTCAAGAAACAGTTTGACCAATTCGCTGATATAGAACATCCAAATCTTGATTTTAAATATCTTTCCATGGGTATGACCAACGATTTTGAGGTGGCCATCGAGGCTGGTTCAAACCTCATAAGAGTCGGAACGGCAATTTTTGGAAACAGAGATTATTCAAGAAAAATGGGAGAGTAAACTAAAGCAAATCAATTGATAAATTATTCAAAAAAGGAGAAAACAAAATGGGACTTAAGGAAACCCTTGGCAAGATGATCGGTATTGAAGAACAGGATGAAACGATTACCGTAGAAGAGATCGAAAGAGAAAAAGAGAACCTCAGAAAAGAGGAGACTAAGGCTGCTGCGGCGACCACTTTCAAAACGCCTGCTCAGGTCATCAGCACTCAGCAGAAATCGGTTCCTCAGAAGAACCTTTCATTCAACGGCACATCCGCATTCAAACTTGTGGTGATTGAACCTAAGAGCTTTGACGAGTGCCCTAAGCTGGTCGACAGCCTTAAAGGCAGAAGACCGGTAATAATCAATCTCGAGAAGATAGAGACAGAGACAGCTAAAAAGATCTTTGATTTCCTTTCCGGAGCCACATATGCCCTTAACGGCGGCGTACAGAAGATCTCTAGCAACATCTTCATCTTTGCTCCTGAATCGGTGGACATCGCTTCCAACCAGGAGGAGAGAGGTTTCGAATTCGGAAAGAACGGCTCCGGCACTTGGGCCAAATAAGAGCTGAGAGGTGTTCTTATGACATATGTATTATGTTATGCGATCAGGCTCTTCGTAGAAGTGCTTACGTGGATGCTGATCTTAAGAGCCATATTCAGCTGGTTTGCCAGAGATCCTTACAGCACAGCAGGTAAGATATACACGTTTCTGATCAGACTGACAGAGCCTATAGTTATGCCATGCCGTCAGGCACTGTCCAGACTAAATACCGGGATGTTTGACTTTTCGGTGTTTCTGGCTATGATACTGATCCAGGCCGTGGGAAATATATTGATAATGCTCATTACCAGAATCTTCTAAGGAGGGAGCCATGATTACACCTTCAGATATTGAAAACAAAGAATTCAGCAGAGCCAAGAAGGGTTATGACTGCGATGAGGTAGATGAATTCCTTGATCTGATCATCGTTGATATGGAAAAGCTCATCAAAGAGAACAGAAGGCTCCAGGATGAGCTCACAAGAGCAAACTCTCAGGTAGACAAACACAAGTCATCAGAGAGTTCGGTCTATGAGACACTGGCAGCTGCTAAGCAGCTTATGAACGACATAGCGGCATCAGCCGAGAGAAGGGCTGAGATCCTTCTGAAGAACGCCGAACTGGAGGCGGACCTCATCACCAGGGAAGCCAAGGAAAACATCTCCAAGTACACAGAAGAGGGCAACCGGTTAATGAGCAGAGTCGATCTTCTGAAGGAGAGATACAGGAATCTTCTCAGAGACGAGCTTGACAGAGTTGAGACTCAGGAAGTCGATTTCTTCACCGAGTTCAAGGACGATTTCATGCCCGCTTCACTTCACAGCATCGCTGACGACACTGTAGTCAAGAAGGCTGTTAAGATCAACGATGAAGAGGACGTGAAGCCCGCTGAGAGCAAGATGGATCTGACCAAGACCATGGTCATCAACAAGAGGTAGCTTTCAGACGATGAGAAAAGGTAGATATGCGGTCATATTATTGGTAATATTGCTGGACCAGGTCGTCAAACTCCTGATAAGAGGTGCTTTCGAGCCAAATGAGAGCGTTGATCTCATCGGCAGTCTCCTGAGCCTGACTTATGTTAAGAATACCGGTGCGGCTTTCAGCATGTTCAGCGGAGCCAGAGTTATCCTGGTTATCTTGCCGCTGATAGTAATGGGAGTGGGAGTATGGTATATGGAGAAACATCCTAAGGCTCATTGGACCTTGTTCCTGGCACTTTCACTTGCGATCGGAGGAGGCATATCAAACCTCTTCGACAGGCTCGCATTCGGCTTCGTGACCGATATGTTCGACCTGCACTTCTGGCCTGTATTCAACGTGGCCGACATAGCCATATGTATCGGCTGCGGGCTGCTGGTGATATACATACTGCGGTTTTATGATAGGGACAAAGCAGCAGATAACCAATAGCATAATAATTGAGCGGCGTTTACGGTTTTAACTGATCATTTTCGGTAATATGGATTATTCTTTCACTATAGAAAAAAACTATGAAGGCACTCGAATAGACTCGGTGCTTTCTTTGCTTTTGACAGAGACGTCCAGAAGCTATGTCGTGAAGCTCATCGAGCAGGGACACCTTAAAGTGAACGGTGCTGCTGAACTCTCCAAGAAGTACAAGGTGAGAGAGGGCGACGAGATAGAGATCGAGATACCGGAGCCTGAAGTGCTCAGTGTCGAGGCTGAGGACATACCGCTGGATATCGTCTATGAAGACGATGATCTGATGGTCGTGAACAAACCTCGAGGAATGGTTGTACATCCCGCTCACGGCAATTACAACGGCACGTTAGTGAATGCGATCATGTATCACTGCGGAGACAGGCTGTCGTCCATCAACGGTGTTATAAGGCCCGGGATAGTCCACAGAATAGACAAGGATACGTCAGGCCTCCTGGTGATAGCCAAGAACGACAGGGCTCATGAGTCGCTTTCAGAGCAGCTCAGGGAGCATTCGATTAACAGAAGATACGTGGCTCTGGTCTATGATAATATACCACAGGACGAGGGAACCATAGACCTCCCGATAGGCCGCGATCCCAATAACAGACTCAAGAAACGAGTAAACGGCGATAATCCCAAAGAAGCGGTAACGCATTACGAGGTGCTCGAGAGATTCGGCAGATACACTCTAGTAAGGCTCAAACTTGAAACGGGCAGGACTCATCAGATCAGAGTCCATATGTCATATATCAAACATCCGGTGGTCGGAGATCCGCTGTACGGACCTTCCAGACAGCCTGCTTTTCTGAACGGGCAGCTGCTGCACGCCATGATCCTGGGTTTCATTCATCCGTCCACAGGCGAATATATGGAATTCAGGGCGGAGCTTCCGGAAGATTTCGTCGGGAATATGAAAAAACTCGGAGTTGAGACTGCTGTCAAGTTGTAATTTTTTGGGAAGTATTTTGGTATTATAGTATTTTGTTCTTTGCCAAGAAAAATGATTCTGATCGCCGGATCAGAGGCCCATTAAAGGGGATTATGGAACCAGGGTAATTGGGGAAACATAAGTCAAACTCGCATACTTTGTTTCCTGTAGGTGATATTCGTTACAGACTCAACTCCTGTAACTGTGAGTATAGCCGATAGGATAGCATTTTCAATAGCAAATGACCGGGATGTGCTATTTAGGCACCGGAGTGTTGTATTTAGAGACTTTACCGTTTGGAAACGATTTTACGGAGGTAAGAAATGTACGATTTATTTGACCTTGACGGAAGAGGCATCAGTATCCGCGGGTATCATTTCAGCTGTGAGGATCCCAAGGCCGTCGTGGTACTTGTCCACGGCATTGGAGAATACTGCGGCAGATATCAGAGGGTAGCCGACCATTTCAAAGAGGATGGCATCGCCATGGTGGGCATTGATCTCAGAGGACACGGAAGAACGGAAGGCGAGAGGGGCCACTGCGCACCCAGAGCCGAAGTGCTTAAGGACATAGACAGGTTGATCGAATACGCCGGAGAACTCTATCCCGGAGTTCCCATAGTCCTCTACGGACACAGCATGGGCGGAAATATCGGTCTCGATTACAGGGCCAGAGGCGCCAAGAACGACGTTCCGGCCAAGTATCTGATATCTGCGCCCTGGATCAGGCTGGTGAAGCCGGTGAAAGGCGTGCTCTATCAGACAGTCAAGCTCATGAGTAAGATCGCCCCAAAGAAAACGATCAACTCCGACTGTAAAGAAGAAGATCTGGGTAACCTTCTTTTCGTAAGACCTTACGTTGAGGATTCACTCGTGCATCCTTATATATCTTTCCTTACAGCTTTTGAAGGTTTTTCAATAGGGAACGCCATAGAGGAAGGTGAGAACGAGGATAACGGCAGAGCGCACGATAAGCCGCTTCTTCTCATGCATGGTACTGACGACAAGATCTGTGACGTGAACGGCTCCAGAAACTTTGAGAAGGTCCACAAGTCTGTGCTTGAAAAGGAAGGAAATGCAGATAAATTCGAATTCGTCGAGTGGCAGGGCTACTACCACGAGATACATAACGGTGGTCCTGACGGACAGGATGGTGAAGAGGTCATCAAAAAAATGATCGATTTCATTCTGGCCTGAAGGCTTTAAAAGTGAATACCGGATATTGTAAATATATAGCATTGAGGAGACTGACGATATGGATGAAATGATCGTGACATTGAATGAATTATGCGGTTTCAAAAGCGTGACTGAACGCACTGATGATCCGGCATGCCCCTACGGAACTGAAACGAAGAAGGCTCTGGAATTCATGCTGAAGACCTGTTCTGACTTCGGATTCAGAGTAAAGAATCTGGATGATCAGATCGGATATGCTGAGATAGGCGAGGGAGACGAGATCTTCGGCATCCTCGCACATCTGGACGTCGTGCCTGCGGGTGAGGGCTGGACCTACACTCCATGGGGCGCTACTTTGGCAGATGACGGATACATGTACGGAAGAGGTGTGGTAGATGATAAGGGCCCTGCGGTAGCTTCTGTTTATGCCATGAAGGACCTCCTGGACAGCGGATGTAAGTTCAAAAAGCGCATCAGGATCATCTTCGGTCAGACTGAGGAAGCCGGCGACTGGGATGATATGAAATACTACAGAGAGCATGAGGAACTGCCGTCTATGGGCATCACGCCTGATGCGGACTTCCCGGCTCTTTACGGAGAGAAGGGCATCCTGCATTTCACGCTTTCAATGCCGAAGAAGAAGGCCGGTTTCATCTCCGTCTCAGGCGGACAGGCATCTAATATGGTCGCCGATGAAGCCAAGGGCAGCGTTGACTGCAACGGTGTAATAAGAGACTTTTATGAGCAGGGTAAGGCCGCTCACGGCAGTATGCCTCAGAATGGAAAAAACGCCATTTCGATGCTAATGGCTGAGGTCGGTGATGCAACTAATAGATGCGGCATGGCCAACTTCTACAACAGATACATCGGTTTTGACATCCATGGCGAGAGGTTTAATCTGGACATTCGCGACGAAGAGTCCGGAAGGCTTACTCTTAACGTCGGAAAGATAGAGATGACAGAAGAAACAGTGGATCTCAAGATGGACATCCGCTATCCGGTGACCTTCACACTCGATGAGATAACACAGAAGATAGAAGCCGTTGTAAGGAATGAAGGACTGACTTTGACTGTGGATTCACATAAGGCGCCGATCTATATGGATAAGGATGGCGAACTGATAACCGAACTTGTAAAGGTATATCACGACATGACCGGTCTTAACGACGAGGCCGTAGTTATCGGCGGAGGCACTTACGCCAGAGCGATGCCGAACATAGTAGCTTACGGACCTATGATCCCCGGCAGAGAATGTACCGAACACCAGAGAAACGAAAGGATAATGCTCGACGACTATCTGCTTCTCAGAAAGATCTACGGAGAAGCGTTAAGAAGGATCTGCACTGAATAAGGACAAGACAATGAAAAAACTTACAGCCAATATCAATGAAATAGCCGAGAGGCTGGGAGATACAGCGATCACATCGCTTGAAGGCCGCAATTATGTGGGCTTCGACATCTCCGTCGAAAACGCTATCTGGAGTATCAAGGCAGCTATGTTCCCGAAGTTTTTCGGAAGCGAAAGGTTTGGGTATGACGCAGGCATCAAGCGTCAGTCTGAATTGGCCAAAGCCTATGATGAGATACAGAAGTGCCTGGGATACGTTCTTAACGATGATGATGAAATCAGAGAAAAAGCCAGCGATTTAATAAACAAGCTTCCTGAAGTCATGGAGGCGGTAAACACTGACGTTATCGCCGCATATGAGGGCGACCCGGCTGCGAAGTCTACAGATGAAGTCATTTTGACTTATCCCGCGTTCAATGCGATCACGATCTATAGGGTAGCGCACGAACTTTATAAAGCGGGCGTACCTGTGCTTCCCAGAAAGATGACCGAGTATGCGCACCAGCTTACCGGTATCGACATCCATCCCGGAGCCACGATCGGCAAGTTTTTCTTCATAGACCACGGGACCGGCGTTGTAATCGGTGAGACTACGGTAATAGGTGAGCATGTGAAGCTCTATCAGCACGTAACACTGGGAGCTAAATCTTTTGCGGTGGGAGAAGACGGCTCACTCGTAAAGGACATCAAGAGACATCCGAATATCGGAAATAATGTTGTCATCTACGCGGGAGCTACGATCCTCGGCGGAGACGTTTACATCGGTGATAACTGCGTGATCGGTGGTTCGGTCTGGCTGACACATTCTGTACCTGAAGGAGAGATGGTCCTCTCCACACCTCCGAAAGCGATCCACGTGCATACTATGGATATTTGATCACAGGGGCTGTCCTTGAGGGGCAGCCCGAGTTCATTATAGAGGAAGAAAAGACATGGCATTTGACGGTCTCATGACCCGCGCAGTCACAAAAGAGATAGCTGACAGGATAGTTTCCGGCAAGGTTGAAAAGATCTACCAGCCGGAGACTGATGTTTTGGTGTTCACGATCCACACGAAGACAGGCAATGTCAAACTCCTGATATCCTCAGGACCCAGCCACGCAAGACTGCATTTAGTGAAAGACGCACCGGTCAATCCTCCTGAGCCTTATCCGTTCTGCATGCTTTTGAGGAAGCATTTGAACGCCGCCAGGATCCTGGACGTACGCCAGGTGGGCTGTGAGAGGATGATCGAGATAACCTTTGAGTCATTGAACGAGCTGGGTTTCAGCGTCAGCAAAAAACTCATCGTCGAGATCATGGGCAAGCATTCAAACGTAATACTCACGGACATCGAGAGCGGTAAGATACTTGATTCCATCAAGCGCGTAGGCTTCGACGTGAACAGAGTGAGACAGCTGCTGCCCGGACTTAAGTATGAGTATCCTCCCGCGCAGGATAAGATACCATTCGACGAGATAGACGAAGCGTCTCAGAAGGTGAACGAAGCGTCGGACGGCAGGATGATAATGTCGATCGTATCGGGCATATCGCCTTCGTTCGCAGCTGAAGCGGCTGCGCATGTTGACCGTGCGGCTTTCATCAGGGAGAGCGCAGAACTTGCAGCCTCCGGCAAGTCAAGCCCTAGGGCGTATTTCGACGAAGAAGGGCAGCCGCGTGAATATTATTTCCTGCCACTCAGAGAATATGAGGATACCTGCCAGGTGAAAGAGTACGGCAGCCTCTCTGAATGCCTTGAAGAGTATTATGGGCTCAAGGTCAGCTCGAATCAGAGTAAGCAGAAGGCTCAGGATCTTTTGAGATCGGTGAACGACATATTGAGCAAAAAGTATCTCAAGAAGAAAAAACTTTCAGAAGATCTTCTGGAAGCTGAGAACTCTGAAGAATATAGACTTTACGGCGAATTGCTCACCGCAAACCTGCATCTGGTGAAGCAGGGCATGAAGTCTGTTGAAGTCGTGAGTTATTACGACGGATCTGCGGTCAGGATACCGCTTGATGTGAGAAAATCTCCTTCAGCTAACGCCCAGGCTTATTTCAAGAAATACGGCAAGGCCAAGACAGCCATCAGGGAGAAGCAGATACAGATAGAAGAGAACGATGGAGAGATAAGCTACCTCGAATCCGTGGCGGCATTCATAGATAACGCCGTAAGTGTTGAAGAGGTTGAAGCCATAAGACAGGAATTGACGGAGTCCGGATATCTCAGGCAGAGGAAGAAGGGCGGATTTAAAGAAAAGAAGAGCCGTCCGCAGCCTTTGAAATATAAGCTGTCTAACGGAATGACTTGTTTAGTGGGGAGAAATAACAAAGAAAACGATTATATGACCTTTAAAATGGCACAGAAAGGCGATATCTGGCTCCACACTAAGGATATACCGGGATCCCACGTTCTCATCCAGTCAGGCGGGGAACAGGTGAGCGAAGATTGTATTTTTGAAGCGGGGGCCATAGCTGCGTACCACTCCAAAGCCTCCGCATCCGAAAACGTGCCTGTGGATCATGTGCCGATACGCTTTGTGAAGAAGCCTAACGGCGCCAAACCGGGCATGGTCATATTCACTAACAATAAAACAATTTATGTAAACCCGAAAGAAGGGACTAAAATATGAAGAAAGAGTTCAAAGGTTCCGAGATGCTGTCTCCTGTTCCGGCCGTAATGGCCAGTCTGGGAGAGGGCGATGAGGCCAATATCATTACGATAGCGTGGACGGGCATCATCAATTCAAAGCCTCCCATGACCTATGTGTCGATCCGTAAATCCAGACATTCCCATGACATACTTATGAAGACGGGAGAATTCGTGATAAACCTCACGACTGAAGCTCTGGCAGAGAAGGCAGATTGGTGCGGGGTGAAGTCCGGAAGAGACTTCGATAAGTGGAAGGAGACCGGACTGACCAAAGAACCGGCATCAGTTGTGAAATGTCCCATGATAGCCGAATCACCGGTGAACCTTGAATGCAGGGTCGTCGAAGTTAAGGAACTGGGCTCTCATGACATGTTCATGGCAGAGATCGTGAAGGTTCACGTGGATGAAGATATAATCGATGATGACGGTCATTTCGACGTTGTCGGGGCTGGGCTCGTCGCCTATATACATGGGCATTATTACGGCATCAAGAGGAAGCCTTTGGGACGCTTCGGCTTTTCTGTTATGAAGGCTAAGACTAAAAAGCGCCTTTCGAAAGAAGCGCATGAAAAGCGTGTTGAAAATAACCGGAGGAAGCGTGCAAACAATAAATAATGGCATGAAAAAGCCCCGCAGGACGCGGGGCTTTGATTATGATTCTTTTAAGGTATCACTCGATGTTCTGGACCTGCTCGCGGATCTTTTCGATCTCAGACTTGATGTTCAGCATATGATTGGTTATCACGATGTCGTTAGCTTTGGAACCGATGGTATTGGCTTCCCGGTTCATCTCCTGGACCAGGAAATCCAATTTTTTGCCCACGGTGGATTCAGAACCTGAAAGTATGGACTTAAGCTGAAGAAGATGTGAATTCAGTCGGGTGATCTCTTCGTCGATAGCGCATTTGTCTGCAAATATCGCCGCTTCCACGAGTATGCGGTCTTCGGGTACTTCTGCAGCGCCATCCAGAAGAACTGCGATCCTCTCGCGGAGCTTCTCAGCGTAGTCCTTCACGACAAGGGGAGAGCGCTCTTCGATCTGGTCCAGTATGGATTTGATTAGATCGCCTTTTCTTATCAGATCTTCTGCCAGGCGGGCGCCTTCGATGGCGCGCATATTCTCGAGATTGGCCGAGGCTTCAGCAACGGGGATCAGAATGGCTTTAGTCAGTTCCTCTTCGTCATCCACGTCGGGCACTGCTTTAAGCACGTCCGGCATATTAGCCAAAAG
>JAFYJM010000044.1 GCA_017538125.1 Bacillota bacterium
CGAGGTCGAGTTTGAGAGTTCCTACGGCTTTCTTCATAGCCTTGGTCTGCGCGTCTCCTCCTACACGGGAAACCGAGAGCCCTACGTTTACAGCGGGACGCTGGCCTGAGAAGAAGAGGTCGCTCTCAAGGAAGATCTGACCGTCTGTGATGGAAATGATATTCGTCGGAATGTAGGCGCTCACGTCGCCTGCCTGTGTCTCGACTATAGGAAGAGCCGTGATGGACCCTCCGCCGATCTCGTCTGCCAGCCTGGCCGCTCTCTCGAGAAGTCTCGAATGCAGATAGAAAACGTCTCCGGGATAAGCTTCACGTCCGGGCGATCTGTCCAGAAGCAGGCTCAGCGTACGGTAAGCCACAGCGTGCTTGGAAAGGTCGTCGTATATGATAAGGACGTCTTTGCCTTGTCGCATGAAGTACTCTGCCATAGCACAGCCTGAATAAGGCGCGATGAACTGGAGCGGCGCGCTGTCGGAGGCAGACGCGTCCACTATGATCGTGTACTCCATGGCACCATGCTTCTTGAGTGTCTCCGAGATCTGCACCACGGAACTCGTCTTCTGGCCGATGGCCACGTAGACGCAGATGCAGTTTTTGCCCTTCTGGTTGATTATGGCGTCGAGCGCGATCGCGGTCTTACCGGTCTGACGGTCGCCTATGATGAGTTCCCTCTGCCCTCTTCCTATCGGGAACATGGCGTCTATCGAGAGGATGCCGGTCTCAAGAGGCGTATCTACAGGCTGTCTGTCGATGATGCCTGGCGCAGGGCCTTCTACAGGGAAGTAGTCGTCTTCTTTGATCTCTCCGAGTCCGTCGATCGGTACTCCGAGAGGGTCCACTACTCTTCCAAGAAAGGCGTTGCCGACCGGTACGCCGGCTGTCTTGGCCGTCCTGTGGACGGAACTTCCTTCGGCAACCTCTTCATCGTCATCGAAAAGTATGCATCCTATCTCATGCTCCCTGATATCCTGGACCATGCCTCTGGCTCCGCCCTTGAATACCAGGATCTCGCCATAGGTGGCGTTGTCAAGTCCTTCGACCGTCGCGATGCCGTCTCCCACGGTAGTGACTATGCCCACCTCCTGGGCGAGGGCTTCCGGCGTCCATGCTTTGATGGTCTCCTTGATAAGCGGGATGATATTGCCGTTTCTCGTAGGCACCTTCACCAGCGTATCTCTCAGCTGCTGGAAACGTCCGCCGACAGACCAGTCATAGACTTCCTTGCCAACTTCAAGCCTGAATCCGCCGGGGAAGGCTTCAGACTTCTCCCAGACGAAATCGTAATCCTCGCCGTAGCGGGTCGCTATGAAATTCCTGAAACGTCTTTCCTGCTCCTCATTAGGTGCGTCAAGGGAATAGAGTATGGCAGTTTTAGCCTTGTAATCGTTACTGTTCATGCTTCGATCCCCTCTCTTCAGCCAGATCTACCGCATCCAGGAACTGGTCGAAAGCTTCACCGGCAGAAGCCTTCAAAGCAAGCTTCTCTGTGGCATCGGTGACCATCTCGGATATCTCAGCCTGAGCTTCCGATATGATCTTCTCCTTCTCACGCGTCGCTTCTTCTTTTGCTTCCCTGATGATCCTCTCAGCTTCATCTTTTGCGGCCTGAAGCTGCGTCTCCTTGTTTTTCTCGATCTCCTGGCGCGATTTGGTCTTCATCTGGGAGATCTCGGTCTCCGCCTCCGAGATCCTGGTCTCATACTGAGCCTTGGTCTCTTCGGATACTCTGAGATTGTCTCTGGCTTCGTCGTCCATCTTCCTATACTTCTTCTCGCGGTTCTCCATGAAATTCTTCACAGGCTTATACAAGAGAAAATACAGTATCGCGAACAGTATAAGGAAGTTCAGAAGATGCAGGAAGATCTGAGTAATATTGATGTTAAGCGGTAAATTGCTCATTTGATCTCTCCTTTAGATTACGAAGATGATAAGTATTACAACGAGCAGAGCATAGATGATGGCTGTCTCGATGAATACAAGACCGAGCATGAAGGTCGATCTGATCTTGCCCTCAGCTTCCGGCTGACGGGAGATCGCTTCAGATGACTTGGCTGTAGCGATACCCATAGCCACGGCGCCTCCGCAGGCGGCAAGGCCTATGGCAACTGCCGAAGCAAGTCCTTTGCTGAAGGTGTCTGAGATCCCTGCTGCTGCATCTCCTTCGCCGGCAGCGAAGGCATATCCGGTGTTCATCATCACGAACATGGCGATGAGCATGAATACGATGACTAATGCTAAGATAGATGCTAATCTTACTGTTTTATTCATTTTAATTTTCCTCCGAAAAATTATTTTACGCTGTTAATTCTTTTGCTTTTTTAGTTTTAGGTTTCTTGACCTTGGGCACGTCCGGCTCAGATACCTCTCCATAGAAGATCGATACGAGCATTGTCAGCACGTAGGCCTGAATGAGCGCGTGCAGACAGGTGAAGAGCACACCTACGATGACGGGCACCACATAGCTCAATGCGGTGTAGTAGTAGACCAGCTCCGTGACCAGCGCGCCTGACAGCAGGGCTCCGAATAGACGGAAGCTCATTGAGATCGGAAGGGAGAATTCCTTAAGGGTCTTAAGTATTCCCTTCAGTCCGTGTGCGGCGATGCCTCCTGTCAATATGAAGAGGTATGAAGTGCAGCCCATCATTATGGCTCCGTTGATGTCCGACAAAGGCGCCGGCATCGATACTGATCCACCGTGCGTTGTCACCACCTGGATGCCGAAGAGCTCCAGCATGGTCCCCGTGAAGATGTACACGCCTGCCGCAAAGATATATCCGCCCATAAGTTTGTTCAGGTGCGGGCTGTTCGTCTTGCTCAGGTTATCGAAATAACTGACCAGAAGTTCCAGCACCGACTGGAATTTACCGGGCACCATTGTGAACTTTGGAATAACGAAGATCCTTATGATGATGGCCGCTACTGTCAGGATCCCTGTTACCAGAAAGCCTGCCGCAAGGCCCGGGTTGATCTCGAGACCGAAGAAGTTCACCTTGTTCACATCGTGGAGCACCGCGTCCCGCATGACCACCTGGACCGACTCCTCCTCTCCGGCGTGCCCCGCCGTAAGGAAGATGCCCGCAAGCAGTATGACTGCGATGACTCCGAAGATGATGAGCATCGTTTTCTTCTGTTTTTTGTCCATAAGCATTATCTCCTTACACGGTAATGAACCGGGACATATGATCCCTGGCCAAAACCTCCAAATACAGGTCCCTTCCCACCAGGAAGCCATTCTCTTCGAGTGCGTTCCTGACTGTGATCAGCGCCTGCTCCGGTGTGTTATTTTCCTGGCTGAGATGCGCCAGAAAAACTTTCATGGGAGTCCCGGAGTGCCTCCTGCCTGCTTTGAGGATCTCTGTAAGCGCGTGTGCGCATGCTTCGTTCGATAGATGCCCTACGCTCGAGAGGATCCTTAATTTCAGCGGATACGGATAGCTTCCGTAGAGGAGGATGTTCCTTTCGTGGTTTGCCTCCAAAGCCAGTATATCCGCATCGCAGATGTTTTCGAAGATCTCGCTTGATACATATCCTGTATCAGTTACTACGCAGACCTTGTATCCGTCCTTCTCGAAGGCGAAGGACTGAGGATCTTCGGTATCGTGAGAGAGGTCGAAAGGCTTGATGCTGATGTCGCCCACCGTGAGAGTCTGCGTCCTGTCCGCCGTGATGAACCTGAACTCCTCCGTCGCATACTCTTTCTCAACCAGAGCTCTGAAGGCGCCGGGGGATGTTATCACCGGGCAGTCCGTCCTTTTCATCAGTGTCTTAAGTCCCTTCACATGATCGATGTGGTCGTGGGTTATCAGGATGCCGTCTATATCGCCGAAGCTCACGCCCAAAGTGGCGAGTCCTTCCTTGATAGCCTTGCAGCTGATGCCCGCATCCAGCAAAAGATTAGTATTGTCGCTTTTTATCAGATAGCAGTTCCCGGAGCTTCCGCTGGCCAGGGAACAAAAGCCCAGATTCATAAACTCTCCTGCGATCTCTCTTCCCAAACTAATATTATATCACTATTTCCCCGAAAAGCCAATTTCACGGGAATCATTTGCTCTTCGCTCAAAAGACCGGGTCCTCCGCGTCTCTCACTTCGTCAATACCGAGATTGGCCAGTTCGTCAGCGCGGTTATTCTTCTCGGTCACGTAGAGGAAATCGTCATATGAGAACCTCTCTCCGTTCCACTCGGCGAACTTGTCGTAGAGCTTTCGGAGATCCGTGCTCTCAGAATTCAGATTGACGTGCCCCTTCACGCGGTAGAAGCTCACTTTGTGACGGCCTGTCAGGGATAAAAGTTCCTCCCAGAGCTCGCGGTTCTCTACGGGCTCTTTTTTGGACGTCTTCCAGCCGTTCCTCTGCCAGTTCACGTACCATTTCTCGCGGAAACAGTTCATGACGTATGAGGAATCCGAGAATACCTCGATTTCAAGGCCGTCCCTCTTGAGAGCTTTGAAGCCCTCGATCACAGCCTTGAGCTCCATGCGGTTATTGGTGGTATTCTTCTCTCCGCCGTAAAGTTCTTTGCGGTTGTTGCCGTATTCCAGAATAGTCCCCCAGCCGCCGAAATTAACGTCTTCCTGATTGTTGGCGCAGGCGCCGTCCGTATACATTCTGAGTACTGTCATTTTGCGTCCGGTCCTTTCTTACTGGACTATCAGATCAGAGACGTCTATGTCTCTGGCTCTGACGAAGTGATACTTCTCGCCGTTAAACAGATCGTAGATCACCGGCACCACGAGAAGCGTCAGAAGCGTGGCGTAGATCAGTCCGCCGATGCATACCAGAGCGACAGGCTGCATCATGTCAGTGCCCGCCGTTCTTCCCATAGCCAGCACTACCAGACCGAGGATCGTGGTGACAGAGGTCATCAGTACCGGTCTCATACGTGTAGCCCCGGCAGTTAGTATGGCGGCGCGCTTGTTCATGCCCCTTGCTCTCAGCTGATTGGTGTAGTCTACCAGCACTATGCCGTTGTTGACGACCACGCCGTTAAGTATGATCAGACCTATCATAGCGATGATGGATACTTCCTTACCGAAAAGTATCAGCGCCATGAAGCCTCCGGTGAAAGCCAGCGGTATAGTGAACATGACTATGAACGGCGACTTGAAGCTCTGGAACTGAGCCACCATTATAAGGTATACGAGCAATATGCCGAGAGCCATCATCTTAAGAAGGTCGTCCATGGCATCCATGATAGTCTCGTTCTCTCCCCTGAACTCGTAGCGCACGCCGTCCGGCAGGCGGAATTTCTCCATCGCGGACTTGCACTTGTCAGTCAAGAGCGTTATGTTCTGGCCTTCCTCAGCCTCCGCTGTCACGGAGATAAAGGTCTGCTGATCCTTGCGGTTTATCGAAGGAAGCGACTCTGTCTTTTCGACTGTCGCTACGCTCTTTAGTTTGACGCCCTCTGCGATCTCAAGGTTCTTCAGCTTCTTGAGCGTCATGGACGTGGCCTTGCCGGACGCTACCACAACGTCATAGGTGTCATTTCCGATCGAGAGCGAGGTTGCGGTATTCTCGTAGCGGAGGGCTTCCGATACTTTCAGATATACCTGGGCCACCGTGAGACCTTTGGCCATTGCCTTGGATTTATTGACGATGAAGTGATACTCGGGCTCAGCGTCTCTCAAACCGTTATCGACCGACTTGACGCCTTTTATCTCAGCCAGCTTGTCGCCAACGTCCTTCGCTGCCTCCTGGAGACTGTCGTTGTCGGTGGAATATAGTTCGATGGTCACTCCCTTGCCGCCCAAAGCGGTCGTATATTCGGTTATAGACGATGAACTCAGGATATCTACCGTGCAAGGAAGATGCTTGGTCCTGATGATTATCTCATCGGCTATTTCTTTGCTGGTCCTCTCGGTCTCAGGATCGAGGACCACATAAAGACTGACTATCGTACTCGACACGTCGCCGGACAGGCTTCCCAGGTCGGATGATGTCGAAAGCATACCGCCTGCGGTCTCCACGCCGTCGACCTTTTTCATGAGTTTGAGGGCTCTGTCGGCGATCTCAGCCGTCTCATCGATGGTCGCCTCTTCATCGTCCATCGTCAGCGTGCCGGACATCTGCGGTGTGGACATGTCAGGTATGAAGATGAAGCCCTTGGAAAGCGATGACTGCACGCTGAACACCAGAAGTATCACAACTATCAGAAGGATGATGAACTTATGGTTCAGGTTCCAGTTGAGCAGCCTCTTATATACGTTCGAAGTCCAGTTGTAAAGGCCGCCCTCCGGCTTCGGATCCTTGGTGAACATCCTGGACGCAAGCGCCGGCACGAGTGTGAGAGCTACGAGCAGGCTGGCCGCGAGCGAGAAGGCAAGGGTCAGAGCCATGTCGCTGAAGAGTTCTCTCGTGAGGCCCTGAACGAAGACGATCGGCGCGAATACACAGACCGTAGTCAGGGTGGATGAGATGATGGCTGCGCCTACTTCCTTGGCGCCGGCTACTGCGGCGCGTTTCGGATCGACGCCCTGTCTCCTGAGCCTGAAGATGTTCTCGATCACTACTATCGAGTTGTCTACAAGCATACCTACGGCCACTGCCAGCCCGGACAGTGAGATCAGATTGATCGTCACCCCTGAGAAGTACATGAGCACTATGGCAAAGGTCAGACTGATTGGTATGCTCAGGAGCGTTATGAATGTCGGCTTGATGTCCCTCAGGAACAGGAGCAGCACGATGATGGCGAAAAGTGCGCCGTAAAGCAGGCTCTCCGCTATCGCGTTCATTATCAGATAGATATAGTCTCCCTGATCCATGAGCACGCTGAATTCCAGTCCTTTGTATTTGTTTTCGAGTTTCTCGAACTTGTCTTTGATGTTATTTGAGGCGGTCGCCGTGGCGTAATTGCTCTGTCTCGAGAAGGTGAGCAGCACGCCCGGCTTGCCGTTTATGGAGGCGTAGGTCGTGGAACTGTTGTCTGACGTAAAGACCTCCGCCACGTCCTTAAGATATATGTCGCCGATGCCTTCCACGTTGAAGATATAGAGATCTTTGACCTCATCTTCATCCTCCAGCTTGTCGCCTACGGATACGAGATAGCGCGTGCCGTCCTTTTTCTGGATATAGCCCGCGGGCATATCGAAGTTCTGGCCTTTGAGTATGCCTGAGATCGTCTCCATGGTTATCATGGAACCGAGGTCTGCCTGCTTGAGAGCCTCTTCGGCCTGCGCGTCCAGTTCGTCCCTGGCGCTGACAAGCTGGGCTCTCGTAGACTGCAGCTGAGCTTCTGCGACAGCGATCTGCGTCTCCGCCTGCTGTATGGTGTCCACGCCCTGGATCAGGCTGCGGTACGTGCCCTTGATCTGGCCGGACGAAGGGATGCTCGGCATGCTGGGCAGCTCGAAATCGAGATCTGAGATCTTGTCAAGCTGGTCTTCTACCTTGCCGAAAGACTCCTGCAGTTCTTCCATGCTCTGGGCATTGCTTCCCTCCAGTACGATCTCCTGCATGTCTTCGGTAACTTCCTGAGCCGTGTCCTGAGCCTGATCTATGAGCTTTTCGGCCTGCCTCTTGGCGTTGTCGATCGTAGTGTAGGCGCTGTCCACGATATTATCGATCTGACCGATCGCCTGCTGCTTGGCGGCAGCCAGCTGATTCTTCTGCACGCCCATCTCGGAAAGGGCCGAATCGACTTCCGCTATGCCCTTATTTATCTCCTCTCTTGCCTCGGCCATCTCTTTGTTGATCTTGGCAATGAGCTTGTTGTTCAGTTTATCTATCTTTTCGGGATCGAGAAGGACGTTTATCTGAGACCTTAAGAGTCCGCCCGCCTGCACTGAAGCTACGCCGGTGGTGCCTTCGAGCTCGTTCATCAGCGTGTCGTTCACGAAGTTCGAAAGCGACTCGGTGTCCTTGCCTTCCATATCGACCGCCGCCACCATGATCGGTATCATGGTAGGATTGATCTTCATGATGTAAGGAGAGCCGATGGTATCATCCCAGCCTCCGGCCACCATATCCACGTTCTGCAAAGTATTCACCATCGCAGTGTCCATGGACGAGCCGTTCTCGAATTCCAGCACCACAAGCGAATAGTTGGCGCTGGAAAGCGATTGAATGGTCTTTAGGTTCTCCAGGGTAGCCAGATTCTGCTCCAGGGGCTTGGTCACTTCTTCTGTCACTTCCTCGGGTGTAGCGCCGGGATAAGTGGTCATGACCACCACATAAGGCAAATCGATGGACGGCAAAAGATCGGGTGTCATCCTCAGTACGGATACGATACCCAGCGCGATGATTATTATGACCACGACGATGATCGTCAGGGGCTTTTTAACGCTGTATTTTGACATTGGCCGTCCTTTTAGCTGATTATTTGCGCCGGTCCATTAACTCCGGCTGCCGATTCTTATGAGCTGCCATTGAGGGCAGACTCCCCCACTATCATTAAACAGTTTATTATATCATTTTTCGGGGCTGCTTATCAAGGGGTTATATCAAATAGAAAGCGTTAAGATTTATAAAATAGCATAGATCTCGCCGCATTTATCCCCATCATCTGATATAATTCTGCGCAAAACAAAACCCGGCCTTCCAAGGCCGGGTATGAATGTCTTCAGATCTGTGATCTTCATGCGTCCGTTTCGCTATAGTATCTTGGATGAGCGCTTCCAGATGCCCATCTTCTCAGCTTCTTTGATCAGATCGTCTCTGAAATCCGGATGAGCGATGGAGATCAGGAGCTCTGCGCGCTGCCAGGTGGATTTGCCTTTGAGCTGGACCGCGCCGTATTCTGTGACGATGAAATCCGTGCACATACGAGGCGTCGTTACGATGGCGCCCTCTTTCAGTATGGGAGTTATCAGCGAATACACGTTGCCGCTCTTGGACGTCTTAGTTGACGGTGTGCAGAGGAAACTGTCCCCACCGGTCGAACCGAAAGCGCCCATTACGAAGTCCAGCTGGCCGCCGGTACCGGAGATCTGTCGGTGTCCGTCAGACTCAGCGCATACCTGACCGTAAAGGTCCACGCCGATACAACTGTTGACCGAAATGAAATTCGGTATCTGCGCTATGGTCGTATAGTTGTTGACGTAATCCACCGGCGCCGAGCAGCATATAGGATTATCATCGATGAAATCGTAGAGTTCCTTGGATCCTCCCGCGAAAGTATATACCAGTTTCCCTCTGTCCACAGGCTTGTTTCCTGTCAGCTTGCCGGCTTCGAAAAGATATCTGTACGCGTCTGTCATCATCTCTGTATGACCTTCGACATTCCTGATGTCGGATTCAGCGATCATCTTGCCTATGTAGGTCGGAAGACTCCCGATACCAAGCTGTACAGTACAGTGGGACTTGACGTTCTTAACCACGTGAGCGGCGATCTTCTTGTCTATCTCGGTGGGTTCCTTCACGGGCACCTCTACCAGCGGAGTGTTGGATCCCTCGACGATATAGTCGATGCCGTAAAGATTCAGCTGAGTCTGATATCCGTGGGCGATGGGCATGTTCTCGTTGACTTCAACGATGCGCATCTTGGCGGATTTCAGTACGCCCCACATATCTGCTACCTGGGGCCCGATATTGAAATTGCCATGCTCGTCCATGGGTGCCACCTGGAAAAAGGCGATATCCACTTCGTTGTTATTGTTCACCCAAAGAAACGGCAGCTCACTGAACATCATCGGGATGTACCAGCAGCGTCCTTCCTGATTCATGATCCTGTCCTGAGCGGAGAAGTGAGCAGAGAAGAAGCGCACCTGATCGTTCGATGTGGTGGCCTTGTAGGTCTCAAAAGGCTCGTCTCTTATCGCTACTGTTGAGATTATCGTGACGTCTTCAAGCTCGTCCGCCCTTTTGGCGAGAGCCTTATCGATGTCGACGACAGCTCCGCAGCCTGTGCCGAAGTGTATTCGCATGCCGTTTCTGACATAGGCGGCTGCCTGATCTGCCGTGATCAGTTTCTTCTTATATTCCTTCTGAAGCTGTTCTACTCTGTACATAACTTTTCATCCTTGTTATTTGCTGTTTTCGTGCTTCCTGTGTTCGTGTCTCTTTGTTAAAAAAACAACAATTACACATAATATTTTACTGCTAAACGACATAAATATCAACTTATATCGTGAATTTCTTTGTATTTTTTTTAATACTTGAGTACGCCGCACAACTTGGCAAAAAATTCCTCTTTTATTTTCTTTTCGTTTGTGTTATCATAGTCGTACGAAGATATGTCTCCCTAGTTAAATGGATATAACGGAGCTCTCCTAAAGCTCAGTTGACAGTTCGATTCTGTCGGGGGATACCAAAAGAGAGAGGCCATTGGCCTCTCTCTTATTTTGTCTTATTAATTGCCCTTCCCGTGCGGATCCTTTCGTTAAGTTTACTTGAGGCCCGTCACCTTTCATCCTCCGAAGAAGCTGCCTTCGTTATCTTGAGTCCGAACTCATAGCTCAGCGCTTTTGCGGGACAGACCTTGATGCACGCGCCGCAGCGTATGCATTCGAGATCGTTTGGATCCTCTGAAGGATCTACGCCCATGCCGCAGACCTCCGCGCAGGCTCCGCAGTCCACACAGTTCTTACTATCGCAAGCCATGCGAACTGCCGCGACCTTGTTGAACGGAGCGTAGAACGCGCCGAGCGGGCAGAGATATTTGCAGAAAGGCCGGTAGATCATCACGCTTAGCACGATCACCGCTATGAGCACTATCACCTTCCATGCGAAAATGCTTCCTAGCACGGAAAAGAGCCTTGTGTCAGAAAGCGACAGCAATATGCCCGACAGCGTACCCGAAGGGCATAAGTACTTGCAGAAAGCAGGTGTCAGTTTAACGAAGACCGGAACTCCGATCACGAGCACCACGAGCACAGCATACTTCAGCCTGCGGAGCTTACGGTCACCCTTGAAAGTGCATATCTTCTTTACGAAGGGTATCCTGTTCAGGAGATCCTGCAGGAGTCCGAAGGGACATAGGAAGCCGCAGACCGCGCGTCCCAGAAGCGCACCGAAGAAGATCAGAAGCCCCAGCACATAGTAAGGGAATCTGAACGTCATGCCTGAGATGCTGTTCTGGAGCGACCCGATCGGGCAGGCTCCCACGGCTCCCGGACACGAATAGCAGTTAAGTCCCGGGACGCAAACGTTCTTCAGAGTTCCATGATAGATCTGACCAGTAAAAAATCCTTTGAAATCCGCGTTTTGTATGAGGGCGGCAACGCCCTGTATCGCAAGGCGTTTTTTGTTATCCAATTCCCACACACTCCAGACATATATTTATTGCTTTGTTGAAGACCTGGGCGGGCTGTCCCTGCGCTATGCCGGTTATGATCAGCACAGCGGCCAAGATGAGAAGCCCCGCCAGGACGTAGGTTTTCTTAGTCATTTCCGAGCTCCTCCAGAAGATCCATGACCTTGTTGTTCCAATCCGCATATGACTGAGAACCGATGATCGGTTCAGCGCTTAAGAGCTTACCTTCACCGGTAAGGAAAACAGTTGTCGGCACATAGCCAGTCTGGAAAACGTCGAATTCAGAGCTGTATCTTAAGATCGGATAGGTCACGCCCGAGTCACTGATGACCTGGGCGGCATCCTCGTCCATACTTGTCTCGCTGAAGACACCGAGGATCACCAGCCCTTCGTCCTTATGCTCTTCATAAACTCTCGCCAGATCGGGCATCTCGCCAACGCAGGGGCCGCACCAGGGCTCCCACATATTGATCATAACGAGTTTGGCGTCTTTCACGTCATCTGATGTGAAGGCCTCGCCCTCGAAGGTCTCAGTCGCGAAGGTGAAGAGGTCGCCCTCTTCTGCCTGTTCCCCGGTACCGGCCGGGTCCGTCTGATCCGCGGGATCTTCGGTAACTATCTCATCATCGTTATCAGTTTCCGGTTCGGAGCCGCAGGCAGCCATTCCGACAGCCAGTACGAGGCACAGAGCCAGCAATAATATTTTTTTCATGACGTCTCCTTTTTATTGCAAATAACAGAATATCGCTCTGCCGCGAGTCTGCAGCCAGCGGTATATAGCGTATGATACAGCGAGAAGTGTCGCCGTTACTATCATAAGATAAGCTTCGACCGGTATGAACCAGCCCACCAGGAGGAAAACGCCTCCGAGTATAAGGGTCAGCAGCCATTCGCCGAAAAGGCAGAACAGCGGATTAAGCCCCTGCTTGATCGGATATGCCTCGTTCGTCCAGTCGAGGTTAGGTCTCTTCAGATTGATCCAGAGCCCGTAGAAGGCTGTAAACGTAGTATATGCAAGTCCGGCTATCACTGCTGCCGCCCAGCTCAGGAAGGACATGCCGGTCAGTATCGCTACGACGGTTGAGAGGATCAGTACTCCCGGCGCGCAGAGGATGTACTCCATCTTTATCTTCGACATGAACACCTTCATCGGGTCGACAGGAACGGACTGGAGGATCCAGATGCTTTTACCTTCGAGTGAGATGGAAGGCATCGTATAGTAGCATGTCGAAACCAGCAGAAAGATCACGAGCGCCAGGATGCCCGCCATATATTTCGATGCCGGGCCGATAGCGCCGGTCAGCGAATCGAGGATGTACAGCAGGTCGTCTTTTTTGATCACGGCGAGTATGGCCAGCACCAGCATGAATACCGAGCCAAGGCCGCAGTTCATCATGTACGAGGTGCTTGCCGTGAAGCGCTTGATCTCTTTTTTAAGCAAAGTCTGCGCCTGGGTGCCTGTCCTTAATACGCCGCGGCTGATCTTTACGGAAGTTCCTTTGGAAGCGTTGATGACCACTCCCCTGAAGGTCCTTGAAAGCACGAAGTATATCACTCCGAAGATCACTGCTATGGTAAGGAAGCCTATGATAACTCCCGAAATGGAACCGGTATGTGCCTGCCCCAGATAATACAGAGGCGGCAGCACCTTGCGTATCGTATCGCCTATGGCCGAACTGTGGCTCACAAGTGCTGCAGAGAACTTGTTCATCTGGAAATAGATGAAGAAGTACGCTCCGAGGAAGCCCAGGCTGATGATCGTCGTCACTACGCTGTTTCCTTTGAGGCGCGCGTTAAGGAGCGATATCAGCCAGCCTAAAACTGAGCTTAAGCCAAGGGCCAGAAAGGCCAGACCCAGCGTGAGCAGCACGTTAAGTATGATGAGCGGCACGCTCATCCCGTTGCTTATCATGTAGACGGCGATCTCAGGCACCAGCACGGAACAAATGAATATCAGTGAGATTATATAGAGCGGAGTCATCCTCGCCAGCAGGATGTATCCCGGAGGTATCGGCATGGACAGCAGTGTCTCATTGTCCTTGGCTCTGAAAAGCGTCAGATCTGCATTGAACATCGTGATCAGCGTGGCCAGCATCAGCCCCAATATGTCCAAAAGGATGAAATACTTCCAGTCTTCCCCTTTGCCCACGAGTTCATCAGAAAGCTGCCAGGCGAGAAGTATCATGCTAGCTCCCAGAGAGAAAGCGATAAGTACGTACAGCGCCAGCGTCAGCACGAAGCCTCCGGCAGAGCCTCTTTTGGAGCGGCGCTTACCCATGCTGAACAGCGTCGACAGCTCCATGAATTGTTTCTTTATCAGTGTGCTCAGCATCTCATTCCTCCAGTTCCAGGAAGACTTCCTCAAGCGATTCGTCTCCCTTGACCTCTTCCATGGTACCGGATCTGATCAGACGTCCGTCCTTGATGATGGCCACCTTGTCGCAGAGTTTCTCGGCGACTTCGAGCACGTGAGTCGAGAAAAATATCGCCGAGCCATGCTGACACATCTCACGCATGATCTGCTTGAGTATGAAAGCCGCCTTCGGATCTAGGCCCACGAAAGGCTCGTCCATGATGACCAGTTTAGGATCATGGATCAGCGCTCCGATGACAGCCAGTTTCTGCTTCATGCCGTGCGAATAAGAACCGATGGCCTTGTCCAGATCGGCGATCAGGCTGAATTCGTTGGCGTAAAAGTGCGCCTTGTCCTGAAGTTCAGCCGTTGGCACTCCGAAGATGCCTCCGATGAAGTTCAGATACTGTGTACCCGACATATAGTCGTAGAGATCCGGGTTGTCCGGGATGTAAGCGATCCTGCGCTTGCATTCCATCGGATCCGCCTTGATCGAGATCCCGTCGATGTATATCTCCCCCTGATCAAAAGGAAGGATGCCCACCACCGATTTGAGCGTCGTGGTCTTGCCCGCGCCGTTATGGCCGATGAAGCCGTAGATCTCGCCGGCCTGTATCTCCAGGCTAAGGTCGTTGACGGCGATCTTTTCTCCGAATGTTTTGGTTAAATGTTCGATTTTAAGCATGATTTTCTCCTTGATTGATATCGATACTTCTCAGATGATTTCTCTGTCTGAGATCATTCTAAGGCTTCCATAAGATGGAAGGTCAAGATATTTTTTAATATTTTTTGCGTACGATCAGATAGCTTACCCAGTAAAGCACCAGCATGATACAGGTGCCGTAGGCTGCCATTTGCATCAGGTCCGGTCTGTCGATCAAAGCGAAGATGATGACGAAGGCCGAACAGCCGATAATGAAAAGGTATCCCGCCCAGCTCCAGGCCTTCATCCTGAGATATTTATTCCTCTCATCGTGTGTTTCCACTTCGAAGTTCTCGCGGTATTCCGTGTCCTTCCCCAGACGAATGCCTCTGTACAGGTTTATGATGCCTACGCCCAGAAAGCCGCCGGCCAATCCCGGCATGACCCGCGCGATGGTAGTTGTGCCCAGATCCACGGTAATGCTCGCCACGAAAAGCGCTATGCCCAATACTATATATATGATGCCTGTTGTAAAGAACCGATTCTTCATTTCCCTTCCTCCTCAAACAAAAATACTTCCTCTATCGTCATGCCAAAGTATTTGGCTATTTTATGCGCCAGCAGGATGGAAGGATCGTATCGTCCGTTCTCCAGGGAGCTGATCGTCTGCCGGGATACTCCCATGGCTTTGGCCAGCTCATCCTGTCTTATCCCCCTCTCCTGGCGTATCTGTACTATCAGATTGTTCATGTTCTTCCTTCTTTCGTTGGATTTACGTAAAGCTTCCTTTACATGAATAATAGCACCTAGCTCGGCCTATGTCAAGCGAACTTTACATATTTTTTAAAATATTTTTGAAATAGCCCTCGCTTATGATATAATCAAACTGACAGAAGTATCAGACCCGAAAAAAACAGACCGGAGGCTGCCATGAAAGACCAATCGCTTAAATACTTTGAAAAGATACGTGAAAGATATGCCGCCGATCGGCCAAGATCGGCTGCCATGTTCGCCGAGGCCGTTAAATACCTGCCGGGCGGAGACACAAGGACCGCTACCTTCTACCTGCCATACGCATCATTCATGGCTCGCGGTGAAGGAGCATATATGTACGACGTGGACGGCCATAAGCTGCTGGACTTCCAGGGGAATTACACCTCCCTGATCCACGGGCATGCACATCCTGAGACTGTGGCGGCTGTTCAGGAACAGATCGCCAAAGGCTCAGCCTACGCTGCGCCTTTCGAGCTCCAGTGGAAACTGGGAGAATTATTGGTCGGCAGGTATCCTGCCCTTGATCTCGTGAGATTCTGCAATTCCGGCACCGAGGCCACCATGCACGCGGTGCGGGCAGCGAGGGCTTTCACAGGCAAGGACAAGGTCATCAAGACCGAGGGCGGTTATCACGGGACTACGGATATCTTCGAAGCCAGCGTCGATCCGGACATCAGCGAGGCTGGTCCTCTCGATGACATCCGCGTCATCCCAGAGAGCCGAGGGGTATCTGTAAATGCCCTCAAGGACGTGCTGGTCGTGCCCTTCAACGATATAGAGAATACCCTCAAGGTGATCGAAGCCAATGCTTCTGAAGTCGCCTGCATGATCATAGAGCCCGTCATGGGCTCCGCTGGCCAGATCACACCTGACCCGGAATGGCTCAATGCGATCCGCGAGATGACCGCAGCTCGCGGCGTGCTCCTCATTTTCGACGAGGTCGTGACCGGCAGGCTCACCACAGGCGGAGCGCATAAGTACTATGGCATAATGCCTGACCTGATCTCACTCGGCAAGATAATCGGCGGAGGCATTCCCGTAGGCGCCTTCGGCGGACGGCGCGACATCATGGACATCTACGATCCGCGACTAGGTCAGATGTATCACTCCGGCACTTTCAACGGAAACGCGATCACCATGGCCGCTGGCTATGCCACGATGAAGGCTTACGACGAGGCTGCTGCTGATTACGTTAATGAGCTTGGTGCCCGGTTTAGGGACGGCCTCCTCTCCATCTACAAAGATCTTTCGATCGATATGAAGGTGAGCGGTGTGGGTTCGATCTACAACACCCTCTTCACCAACAAGGAAGTCCGCAACTATCGCGACGTGGCGGCGGCGCATGAAGAGCTTAACAAAATACTTTTCCTGGATCTCGTGACACGCGGCGTCTTCAACGCGGAGCGCGGCATGTTCGCCATGACGACTGCGATGACTACGGATGACGTAGATTTCGGTCTTGAGATGGTGCGCGCCTCCTTAAAAGAAATGCTGCCCATCATCGCCATCGAAGCGCCTGAACTTGTGTGATAACGATCAAAAAACTTCAAAAAATAATTCAAGGCTGCCCCGGGGCAGCCTTTTTTCTATACTATTCTTATTCTATGTATTTAATATGCGTCAGTGGATTCAGCGTCAGGTACATCAGCTGCGTGTATTTGATCCTGAACTCGATGAAGTCGCCGGGTTTGTACTCTATAGGACAGTCCTCCAGATCGATTATCGTATGGTCTGACGACGCGCCGAGGATCTCGATCCCCGGATTGCCATTGGGTATGTCCTGCGGCTCTCCGTAATCCAGCCTTCCACCTCCGAGGATCGCCCTCAGACGTTCGCCTCTGTCCTCATATGTGTTACTGTGTCCAAAGGCATCCACCGCAAGTTCTCCTATCGGGTGCGAAGGTTTCCTTCTGACCTCCAGTACTTCCATCCTCAGCCTGATCACGTCCTCGTGCTGCCATTCCATGGGATAGCCGTACACGTTTTTCAAAGTATATGCTGCCAGCGGTTCTCCGCCGACCCTCAGCTCGTTGATCCTTTCCGGTATATCACCGTCAAAGATCCTCATGAGAGACGAAGTCCCTCCACCGGAGATCGTATCCAGTTTTCGGCCGATCGACGCTTCTATCATCTCAGCCGCGTCCACCAGGTCCTGCATGTTCTCAAATGTCGGAAGCACAGAACCATAGCAGCCCACGTTCATTCCGACGCCTTCGAGGTAAAGTCCGTCGAAATCGTTTTCGACCTTTAGAGCATCCCGGAGCAGTTCTTCCCTGTCCCAGTAGCCTTCTCTCAGGTCTCCTACCTCCACCATTAGTATCACGCGGTGGACCTTGCCCTGTCTAAGCGCTTCAGCATTAAGCGCTTCCAGCACACTTCCGTCGGAGTTCAGGCTGATGTCCGCGTACTTTATCACGTCAGGGATCTCACTCATCATCGGAATCCTCAGAAGCTCAAACTCCTCTCCGATCCCCTTCTCCTTTAGAGACTTCAGATGCTCTATCCTCGAAGACGCGAGCGTCCGGCAGCCACCGTCATAATATGCTTGGCACATCTCGGGCAGGCCGTTGGTCACTTTTATGACGCCGGTCATGCGCACTCCGCGGTCTGCGCAGCGCTTTACCAGGTTTTCTACATTTTCTCTGGCATGAGCCAGATCAACTACAAGCTGAGGATACCTTTCCATATTCCTCTCCTTTATCATCCGAAACGGCCCGGCTGCAAGCCGGGCCTTATTGTATGTCAAGCCTTGAAGCCTGCTTCTCTCAGTAGCTCTTCAGCCTTAGGGCCGTTCGCTTCGGATACCAGTACCACAGGGCCCGTGCAGCCCATGCCTGTCTCAGCATAAATGCCCTTAGACCAAAGCAGTTCCTTCGCTTCGTCAAGGTCCATCACCTCCACGCCGAGGATACCATAGGGCACAGGCTCCTTCTCAGGGCTTGCCATGGAAGATTCTGCCGCGGCTGTCCTCCCTGAGGAAGCTTTGATATCATCTATTATATCGTCGAGGCCGGCATTCTTTGCGGCTTCGTACTCGCGGGCGGTCAGCCCCATAACGTCGTTTCTGATGAGTTCGGCTGCGTACTTCACTGCATTCGCTATGACTGGCGCGCCGGATGCTCTGGACACGATCATTATGACCTTGTCATAGTTCTCGCCGATTCCCGGTCCGTAGCCATAGCCTGTCGCCTCATATGTGCCGTCGGTATTGAACGCAGAAAACATCTTCATCATGAGATTGCCTGTAAGCGCATCCATTACCATGACGTCAGATGTTGCACGGATCAGATCGTTTCCGCGCATCACTACTCCGCCGTCCATGCGTGCAGACTCGGCGAAGTTGATATCGTAGCCGCCTGCCTGCAGCTTCTTAAGAGCGATCTCCGTCTGTCTCGCTCCGTCTATGTTGGCTATGCCGACGGTTGGCCTGGCTATGCCGCATGCTTTGGCTGCTATGATGCCCTGGATCGTATTTTTGACCATGCCTGCGACCCTGTCCGTATCTGAGGTGCCGGTGGTGTTCGCTATGAACATCTCGCGGTCCTGACCGGGCGTCACGACCCTTCCCACGGTGGATACGCCGATCGGGAAAGTATAGTGCATCGTGACCGCGCCGTTGATAGTGCCTTGCTCAAGCATAGCTTCCATCTTCGAATGCGCATCTGTGCCGTCTATGATGACGGTCCTTATGCCCGCTTCAGCTGCGAGGCGCGTAGCTTCCTCGTATACTTCCCCGCTGAGCTCAGCGTCGGAGATCACGATACCGATCAAAGGATCTTCGACCGAGCCGGCGCTTACGGCCAAGGGCTCTTCGGTTTCAGTTCCGGCAGGCGTCGGTATGACTTCCTCAGCCGCCTTAGCAGGATTGGCTTCCACGAGGAAGGATACACCGTCGAAGAGATTCGTCATCCTCCCGAGGAAAAGCGACCCCTTACCAATTATCATGCCGCGCTTCGCTTCGCCGGACATGATCATGTCTCTCAGAGGACCGACGAAAGGTACGCCCGAAGGTATATGTCCCTGGGTAGGCGCCCAGCCGATCAGCCCGTGTTCTTTCACAAAGCCCGGGATGTCCGTTCTGGCCAGATCTCCGCGCTTGACCGCTAGAGCCGCGATCATCTTGAAGTTTGCTTCAGGCACGTCTCCGGCTCCTGCAGGCTTGGTTATATCAGGATTCTGAAGCTCCGGCGCGAACTTGTCAACGTCGGTCACCTTGAGTCCTGCCCTGTCCAAAGGATCAGTCACAAGAGAGCCTATGACGTTCTGCGGCGCAGAGCCTGTTCCCACAGTGTGGCGTCCGACAATGTCGTTACGTATGATCGGATTTATACCGTCGTTCTCGCCGACTAGAACAGTGAAACCGCCGATCACATCTTCAAGGATCGGAAGGCCCTTCTTCACGTGATCTTTGCCGTTCATGCCGAGCTTAGCCGTGCAGCCGCCGGCAGCGACAAGCACGTTCCTGAAGGTTCCGGCCTTAACGAGTGACGCGGCTTCCAGAATAGCATGCGCCGGCCCCGCGCAGAAACCTCTGAC
>JAFYJM010000006.1 GCA_017538125.1 Bacillota bacterium
GAGGCATCATAGGACTCAATGCCTGGAAAGGCTTCATCTGCGACGACATGGAGACCGCTACCGTACACGATCTGGCCAGACACGCGCGCTACATAGCCGATCTCGTCGGGCCTGAATACGTGGGCTGCGGCTTCGACTTCAGCAACTACTTCGATCCCACAGAAGGCACTCCCGGTATCGAGGATGCCGGCAAGGCGCAGAACTTCGTGAACGCCCTCTTCGGCGTCGGTTTCAGCGAAGAAAAAGTCAGAGCCATCGCCTGGGATAACGCCATAAGGGTGATCAGAGCGGTCCTCGGATAAACTTTAAACTTAAAAAGCATCCTTTCGGGCTATAAGCTGCCCGGCGGGATGCTTTTTTATTTGATATGATAGCGTACGGTTCAGGCTTTTTTGCGCTTTATCAAAGTCGAAGATATCAGAGCTGTAAGCGGTATTGCCAGGACCATTCCGATGCTGGACGAGAGTCCGCTGATCGTCTGAAGGGCCACAAAGGCCGTCGAGAACAGATGATTGAACGTGAGACCGCGCGAATACAGGAAGATGATCAGCGCGAACTCGCTTCCGAGAAAAGCGAGTATCAGCGTGTTCGTCATCGTACCAACCATGTCACGGCCAATGTTCATACCCGACTTGAAAAGATCGTTCCTCGAAAGCGCGGGATTCGCCGCATGGACTTCCTCAAGTGAAGAGGATATGCTCATGGCTACGTCCATCACAGCTCCAAGTGCGCTTATTATGATGCTTGCCACGAGGAGGCCGCGTATGCTCACTAAACCACCATTATATTTCAGCTGCATCAGAGGCTCCGCATCTTCAAGTCTTAAGCCGTCTATCTTGGCTATGGCCTGCACTGACATACCGCAGAGCATGGCGAGGAAGGCTCCGGAAATCGTACCAAGGAAAGCGCTTATCGTCTTTCTGTGTATACCGCCTAGGATCGTGAAGCAAACGAGCGCTACATATGCGCAGGTCAGGAAAGTCGTAGGGATCGTAGGCGCGCCTTTCAAGAGCAGAGGAACGAGTATCATGAATAGACAAACGATCGTAAACACCAGTCCGATCAGCGATTTAAGTCCCGTGAGGCCTCCGACTATTACTACTATTATGAAAAAGAGTATCACAAATACTGCCAGCGTCGGTATCCTGTTATATTCATATACCGTAGCGGTATGTTCTCCGTCGCTATGTGTCTTGATCGTGAGCATTACGCTGTCGCCTACTGATAGCTTGACTCCTGAGAGAGGCCCGATGTAGTTATATGCGACCATATCCTCGCCCTTGTAGCGTCCGCTCTTGACGGTGACCTGGAGTTCCTGACTGCCGACGTCAGCGTTGTCGATTTCCTCATCGATCCTCAGATCTTCATTCGTGATCTCATTGATCGTAGCTCTGTCGAATTCCACGATCTCATCGCCGTATACCGAGAATATGTCACCTGCTCCATTCAGGAAGTCTTCGGAATAGATCCAAAAGATCATAGCCACGAAGATCACTGCTGCGATCGTCAGCACTATGATGCTGCTCTTTTCTTTTTTTGGTTCAACTACAGGCTGCTGCTTGACCGTAGTAGTCTTTTTCTTCTTTCTTTTCATTGCTGTCCTGCCAATGGTTTTACTGCCTGTTTTCTTTATCTATCTTGGATACTTTATAAATGCCCGGTTTGAGCTGCTCGATAATCTCGCCATCTTCATTGATAAATTCGACATCTTTACGCATGTTCACCTGAGTGAGAGGATTCGGGACGGTATCTCTTAAGATAAGAAAATACACGAGCTCAAAGAGCATTACGGCCACTACGAATCCTATAGCTACGCCCCATCCGATCCTGCCAGTTATCACCAGTATCAGCGCGATCACTATCGCTATGATAAGGCCTATGCCGAATACCTTGAACTGCTTATTGTAATTCCATTTTTCCTCATTCGGATCCATTCCACTACCTCCGATCAAAGAACTGTTTTTCATATTGATTATATAATAAGAGGCCTTGATTATCAAGACCTCTGATATTTAGTGATCATTCACGTCCGACAGGGGCGGACTGTGTATATCTTTACACACTCTGAGAGACTGTATAGAGCGAGTAGAAGTAGCCTTTCTTCTCCATAAGTTCGTCGAAGGTGCCCTGCTCCGAGACCACGCCGTTCTTCAGGGCGAACAGTCCGTTCAGGCGGCGAAGGATGTTCTCGTCCAGGTCGTGGGTAACGATCACTCTGGTGTAGCCATCCAGCTTCAGTATAGCGTCCAGCACCTCAAAGGAGGTTTCTGCATCCAATGCGGCAGTCGCCTCGTCCACCAGTAGCACGGGAGTCTTCCTGAGAAGCGCTCTTGCTATGGATATCCTTTGGCGCTCTCCGCCCGAGAGCCCGGAGCCGTTTTCGCCGCAAAGGTAATCCGCTCCCTTCTCATCAATGAGCTGCTTAAGCCCGGACATCCTGACCGCGCGATCGATCTCTTCCTCAGGGAACTCTGAGAACATAGTGATATTGTCACGGATGGTGCTGTTGAACACGAACACGTTCTGCTGGATGATGGACACCAGGTCATAAAGCGAGCCCGCCGAGACTCTCTTCAGTTCCTTACCGTCGTAGAGGATCTCTCCCTTGTAATCTTTGGATGAGGCCATCAGGAGATTCAGGATCGTGGATTTGCCGGAACCTGAGCCACCCACCAGCGCATAGCACCCGCCTGCTTTCATGTCTATATCCACGTCCTTCAGCACCGGTCTGCCCTCTTCATAAGAAAACTCCAGGTCATTTACGGTTATACCCTCTGTGAGTTCAGGTTTTACCTGCTCGCCTTCATCCTCAATGTTCTGATTGAGAGCCAGAGCAAGCTTATCGATCAGTCCGAACGATGACTTCGCTCCTGCGTAGAAGGTAGGGAAGATCTGGATCGGTGCCAGAACGAAGTTCAGAAGCTGCACGAAGACGATAGCGGTTCCGGCGGTGATGCCCTTGCCGGAAAGCGCCATGGCCGCGGCCACGAAGAATACGCCGAACTGCAGGATGCCTCCTGCAAAGTTGGAAGCATATGCCACGTTGATGGTTACCTTAGAGCGCTTCTTTGATGCGTCAGCCACTCCTTCGTTTGATGCATCATGCATCCTGGCAATGCTTCTCTCTGCCTTGAAGCTCTTGATTACCGAGAAACCCGTAAGAGCGTCCTTCATCATGCCGGTGTAGTTTTCTTTTCTATCAGAAACTTCCTTCTCAGCTTTTGCAGCCCTATCCCCGAGAAATGCTGAGACCAGTATCGGCAGCAGTGAAAAGCCGATGGCTATCAGTGTCAGAAGCGGGCTTAGATATATCATGACGGCCAGCGCCCCGATAAACGCTAATCCCACCTGTATGGTGTTTTGCAGCATATTGATAAAGTCTCTTTCGATCGTATTGACATCGTTAGAAAGAGCTGAGATATACAGCGAACTGTTTTCGCCTGAGAAGGCCTGGATGCCCTTCTCCATGAGCCTAAAGAAAGCGTATTCTCGGTACTGCTTCATTGCCTTTGAACGGAACTCAGAAAGGAAGACGCAGTCCAGGATCCATGCCACACCCATCAGCGCGAACCCGCCTATTGCGATGAGAAGCAGCGTTTTGAATCCCATAGAACTGTCACCTGAGATCAGATCCGAGATGTCCTTGATAAGCCATGAAACCACGATCTCCGATGTGGCAGCAAGAAAACAGGCGATAACGGTCATCGTAAGATTGAACTTATTGTTTCTGAATAATTCTTTTATGAAAGGGCGGCGCAGCGCCTTGATTTCTTCTTTACTCATTGTTCTCGTTATCCCCTTTTTCATCTTATCCTTTAACGCTCTTCCAGAGAGCGGCGATCTCTTCGCATTCCAAACTGTTTATGACATTATCTATGGTATCCATCGCAGTGGGCCCGATGTCGTCATGGACACTGGCGCCTTCGATCCGGTCGATGAAGCGGATGTCGCTTTCGTCATAGCTCGGATCAGCGTCGAAGAATATGGCCAGTTCTTTTGCCCTTCGCAAAGAATCCTGCGCCTCTGCTTCCTGCCCTGACTTATACTGTGCAAAGGCGAGGACAGCCATGAACCCGCAGTTCAGCTTGTCGAAAAAGAAAGGTTTATCTCCCTCCCTGAGCCCGGAGTAGAGATCGATCGCCCACATGATTATCGCCTCTAAGGACGCATAGTCTTCCTTATCGGAATACACATTGAGATAACCTGTGACAGTGCATGCCAGATTGCCGAGGATCAGGGCCAAAGACTCCGACAGGTATGGCATTGCCTCCTCCGTGCTTCCGTTATTGGCCAGAGTCTGGCCGATGAGGTGATTGTACATGCCTCCGGCATTGTGTTTTTTGAACAGTTCCACAGCCTCTTCCCATTCGTTCAGTCCCAGATATATTTCTGCTCTCTTGCCATAGAGGGTCTGTTCGCTGATCTCAGGGTCGGTATTCTGCGCGATCAAAAGATGTGCCTGCTCCAGCAGTTCAAGTGCCCTAAGATACAGATCTTTATCGCCGGTCTCTATCCCGAAGGCGCGGTACAGTGTTGCGCTTTCGTTGACTATCTGAAAAGAGTGAGGATATTTCTTAAGAGCCTTCTCCGCCTCTGAAATACCGCTCCTGTCCTTTTGGCGGCGGTATTCCTGAAGCCTCCTGACGGTAGCCTCCAGTCGGTTGTCCTTCGTCTTATAACCGATAAGCACGTCCACAGAAGTATCGAAGAAATCCGCCATCTCCACGATCAGATCCAATTCCGGTACGGACAGCCCGGCTTCCCACTTATAGACAGCCCCTGCCGTCACGCCCAGCACTTCAGAAAGCTGTTCCTGAGTAAGCGACCTTTCTTTACGGAATTTACGTATATTTTCTGCAAGCATCATTTCCATATGTTTGTCTCCTCTCTTTATCATCTGATGCCATTATACCCTGGAGGATCGAAAAAGTGAACAGACTATTCATACTATTAGGATATTATTTTTTCTACCGTTAGTATGATTTTGCTCCTCGCTAAGGAATATAATCATCTGCTCCATTGCATAATACCGCTCTGGGACAAAATGAATATCCTGTAACACAGGCAGGACCACTATCTCCACATATGTTTATGTGGTATTTATGCAGAAACTGTTCTATAATAAGTTATCATAGATATATTTCGGGAGGAGCAATATGAAAATAGTAGTACTCGACGGTTATACAGAGAATCCGGGGGATCTGAGTTGGGAAGGGATCGCAAGATTCGGCCAGCTTACTGTTTATGACAGAACAGACAACAGCGACCCTCAGGAGATCATTGAACGTATCGGCTCTGCAGAGATCGTTTTTACAAATAAAACACTCATAACCCGCGAAATAATCGATGCGACGAGCATACGCTTCATCGGTGTGCTCGCTACGGGATATAACGTGATCGACACGGCCTATGCAAAAGAAAAAGGCATCCCGGTATGCAACGTTCCGATCTATGGGACGCGTTCGGTCAGCCAGTTCGCTATCGCCCTGCTCCTTGAAGTTTGCCATCACATCGGTCATCACAGTCAGGCTGTGCATGACGGAGCATGGGAAAACAACATCGACTGGTGTTTCTGGGATTATCCGCTCATTGAACTCGCAGGCAAGACCTACGGCCTGATGGGATGCGGAAACATCGGTATCCATACCGCTGAAATAGCTAAAGCTCTCGGAATGCACGTGATCGCCTTCGATGCCAGGGAGACTGATGAGGCCCTGAAGCTTGGCGTCGAATACGTGTCTCTGGATGAACTCTTCGCGAGATCGGACGTCCTGGGGCTTCAAATGCCTTTATTTCCATTCAACACGGGCATTATCAACAAAGAAAACATTGCGAAGATGAAGGACGGCGTGATCATCATAAACAACAGCCGCGGTCAGATGGTAGTTGAGCAGGATCTCGCTGACGCGCTTATAAGCGGTAAAGTCGCCGGCGCAGGTCTTGACGTCGTCTCGACAGAGCCTATCAGAGGCGACAATCCTCTGTTAAAAGCTCCGAACTGCATA
>JAFYJM010000007.1 GCA_017538125.1 Bacillota bacterium
CCTGTAGCCGGCGTCATCCCTTATCTTCATCTCGACATAGACGATGAAGACAGCCTGACAGAGCGTTTCGACAATCGCAGCGCGGGTGGCAGGAGGCTTATCGATATAGCGGTCATACGCATACCGAAGATATCAAACTTCACTGATTTTGCTGCTTTCGATGGCTACGAGAATCTGTCTGTAAGGTATGTGGAGAGGGTGGCAGACCTGGGCGACCCGGACATGATAATAATACCGGGGACCAAGTCTACGATCGCTGACCTCAAGTGGTTGAGAGAGAGCGGCCTCGAAGCAAGGATCCTTCAGGCTGCGGATAATGGTAAACTGGTCTTCGGCATCTGCGGAGGCTACCAGATGCTCGGAAGATCCGTGTCAGACCCTGAAATGACCGAAGCTGAGACACCGGAGACGATCAAAGGCATGGGCCTTCTCCCTGTGGATACTGTCTTCGTCGGTGAGAAGCGTCAGACGCAGACAGAAGGAGTGTTCAGCGGCATCACAGGTATCCTTAAAGGCTTGAACGGCATGGATTACGTGGGCTATGAGATACACATGGGAAGGTCCGGAGAGGGCATGCCCGTGATCGTAGCGGCTGACGATTCGCCTGAATGCAATGTCTACGGGAGCTACATCCACGGCATTTTTGATGCGCCAGGTGTGGCGGATGCTGTGGTGAGAGTGCTTTGCGCGAAGAAGGGCATAGATCCAGCAGAACTAGGCACCTTCGACAGGGCAGCCTATAAGGACAGCCAGTACGACCTTCTCGCGAAGCATATGCGTGAGAACCTTGACATGGATCTTGTTTACAGGATACTGGATCATAAAGTGTAAATAATAAACTGAGGAACCGGCGGGCTGCACCTGCCGGTTTTTTGCATGATAAAAGCCCCGCGCCTTGTGCGCGGGGCAGTAGTTTTGTTTGGATATGTGAAGCAGATGACATTTGTTAATTCAAGGCTTCCTTAAGTACTGAGAGATCGCTTTCCATTATGCTCAGATAACTCACGCCGTTTGCAGCCTGATCGGCTGTCACGGACTGCATTGAGTCCAGAGTCAGGATCTTCTGATCCTTAGTCTTCGTGTTCTGGATTATCGTCTCTGCGATCCTGTGGTCTGTCCCTTCGATGGTCATTACCGAATGGAGCCCGAGCTCATCGATCTTGGTCGAAAGGAAGGTGATCGTCTCGAAACTCGCTTCAGTTTCAGCGGAACAGCCTACAAAGGCCGCATAATATTCAAGGCCGTAGTCATCAGTCAGATAGCGGAAGGGGAAACGGTCTCCGAAGAGAAGCGTTTTGGTGGGAGCTGCAGAAACGGCGGCTTCATATTCTTCGTCCAGAGCGCGGATCTTCTCTATATATGCGTCGGCATTGGCTTTATAGGTCTCGGCATTCTCCGGGTCTGCCTTTGAAATGGCTTCCTGAAGGCAGTTCACAAAGAACGCTGCGTTTTTTAGAGAGAGCCAGACGTGCTCGTCATACTCAGGCTCTTCTTCATCGCCTTCATCATCTTCGCCCTGCATGCCTTCGACGACTTCCTCCTCCTTGACGGAGCTGCCAAGTTCATCGAGAAGGCTGACGACGATCATTTCTTCGTTTGATGAAGTTCTTAAGGCATCTTCTACCCACTTGTCCGATTCGCCTCCGAGATATACGAGGACGTCTGCCGTTGAGATCTTAAGGATGTCATCCGCCGCAGGCTGATAACTGTGGAGGTCCACGCCGCTGTTTATCAGCAAAGTGACTTCTGCATCACCCGGATCATCGCCGATGATATTCATGACCCAGTCGTATTCAGGAAAGATCGTTGTGACTATTTTAAGACCGCTCTCATCCTGTGTGTCGGGGACTTCCGATCCGCCGTTGGAGCCGCAGCCCGAGAGACTGCCGAGGATCAGAACGATGATCATGGTCAGATATATTATCTTAATAATTTTGCTCAAAATGAATCTCCATAATACTTCAGTATTTGAAATAATTACAGTTTCTAATTGTAGCCCCTTCAGTTGTCTCTGTCAAGTTCTGACCTTAAGGGCAAAAATTGAAGCAGGCCTTGACAAAATACCCCCAGGGGGTATATCATAACAAGAGAAACGAATACCCCCAGGGGGTATAATGATATAACTAAGAGGTATAGAGATGACCGATAATAACTGCTGCTGCCGCACCAAGAAGCGCAGCGATAAGGAATACAAGGATCTCATGAACAGACTGAAGAGGATCGAGGGCCAGGTCAGGGGAGTCCAGCGCATGCTGGAGCAGGACGCTTACTGCCCGGACATAATGGTACAGATATCCGCCATTTCAAGCGCTTTGAACAGCTTCAACAAGGTGCTTTTGAACGAGCACCTGAGGACCTGCGTGGTCGACGACATCAAGGCCGGACGTGAGGATACCATCGAAGAACTCACAGAGACCCTGAAGAAGGTAATGAGATAGGATGGAACAGTACAACGTAACGGGCATGAGCTGCGCCGCATGCAGCGCCCGTGTGGAAAAGGCAGTATCAAAGGTGGAGGGCGTAACGTCCTGCTCCGTGAGCCTTCTTACCAACTCGATGGGGGTGGAAGGTACCGCGGCCGCATCTGATATAATCAGAGCAGTAACGGACGCAGGCTACGGAGCGAGTCTTAAAGGCAGGACAGAGGCCGGATCCCGTACTGCTTCGCAAAAGTTAAAAGAAGAGGAGGAAGCTCTGAAGGACACGGAGACTCCAAGACTCCGCAGGCGCCTGATAATATCAGCGTGCTTCCTTGTCGTGCTCATGTATTTCAGCATGGGGCACATGATGTGGGGCTGGCCGGTGCCGGAGATCCTTGAGAATCACGTGGCTCTGGGACTTCTGGAGATGATCCTGGCGCTTATCATAATGGTGATCAATGGGAAGTTCTTCACTTCGGGCTTCGGATTGCTCATACACGGCGCGCCAAACATGGACACCCTGGTAGCTCTTGGTTCTGCGGCTTCATTCGGATACTCCCTGGCCGAACTGTTCATAATGATAGACGCTATGGGCAAGGGCGATCATGATACCGTAATGAAGTACGGCATGAACCTTTACTTCGAGTCGGCTGCCATGATCCCGACGCTGATTACGATCGGCAAGATGCTGGAAGCCATGTCCAAAGGCCGCACCACGGACGCACTCAAAGGTCTGATCAGGCTGGCGCCTCAGACTGCGGTAAAGTTAGATATCGATGAAAATGGAGCTGAGACTGAGATCGAAGTATCCATAGACGACGTCATGGTTGGAGATATAGTCGCGGTAAGGCCCGGAGAGAGCATACCGGTCGACGGCATCATTGAAGACGGTTCGACTTCCGTCAATGAATCCGCTCTGACCGGGGAGAGCATTCCGGTGGATAAGGAGGAAGGCGACAGCGTGTCTCAGGCCACTATGAACCTTTCAGGATATGTCAGAGTCAGGGCCACAAGGACCGGCGAGGACACTACTCTCGCTCAGATCATAAAGACCGTGTCAGACGCCGCGGCCACCAAGGCGCCGATCGCGAGGATCGCCGACAAGGTCGCAGGGATCTTCGTTCCAGTGGTGATAGGGATCGCTATCCTGACCCTTGCGGGCTGGCTGATCGCGGGACGCGAGTTCGGTTTCTCGATCGCGAGAGCCATCTCAGTCCTCGTCATAAGCTGTCCCTGCGCGTTGGGACTTGCTACACCTGTCGCCATCATGGTCGGTAACGGAGTAGGCGCAAAGAACGGCATCCTCTATAAGACTGCCGCATCCCTGGAATCTCTGGGACGTACTCAGATAGTAGCTTTAGATAAGACAGGCACGATCACCAGAGGAGAGCCGAAGGTCACTGACATCATACCGCTAGATGGAATCCAGCACGTGGAGTTCCTGAAACTCGCTGCTTCCATTGAGAAGAAGAGCGAACATCCTTTGGCCGCCGCGGTAGTTCAGGCCGCTGAAGGTCTGGTCCTGGATGATTTGGCTGACTTTATCGCGCTGCCCGGAAACGGCGTGAGAGCCACAGGACCGGGCAACGAAGCATACGCCGCTGGAAGCCTCAGATTCATCAAGAATATCGTGCCGATCAGTGATGAGATAAGAGAGAAGTCGGACGCTCTCTCGAACCAGGGCAAGACGCCACTGTTCTTTGCTAAAGACGCTGAGCTGTTGGGCATCATAGCTGTGGCCGATACCATCAAAGATGATTCCGTCGAAGCCATCCGTGAGCTCAAAAATATGGGCATCCACGTGGCTATGATAACAGGAGACAACTTCAGAACGGCTGCTGCCATAGCAAGCCAGGCAAGGGTCGACCGGATCTTCGCAGGCGTGCTTCCGGATCAGAAGGCCGGTATAATAGAGAAACTCAGGAGGGCAGGCAAGGTCGCCATGGTTGGCGACGGTATAAATGACGCGCCTGCGCTGACTGCAGCGGACACCGGTATAGCGATAGGCGCAGGCTCCGACGTGGCCATCGACGCAGCAGACGTGGTAGTGATGAAGAGCACATTAACGGATGTGGCCGCTGCCATAAGGCTTAGCCGCGCAACGATAAGGAACATACATGAGAATCTGTTCTGGGCTTTCTTCTATAACGCGATCTGCATCCCACTGGCTATCGGTCTTTATGGCATAGCGCTCCAGCCGATGTACGGCGCTCTGGCCATGAGCCTTTCGAGTTTTTGCGTATGCATGAACGCTTTAAGGCTCAACCTTACGAAACTTTACGATCCTTCCCGCGACAGGAAAGGCAAGCCGGCGGACATGAGCGTTTTCGATGAAGATGACAGATCTCTCATGGACAAAATCAGTGAGGCAGGATACAAGTTTAATGACGAAGACCTGGACGAACTCAGGAATTCTTATGATAGTGATAATAATGATGATATCGAGGAGGAAGATCTGATGGAAAAGACGATCAAAGTAGAAGGCATGATGTGCATGCACTGTGAAGCCACAGTCAAAAAGGCTCTTGAAGCTCTGGACGGAGTAGAATCTGCCGTAGCATCCCATGAGGCGGGCACTGCTGTAGTTAAGCTTTTAAAAGAAGTACCCGATGCGGAACTGACAAAGGCCATAGAGGACAAGGATTACGTAGTGAAGGGCATCGAATAGTAGAAGATGCGCCTTACAAGCGGTGATCCGTATCGTCATCGCAAAGCTGACAGATCAGTTTAAGGTAAGGATATCATGAAACAGAATCTTCATACCCATACGCTTTACTGCGATGGGCAAAACACAATACCGGAGATCATCCGGGCAGCTCTTATTAAGGACTTTGGCGTACTGGGCTTCTCCGGCCACAGTTTCACTTACTATGACAAGAGTTACTGCATGGCTGAAGAGGGCACTGACGAGTACATCGACGAGGTCCTTGCGGCCAAGAGGCTTTTCGCCCGCGATCCGGAAGCTGCAGCCAGGCACTACGGAGCGGACGCGAGCCTTCAAGCCTCTAAGGAAGGGCTTAGAGTGTTCCTTGGGCTGGAGCAGGATCTATATTCGGACAAGCCTGCTTTGAGAAGAGAGCACGGTCTGCTGAATCCGGGCTATCCGGGAGGAGTATATGACTATCTCATCGGTTCCGTGCACGCTTTTCGCCTTACATGGGCGGAGCTTCAATGGATGGGCACGGTAATAAGGCCACTGAGGGAGCCGGATCTTAACGGCGTGGTCTTCTCTGACGACGGCGCCTACATCTACGTGGATTACGGCCTGGACACCCTAAATTGGGCTCTGGAGAACGTGTTTGGAGGCGATCCGCTGGCTCTGGCAGCGGCCTACTTCGAAGATGAGGGTAGGATAGTATGCGACACGGATTGTGACATCGTCGGACACTTCGATCTGCTTCTTAAATTCAATGAGAGGGAGCGCATCTTTGATGAAGACTCTCCGCGGTATAAGGCGGTTCGCGATAGAGCCCTTGAGAGGATCTTCAGCGATTTCAGAGCATGGGGCAGACGGCCTCTGTTCGAAGTGAATACAGGCGCGATGGCTAAGGGCTACAGGACGGAACCTTATCCATCCAAAGACAGTCTCAGCCTGATACGCGATATGGGCGGAAGTTTGATCATCAACTCAGACTGCCACCAGGCGGACAAGCTTGACTATGCTTTCGATGAAGCCGTGAAGTACGTCACCGAAGCAGGTTTCAGACCGTCGTCAATCGAGATCCCTGGAAGGGGAGAATTGCGCATATACGAATAGGACTATTGCGGACTCAAAACGCTGCGGGCCTTGCATCAAAGAGGCTGACCGCGGCGTTTTTTGATGTCAAGGTACCCTTGAAACCCAATGACCTGATATGATATAATTACTATGTATGTGATGATGTATCTTTTGTGATACTTAGGCGGATAGTCAGAGACTCAAGTGCATCATTTCAGAATGGATCAAAGGAGATATGATATATGCAGCTTCTTGAAAGAGTAAAGAATTGCAACGGCTGCGGGGCTTGCGTGGTCCCCTGTAAACATAACGCGGTCAAGCTGTTTGACAGAAACAGCGAAGAGGCCGCAGAACTCATCTTAAAGTACGCCGACAAGCAGTCAGCTGAAGCCAAAGCCTATAAAGCCTCAGGCAGATACGGAAGCGACGGGCCTGGAGCAAAGAAGATAGCAGTGCTTAACGAAGGCGCTTGCGACAGATGCAACGCCTGCGTGCTTTTCTGCCCGATATTCAATCCTGTGGAACTGCCTGTTTTTGAAGAGTGGTATGAATATGACCCGGCCTTTGACGAGCGCGACATGCCTAAACTCTATCGCGAGACTATGAGAAAAGCCAGAGCTGGCCAGCACACGGAATTCGTCGGAACGCTCTGCCAGATCGCAGCTCTCAAATCGCTGAACGGCGACAAGATCCCGCAGAATCTCATCCTTAAGCCGCTTCTTTGCAGTAAGGAGAAGCGTGACAGCGAGCCCTGCTGCAGGGAATGCGCCTTTTATTGAAGACCGGCAACTAAATCACATGACCAAGGATACATATGATCAGACCAATTATTGAGATAACCAAAGAAATGAAGGAGATCTTCGGGCACTATGAGCTGACCAAGAAGGAGCTCAAGCGCACCGAGGAACTCATCGATAAAATAGAAAACCAGAGGATAACCATATCCGTCATCGGCCAGTTCAAGCGCGGTAAGAGCATGCTCGTTAATGCCATGCTCGGAGACGACATCCTTCCTATCGGCATCGTGCCTGTCACAGCTGTAGTGACCACCATCGAACACGGAGAGCGCGCGGCTACGGTCAGGTTCAACAACGGCATAATCAAGGAGATACCTTTCGATGCCATGTCGGACTACATAAATGAGCAGTCAAACTCCGACAACCATCTGGGAGTGAGGCAGGTAATGGTCTACAGCCCTGCAGACTTCCTTGACGGCGGTATCACCCTGGTGGATACGCCGGGCGTAGGTTCCGTACATCAGAAAAACACCGACGAGGCATATGCTTTCGTCAAGGAATCCGATGCCGTCATCTTCATGCTGTCGGTGGACAGCCCGATCAACCAGATCGAAGTCGACTTCCTCAAGAATGCCAAAGAGTTCGCGTCCAAGTTCTACTTCGTCGTGAACAAGATAGACACGATCGATGAGGACGACTTGGGGGATTATGTGGCTTACTGCACCGAACTAATCAAGAAACTCATGGAAGTCGACCGGATCCAGTTGTTCCCGGTGAGCGCCAAGAAAAAGATCGGAGTCGAGGAACTCAAAGAGGCTGTAAGACATGATTGCGAGACAACCGTTAGGGACATCATCGAGCAGTCTGCCGGTCTCAAGATGAAGGATATCGGCGCATCAGCGCTTTCACAGATCATGCTTTACAGGACTACGCTCCAGATGACTCAAAAGCAATTCGAGTATACTTTCGATGAGCTTGAAAAGACCTTCGACGATTTGAGACGCGAGGCAGAGGAGTACGCAGAGCACTTCAGATCGAACCCGAGGATGCTGGAAGCGAAGTTGAACGACATAAGAAACAGCCTTTCTGCAGAGGTTTCCAGACTTTTCAGGATAGACTATTATTACGATATCACAGCCGTAGACTTCTACAGAGGAGGCAAGGTGGATGAAGACGGGAGGCGCGATCTCAGGGAAGATTTCATTAATGCGGTGAACGATATCTTCGATGAACTGGAGCAGACTATCAAGTCGGTCTTCATGTTCAAGGAAGAGAACACCTATACCGTGACGCAGAGGATATACGACGTGAACAAACTGACGAGGCGGCTCGTGCGTCTTAAAACTGAACTCGAGCGCACACCTCTCGAACAGGCCAGGATAGATGCCAACAAAAAACCCGAATTCAGGAAGGTCAACTGCGAGTAGCTGACCGTCAAAGAGGACCCAGGAACAATGTCAGAAAAAAAGACCTCAAATGCAAAAAAGAAATACATACCCGCGAACCGTCTGGTCTATTGGTTCTTCATTAGCTTCATAGGAAGGATCCTTCTCAGACTCAAACTCAGGACTGAGGTGGATCGCTCAGGTTTCAGAGATCTGATGGAAAAGGGCGGGCCTGCGCTGGTCGTTTCCCCGCATACGTCCAATCTGGACTTTCTTTTCGCGGGACTTGCGCTTTATCCTCACATCGTGACTTTCGTGGGAAGCCATCACTTCACCACGAACAAGATCACGAACTTCTTCATAAAGGTGAGCCATGCGATACCTAAGAAGATGTTCTGCGCAGACGTGAGTACGATCATCAGCATCATGCGGGCCAAAGAGGCAGGGCAGATCATAGTGATCTATCCTGAGGGCAGGCTGACCTGCTCCGGCCATTCAGTGCAGCTCACAGAAGGCACGGCCGAACTCGTGAAGAAACTGGGCATAGACGTATATTGGCTGACTCAGGACGGAGCCTATAAATCCGTGCCCAAGTGGGGAGGACTGAAGTTTCGTCCGGGCAAGGTACTCGTCCATGGAGGCAAGCTTTTCGACAAAGACGAGATCAAAGATCTGTCGATCGAGGAGATAAAAGCCGGCCTGAGAAAGGCCATCTCTCATGATGAAGACAAACTTCTGACAGACGTTACTTACAAGTGCAAAGCGACAGCTGCAGGCCTGGACGGTATCCTCTATAAATGCCCGGTCTGCGGGGCGGAATTCAATATGTCCACAGAAGGCAATTTCATCAGATGCGACAGCTGCGGAGCCAGCTGGGAGCTGGATCAGCAATACGTCCTTCATGGTCCGGTCTTCGACCATATCAACCCATGGTTTGACTGGCAGGAGGAGATGATCGACACTTCAGTACCTATAGAGAGCGAAGTGAGCGTAGCCACACCGGGCGAGGATGGGCTCCTCATAAAGGACGCCGGTCACGGGCATTTCAGGGTGGACAGAGACAGTATCAGCTTCACAGGCGAAGTGCTCGGAGAGCCGCTTGAATTCACCGAGAAGACGTCCATAGTGAGCGCTTTTCCGGCTTCTGTGGCGGACCACGTTTCAATGTATTCGAAGAGAGTGCTTTACTACTTCTTCCCGGAGCCTGACAGGAAGCAGACCGTCAGATGGGTGCAGTACCTGGACAAGGTCACAAAAGAAAAATCAGTTTAAGTACAGTATTTTAAATAAACACGCAACATTTTACCTGCCATGCCTGTATTGGAAGTGTAAGGAGGAAATGATCATGAAGAAGAATTCCAAAAGAATCGCAGCCATATTGATATTAGCGCTTGTTGTGACGATGTGCGCGCCTCTTGGCGCCTTCGGAGCGAGCTCATCGAAAGCGCCCGCAGCGCCGAAGATAACATCCGCCAAAGTTAGTCAGAACACGGTGACTCTCAAGTGGAGCAAGGTCAAGGGAGCTGACAAATACCAGGTATACCGCCGCGTCAACAAGACGGTCTGGGAATATTGGAAGACGGTCAAGAAAACATCTGCCAACAAGAAGAAATACTCAGACACTTCGAAGTACAAGCTCAAAGTAAACGGCAAGAAATACAAGGTATACAAGAAAACGGGTACCAAGAAAGTCTACAAACTGATCAAGACAGTCAAGAAGTGCAGTTATAAATTCGAAGGCAAGTACAACAAAAAATACGCCTTCAGAGTCAAAGCCGTTAAGGGCGATAAGGAGAGCGCTTTCTCCAAGGTAAAGACGGTCAAGACAGCAAAGAAGCCCCAGACAGGACCTTTCGAGGATCCCGGAAAGGTATATGTGGATTACCTCATGAAAGAAGGAGCCGAGACAGGCAAGGCAGTCAGGATGACCGCTATTGAGCTCTATAAGAAGCTTGCCATGGGAGATATCGAGAAGGGTAAGAGCACGATGGTAAGCCCGATCTCTTTCCTGACAGCGATGGGACTCCTTGAGAACGGTGCTAAGAACAACACCCTCAAGGAGATCGAAGATGCCTGCGGCATGAATATCGAGGATTTCAACAACTGGTACAAAAACTGGTACGCACTCACTGAAGTCCGCGGTTCCGGCGTGCTTAAGCGGGCAAACTCTGTATGGGTAAGAGATGACGAGAACCTTATGGTGCACGAGGCATTCATCGATAAGATCAAGGAAGTCTACAATGCACAGATCTATGAAGA
>JAFYJM010000045.1 GCA_017538125.1 Bacillota bacterium
TATCATACTGCCTGGAATTCGGTGAGGAAGGCTGGATGGAGCACGGAAGGCTTTCTGCAAAGATAGCCAGACCATTCCTTAGGGAGCTGGGCCTGCCCGGAGACAGAATAGAAGATATCTGCTATGGCATCGCGATCCATGTTGACGATAAGGCTGACTTTGACGGCGAGCGGACAGTGTTCGCGATGTCCGTAGGTGATGCCGACAACATCGACCGTATTGATGCCTACCGCATCCACGAGCTGCTCTCGGATGACGGTTTCCTGAAGAAGAGTTACGATGAAAAATGGGACTACACGGTCAAAAGACTGACTCGCCTCAGGGAACTGAAGGAGCTGCCCATGGCGACAAAGACGGCAGAAAAACTCTGGCAGGAGAGACTGTCTTTCTATATAGCGTTTTTTGAGAAACTGGTCGCCCAGCTCAGGGCGAGCAGGGGCATACCGGACTGAAGATAAAATGACAGAACCGACACGCAAAAGTACATACCTGCAGTTCATCTCTTCAATGGTGATCATCGGGACGATCGGAGTGTTCAGAAGATACATACCGGTTTCCTCTGCGATCCTGGCATTCTCCAGGGGAATACTGGGTTCGCTTTCGCTCGCAGCTTTTGTGAAGCTGAGAGGACAGAGGATCCGCCACGGGGTCAAGGGTAGGAAATTGCTTCTCCTCATTATAAATGGCGCGATCATCGGCGTGAACTGGATCTTTCTGTTTGAAGCCTACAGGTTCACTACGGTTGCGGTTGCAACGCTCTGCTATTATCTGCAGCCGACGCTTCTGATATTGGCTTCACCGGTATTCTTCAGTGAGAAACTGACCGGTAAGAAAATGTTCTTTGCGTTTACGGCCTTCGCCGGTATGGTGCTGGTCTCAGGCATACTTAAAGCGGGAGGAACGCAGACCGACAGTTTCAGGGGAGTCATCTTCGGGCTTGCGGCCGCAGTGCTTTATACTGTCGCAGTCATCGGAAACAAGAAGATCACCGGAGTCGATCCCTTCGAAAAGACGATCATCCAGCTCGCATCCGCAGCGATCGTACTGATACCGTATATACTGCTTACCGGGGGTGGTACACCGGTCCACATGGACGTGCGTACCATCATACTGATTCTGATCGTCGGTATAATACACACCGGTCTCGTGTATCTGCTGTACTTCGGAAGCATGGAGCACATGAGCGCCCAGGCGGTGGCCGTTCTGAGCTATATCGATCCGGTGGTAGCGATACTGGCTTCCTGCGTCTTCCTTAAGGAAACGATCAGCGTATTTGAAATAATCGGTGCCGTGCTCATAATAGGTTCAGCCATAATGAGCGAAAGAGCAGGAGACCGGACCTGATATATCTGAAATGTAAACTGTTATGTTACATTTTGAACATGATAACTTCTTGAGAAAATGTATTTTTGCGGTTAGAATAGGGCCGTAAAATACAGAAAGGAGCTCAAAAAAATGACAGAACTCGGTAACAAGATAGCTATGAAACGCAAAGATCTGGGTATGACCCAGACTGAATTCGCGGACAAGATGTCCGTTACCAGACAGACCGTCAGCCGCTGGGAAGCAGGAACGGTCATGCCGGATATAGATAAGATAGGAGAGATAGCGTCTATCCTCGGCGTAAGCTGCGATTATCTTCTTAAAGATGAAATGACGGAGGTTGGCAAGGCGCCTGTCAAAGGAGTCAGTAGGCTTCTTCAGTCAGCAATGGGCAAAGTTGTCAGGCTGAACTTCTTTGACGAGGAAGCTGATATCGATCTTTACAATACGGACTGCAGGATCATGGATTTCGAAGGCAACTGGATGAAGGTAGAGGCGATCACTAAGAAAGGCCGCATAGAGAAACTGATACCGGTTTCATCCGTGCTTTCTCTTGAATTCGGAAAGGAGGAAGACTGATGGAATACGTAGCATTCGCATTTGCGATATTCGGTTTTTGGCATATTTACAGTCTTCTTCTCTCAAGCGCAGGGTCGATAAACTTGAAGAGCAGCTGGCAGTGATGGAAGGTTCTCCTCTTAACGAAGACCGTAAAGCACTTCAGAAGGCAGCCACGTCCTATATCGGGCGAAAGGTCAAACTGGAGATGAAGGAAGACCATATGGACGTTGATATAGTCATGTACGGCAATACCAAACACGGTTCAAACACGATCATTGACGCTGACGAGGAATGGCTGCTCGTTCATATCGTTAAACCAAAGGGAGAGATGGACAAGCTGATAAGGCTTGCTTCAGTCTCGTCGATCAGCGAAGTGCAAGAGTAGATACCATAAGGATCTTATATATCAAAAAGCAGCAGGGGTCAACAGAAAGGCAGGACTGAAATGTTTGTGTTCTGGGGAGACGGTTCACAGGCCGCGATGGATCTGGTGGACAGCATAAGAGTGCGCAGCACGGAAAATTTTAACTGGACTTTTATATTCATTCTGGCGGTGGTATTTTACGTATACTGGTCGGAGATCCATAAGAAAAACTACGACGTGATCTATGCCGGATTAGCGCTCTACGGCGTGCACTGGCTCTACGAGATCGGTAACGCCATCATCGGACATGTGACGGGCTATCCGCTTTGGTCGGTGAGCAACGAGTCAACGACGTTTATTTTGCTTATAGGCGTGTGCTGGGAGCTTTCAATGATGTTCTCACTGGCGGGCATCATTTCATTCAAGATGCTTCCGGAGGACAGGAGCACGAGATATCTTGCGAAGGACGGCAAGGGCGGTATCAGCTGCAAGCTGGCAGGCGCGCTGAGCATGGCGCTTCTTTTCGCTCTCTTCGAATCGTTCCTGGCCGGGACGTCCAACCATTCCTTTATCTGGGTATATAAATGGTGGGGCGTACTGCCGGTACTGATCACGACTTACGTGCCGTTTTTCCTGGCGTCTAACTACGTGCCCGACATGGAGCCCGCTAAGAGAAAAAGATTCCTGATCACTGTCTGGGGCCTGGTGGCAGTGCTTCTTATAGTGCTGATACCGATGGGCATTATTTGATAAGATGAGTAATCTGATAACGAAAACAACTGAGCTGGCCATGAAGGTCACGCTTGAATATATAAGACCCGGGGATACTGCAGTGGACGCGACATGCGGCACCGGTCAGGACACAGCTGCCTTGGCTAAAGCTGTCGGAGAAGGCGGGCTTGTCTATGCTTTCGATATACAGGAGAAGGCGATCAGACTGACCGCTGAGAGACTTAAATCAGAGGGATTCACGAACGTGAAGCTTATCAATGATTCATTCGTCATGATGGACTCATATATCCCTGAAAACAGCATTGCGGCAGCGGTCTTCAATCTTGGATATCTGCCCGGAGGAGATCACAGTATAACGACTAAAGCTGATGATACGGTGGATGGACTCAAGGCGGCGCTCAAGGTCATACGTCCCGGAGGCATAGTGACTGTCGTGCTATATGACGGTCATCCGGAAGGCCTAATAGAGAAGAAAGCTGTATTAGAGTGGGCACGCGCGCTCGATCCAAAGGAGTATCACGCTGTGTTCACTGACATGATCAACCAGCAGAACGATCCGCCTGAGATCCTTTGGATCACAAAGAAGGCGTGAATAACGGTTGTCAGGCATAAGAGATAACAGTTTTAAGAAGCATAGGTGACGAAATGGAATTTAAGTGGGAAGAAGGATTTACGATCAAAGTCAGTTCGAGTGAGGATGAAGTATTGATCTCCGCGAACAGGGAAGGGCTCAGGTCGCTGGCCAATCATTTACTGACTCTGGCCGATGAGGAGAATGGACACTTCCATCTTGACGAGCACAATTCCCTCGAGAAGGGCTCGACCGAGCTCATCGTCGAAAAGATCGACTGAAGACTGAACGGAGGAAGCAAGATGTATGAACTTATACAGGTCTCGGATTCCTTTTACTACATCCAGAGCCCTGCCAAGATCGGGCTTGTAAAGACCGGCGAGAACGAAGTCTGCATGATCGACAGTGGAAACGACAAGGACGCAGGTAAGAAAGTCCTTCGCATCCTGGAAGCTCAGGGCTGGACTTTGAAAGCGATATACAACACGCATTCTCACGCGGATCACATCGGAGGGAACAAGTTCCTTCAGGACAGGACCGGCTGTGAGATCTACGCGCCGGAGATAGAGAAGAGCTTCACCGAGCATACGATACTGGAGCCCATGTATCTTTACGGAGGGAAACCTCCTAAGAACCTGATGCACAAGTTCATGATGGCACAGGAAAGCGTGGTCCAGCCATTAAATGAAGCAGCGCTTCCTGAGGGATGGGAGATCATTCATCTTCCCGGTCACTCTTTCAACATGGCGGGCTTCAGAACACCGGACAACGTGGTATATCTGGCTGACTGCCTGTCGAGCCCGGAGACACTTAAGAAATATCAGATCTGCTTCCTGGTGGATCCTGAGAAGTATTTAGAGACCCTTGAGATGGTGAAGGTAATGGAGGCAGAGTTTTTTGTCCCCGCCCATGCAGAGGCTTCAAAAGACATATCATCTTTGGCTCAGATGAACATCGATAAAGTCTATGAGATAGCTGATAAGATCGTTGAATTCTGCAATGGGCCTATGGGCTTCGATACGCTGCTGAAGAAACTGTTTGAAGAATACGAACTTGTGATGAATTATGAGCAGCACGCGCTTCTCGGGAGCACGGTCAAGTCATATCTCACCTGGCTTACTGAGAAGGGCAGGCTAAAGATGGAGATAAAGGATAATGTTCTAATCTGGATGAACCGAGACGAGAGGTGAGGGGGATGCCATCCTTCATGAATATATGGATCACTTAAAGACCCTTATGGAGGAAGCATGTCTGGCATAAAACGACAAGAACTCGTAATCAGAAACGGAAACTCTGTTTCTGATTATTTTTTGTAAAAAATATAAAAAAGTCTAGCCATTTACCTAGTAGTTTGATATAATTATAAACAGGAATTTTATTGATTTTTATACTGGAAATATGTCAGAAATTTTGGTATAGTAATATTACTAGAGTTAGTCTAATAAAATTAATTTGGAGGATACAGAAATGGCAATGACATCAATGGAAAGAGTTTTAGCAACTATGAACTTTGAACCTGTGGACAGACCGGCAGTGTTCCCACTGGAGGGTTCAGGCTGGATCTGCAGGGATAATAATATCAGCTACGAAGATATGTTCAAGCTGCCCGATCTCGGAGCATCGCTTCTGGTGGAAGGTTTCAAGAAAATGAAGAGCGACGCGGTCTTCGTAGGAGGCAGCGCCTGGATGGCATGGACA
>JAFYJM010000046.1 GCA_017538125.1 Bacillota bacterium
GTAGCCTTAGCCGCCCTGAACTTATCCTCATATGGCCTGAAACGATCCCAGCCGCCGCAGTCGACAGCCATGGATACGTCCAGTTCTCCATCAGATATTATGTCCGGATCATCTGTGAAATACGGCTCTCCCTGTCGGTCTGTTACCATAAACTCCAGATTGCCGGGCAGTTCATCCTTATACAGCGCATAGACCCTCTTGCCCATGACCCTCAGCGCTTTAGCCAGAGCCACGCACGAGCCGACGGCGTCTCCGTCGATCCCGACGTGCGGGAAGAGCAGGATGTTTTTTGCAGTTATTAATTTGGATGCGATGGTTCTCAGATCGTCCATCATATGCCTCCTCATATTCAGGCAGCCAGAACCGCCTGTACTATTGCTTCTATATATTTCAGGTCGATCGCACCGTCTTTGTCGTAGGTGACGATCAGATTGTCCCAGGGTACGATGCCGCTTGATTCGTACCATCCAAGTTTCTCATGATTGTTTCGGCGATAGGCAGGATCTTCCATCATGCCGCAGTGTTCCCAGTAAAAAATCTTATCATCGGACTTCCTGCGTATCACAAAGTCCGGGACCAGTCGCCGGCCGTTCACATATATGATTTCTTCATACCTGAACTCGATACCGTTGGCATAGAAGATTTCGCAGATCGCAGCCTCAGACTTAGATCTGACCTTGAGCCCGCGTGAAGTAGTGTGTATCTTCTCGTCTTCTCTGTATTCAGATCTTTTGTAAGGGGCAAGCGCCCACTCGCTGGGCGCGGATCTTACATGTTCAATCTCTGATACCGCCACTGAAATATCATGAATATCCAGTTTTGGATTGTCTCTGTAAACTGCAGCCATGAGTCCTACAGGATCGATATCCCAGTACAAAGGCTGGATCTTTTTCAAAAGGTTCCGGTTGTCATTGATCATCTTTCGCTTAGTGTCAATGCATATACCTTTCAGGATATCGTAGAACTCTGGCCCCCTGTATTTGACTATCCTGCGCTTGCGCTTTCCATCTGCCTTATATACTTTGTAATAGACCTCCCTGCCGCCATTTCTGGTTTTCATTATTTTAAACAGAGGGTATTGTTTCTGCAACTCTTCCAATTCAATATTCTTTGAGCGCAGCCAGTCTAGTTCTTCTCTCAAATCCTTTATGATAATCATTTACTGCCCTTTCTAATTATATATTTGTTGATTCTAATATGTCGTGACAAATACTGGCTATTATCAGGATTATGACACGATTTTTCTCAACTAAGCGTGTCAAAAATCGTTGTCTTTGAGATAATTAACACGATTCCCCATAATATCGCGTCAAAATACTCTTAACTTATAAATATTCGTGTCTTTTACTGTAGTAATGCCCAAATTTGACACTTTCGCCATTCAATAATCGTGTCATAATATGCTTTTCCCCAAAAATGTGACACGATATCAATTGTCAAAAGTCTTCTTCCTCGACTTCGTTTGGGTCGACCGCGTGGTACTCGTCGAAGGGCAGCGTGGACAGGATCTCGTCGATGTGTCTGCCGTACTCCGCTGCCTTGTCAAGTTTGAATACCAGTTCCGGTATCCTGCGGATCTTGATTGAGCGAGCGATCTCCTTCTTGAAAAGCCCCTTAGCTGAGTTCATGCCTTTAAGCACGTCCTCCTGCTGAGCGGCTTTGGTCTCTTCGTCTGTCGAAAAGTCCAGCGCGGTCAGATAAACGTACGCAAACGATCCGTCGTTCGTAACTTCCACGTCCGTCACATTAACGAAGTTGTCCGTGATGCGCGGGTCTTTTACGCCGTTCACCAGCATCTCGCCTATTATCTTTCTTATCTCCCCGGCCAGACGGTCGGGTCTGTGATTTTTACCCATTGTGTGATCCTTTCCCCCCGCGCATACGCGCCGGACAGCGAGCCGCTCCGGCCGGCCGCCTGACGAAGCGCAAGGCCGATCTTCCCCTCACGCACCTATGCCGAGCAAAGAATGCCCGGCAGCGCGCTTGGTTTTCATGTTATTTCCTTTCTACTTCTACCATGTGGAAGCACTCGATGGTGTCTCCCTCTTTGATGTCGTTGTAGTTTTCGATGCCGATACCGCACTCATATCCCTGGTTGACTTCCTTGGCATCGTCCTTGAATCTCTTGAGTGAGCTGATGGTACCCTCGTGGATGACGATACCGTCACGTACCAGTCTGACTTCGGCATTTCTCATGACCTTGCCTTCCTGTACGTAAGCTCCGGCGATGGTGCCAACGTTAGGAACCTTGAAGGTGGTACGAACTTCGACCTTGCCGAGAACTTCTTCTTTGAACTCAGGATCGAGCATACCCTTCATGGCGTCTGAAATCTCGTTGATGATATCGTAGATTACTCTGTAAAGCCTGATCTGTACGTTCTCGCTGTCCGCATATGTGGTAACAGCTGTAGTAGGACGCACGTTGAAGCCGATGATGATGGATCCTGTCGTGGATGCCAGCATGACGTCGGATTCGTTGATAGTACCAACGCCGGTATGCACCACCCTGACCCTGACGTTCTCGTTCGAGAGCTTCTCGAGCGAGGAAACGATAGCTTCCACGGAACCTGCCACGTCGGCCTTGATGATGAGGTTGAGGTCCTTGACCTCGCCTTCCTGGATCTGGCTGAAC
>JAFYJM010000047.1 GCA_017538125.1 Bacillota bacterium
CCGCAACCACGAGGGCCCTGCCCTCGAGGTCGGCAGGTCTGTATGCCCTCTGCAATACAACTATCTCTCCGGACATCCTGGATATGTCCGGAGAGATGTTTTCTGCTATTACCGTTATTTTTGCTCCGAATCCGATAAGGGCACGCACTTTGTGGAACGCGCTTCGTCCGCCGCCCACGATCAGCACGTCTTTGCCGCCTATATCGATCATAAACGGAAAATATGCCAATTCGTTTCTCCTGTCCTATTTTTCACGTGATGCCGCGCTGTACGGCAGAGCAACAAATAGTATGCCGCCTATCATGTTGCCCAAAGTCACTACTATGAGGTTATACCAGTAACCTCCCATGCTGATGGCCTCGTTGCCTCCGTTGTTTATGAGCGACAGGGTCAGCAATGTCATGTTTGCAATGCTGTGCTCAAAACCGGTCGCGAAGAATGCCAGCAGACACCAGAATATCATGATGAGCTTGCCTGCGTCAGACTTGGCTCTGAAGCCGCACCAGACAGCCAGGCATACCAGCGTATTACACAATATTCCCCGTGCAAGGAGCGGAATGAATCCGGCTGTCATCTTTCCGGCTGCAGCCGTCGTCATTGCACCCAGCGTCGCGTCACTATAGAGACCGGTCAGGCTGAACAGAAGCGCGAGGAGTACCGATCCGGCCAGATTGCCAAGCCAGCACACCAGCCACAATTTGCATGCATCGCCTATCGTAACGGTCTTTCTGAGAACGCCCGCTGTCATCACAAGATTGTTTCCTGTAAACAGCTCGGCTCCTGCGATCACCACCAGACTCAGCGCTATGCCGAAGCAGCATCCCATCACCAGTTTGGTGTATGGGGCTCCGGCCAGTGCTCCGCTCAGGGTAAAGACAAGCAGGATGCCGAATCCTATATATGCTCCCGCCAGCATCGATAAAACGAAATAGCCTAGCGGATTGGAGTTCAGGAGTTTAAGCTTACCCGCAGCTCCATTAGCAGCTGCATTGAATTCGTCTTTAAACATGTATTACCCCTTTCTGAAATACCATTCCGATCATTTTGCGAGCTCCGGCTTGCCTTCCCTCTCCGAGAAGCGGAACATCGACTCTCTCAGTTCATTGTTCTGGTCATAGCGCTTGCCGCCCCAGTAGATACGTCCCTATATCTCGCACTTAGGATTCGGGTTGACATCCTTCATGATGTACTTCAGGAACTCCTCAAAACCTGTACGGTCTACGATATAGCCTATATGCTCCTTGCTTTCGACCGCCTCTTTATCCAGATATTCATCCAGATATGCATAAACGTTACAGATCACTTTCTTGACAGTGTCATGATCAGCCCATCTCATGAAATCTTCTGCCATGCGAGGGTTCTTTTTGCCTGTGCGTCCGAGCAGCACGATACGGAAGTATTCTTCCTTGCTTCTTGTCCATGCTCTTGTCGGACAGTAATTTACACAGAGTGCGCATCCAACGCATTTGTTCACATCACGCTCGATCTTACCGTTCACGACCTTGAGGGCTCCGACCGATCTTTTCTTGCAGTACTTGACACATTGTTCGCATCCGACGCAGCGATCCTTGTTGTACTGAGGTTCAGACATGCCGATGATACCGAAGTCATTGAGACGTGTATGCGCGCAGTCATTCGAACACCCGGTGAAAGCGATCTTGACATGATGATCGTTCGGGAATATAGCCTTATCTATCTCCTGTGCGAATTTCTTCGTATCATAGTTGGCGAACGGACACAGCTGCTTACCCGGGCACGCAACGACATTGCGGGTCCCCGAAGCAGGGTATCCGCCGTTGTACTCCTCCTGATTGATGTTTCTGTTCTCAATGATCAGCTGCAGGGCCTTATTGACTTCTTCGACATCCCTGAGATCGATGCCCGGAATCTCAAAGCCCTGACGGTTGGTTATGTTGACCATGCCCTTGCCGTATTTTCTGGCTATATCGACGACACGCTGAAGCGAATCAACATCGATCTCTCCACCCGGGCAGCGTATACGGGAAGCTGTTTCTCCTCTGACCTTTGATACACGGTAGGCGTTTTTCTTCAGTTTCTTTAAATTAGTGTCTGTAGTCGTATAGTTCATGATTCCACCTCCCGCTAGTCGATCAACGTCTTGTGTTCAGAGAATTTGAATACCGGTCCGTCAATGCAGACATACTTGTCGTTGATGCGGCAGTGTCCGCACTTTCCGATACCGCAGCTCATCCTTCTCGAATCCGAGATCCAGACATTGTCTTCGCTGAGGCCTCTCTTGACAAGTTCTATCATTGAGAACTTGATCATAGGAGGAGGGCCTACTACGATGGCCTTGCACTTGCTTATATCTCTGATAGGAATATCCGGGATATACTTGGTGACCAGACCTACTTTTCCATCATAGCCTTCAGGAGCACCGTCCACAGTAAGTGTCAGGTCTATCTTTTTATCCCAGTCCGCTAGGTCTTTCTTGAACATGATCTCGCCCGGATCCTTGAATCCCGCGATCATATGCACATCTTTGGCACTTTCCGTCTCGCACAGGTACTGAACGACTCCTCTGACAGGCGATACTGCAGTACCGCCGACGACTATGATCAGCTCTCCGCCTTCAAACTCATGTACGTCAAATCCGTTGCCATATGGGCCACGCAGGAACAGGCTGTCACCTGCCTTGTAATTCTCAAACAGATAATCCGTGACCTTACCTACGGCCCTAAGCGTCAGGTCTACATAATCAGGGCCAATACCGCTGACGGATATCGGGCATTCGCCTACTTTAGGGATCGATATCTGGAAGAACTGCCCCGGCTTGACATCGCCCACATAAGTGAATCTGAAAGTCCATTCCTGTGACGTGTGCTTTATAATGTCCTGAAGCTTCGAAGGCACAGGAGCGTATTCATTCTTATTGCAATTACACATTAGCCGATACCTCCTTTACCCTGTCATTGAGCTTGTTTATGCAGTTCGCGAACGATATGTATTCAGGACATACCGTATCGCAGCGTCCGCAGCCCACGCACATGTCATAGCCGAATCTCTTGCGGAAATCGTATACTTTGTGGAGCACTTTGAATCTCATGCGTTCTCCGTTGGTCTTGCGATGCTGCAGTCCTCCCGCAACATCCGTGTATCCGTCTACCATGCATGACGCGTTGACCCTGCGGCGTTCGCCGACTCTTCCGTTATCCGTATAGAAAACATCCTGTATGGTGAAACAAGTGCATGTAGGGCATACGAAATTGCAGCGTCCGCAGTTTACACAGCGCTTTGTGTACTCATCCCACATGCCGTCCTTGAACAGTTCCAGAGGGACTTCCTCAGGCCTTGTTACTTTGAACTCGCTTTCTGTAACGAAACGAGGCTCAACATCTTTGGCCTCTCCACCGGCGCCTTCAAATGCCGCCTTAAGCTCAGGATCTTTTACATCGGTATATACCTTTCCGTCGACTACATCGATGGAGAAAGCGTATTCGTCCGTTTTGTTGCTTCCCATATCCACACAGAAGCTGTTAGGACAGGCCTTTCCGCATCCGATAAGAGCAAATTTGACTCTGTCCCGGAGCCTCTCATAGAACCAGTCGTTGTTTGGACCATTGCCTGTGTACATCTGATCGAGGCGCTTTACTGCATGTATGTCACAGCTCCTCATAAGCACGATCACCGGAGTCGGATCATAGCCGGCCTCCCTGATCTCATCTTCCGTGAAGAAAAACATAGTCTCTGAAAGAGGTATCAAGATCTCCTTGAACGAGAAGTCCGAACGTGTCTCAAGCTCGGCATCCTCAATACGATCGATGTAGTCGTAGCGGATCACATCGGTATCTCTGAAGCGTCCCTCTCCGACCTTCAGGACCGGTGCATAGATCTTGTAATTCTCCTTCAGAGCTTCAATGACTTTGTTAAATTCCTCTTTACTGTATACAAAGCCCATCTTATCCCTCCTTGTCTGCATTAATTTAAGGGGAGTTACATCATAATACTGATAAAAGTATAACTAACTACGCGCAGGCAAATCGGTAACAAATGTTACGGATCTGTCTGCGTGTATTGTTTTTATTTAGTCCAGTTCAATGAGTAATAAAGTCATTCAATGATCCTGCCATCTCTTGAGATAGTAACTATCTGCCACGGTATGAACTTGCCGCTGTTTCTGAGAGCATTCTCTGCCGCCCTCTGCAGGCCGCCGCAGCATGGCACCTCCATGCGAACTACTGTTACGCTCTTGATATCATTGTTTCTTATGATGTCAGTCAGCTTCTCTGTATAGTCAACTGCATCCAGCTTAGGACATCCGATGAGGGTGATCTTCCCCTTCATAAAGTCCTCATGCATGTTCGCATATGCGTAAGCAGTGCAATCCGCTGCGATCAGCAGTTTGGCTCCGTCGAAGAAAGGTGCTTCTGTTGGCAGCAGCTTGATCTGGCACGGCCACTGGCCAAGTCTGGATGTGAGTCTTGGAGCCTCCTGAATCTGTTTTTCAGCCTCTGCTTTCACATTATTGAACTGCATCATCCTCGATCCAGGGCATCCGCCCTCATGTATATGTTCCATCTTTTTTTCCTCTTTCCTGGCCTGTGCTTCTTTTACTGCTGCCTCATCATATGCCGGCGCTTCTCTCTCTTCGAATGTGATCGCTCCGGTCGGGCAGTTCGGCAGGCAGTCGCCAAACCCGTCGCAGAAGTTTTCCCTTACCAGTTTTGCCTTACCGTCGATCATATCTATCGCACCTTCATGGCATGCCTGTGCACAAAGTCCGCAGCCGTTACATTTCTCTTCGTCTATATGGATTATCTTTCTTATCATTGCTTTGTCCTCCTGCTTGTCTTTCTGACGACAGTATATTAAAGTATAAAAAGCAAGTATGTGGTTATAACCACATACTAAAAATTCTTTTCAGATAGTTTGGAGCTTCATCATGGATATTGAGAATCTTAAGAAAACCGTTTTGTTCCGCAATATGTCAGAATTTGAAATAACTTCCGCACTATATGCGCTGACCGCTTCCGAGAGGACATATTCAAGAGACGAGGTGATCCTTCATGCAGGGGATAAAACAGACGACATGGGACTCGTGCTGGATGGAAGCGTGCGTATAGAAAGCAATGACATCTGGGGCAACCGGACCATCCTTAGTCATGTTGGAATCGGGCAGGTATTCGCAGAGACATTTGCATTGGTTCCGGATGAGCCTCTGCTTGTAGACGCAGTGGCCAACCAGGTATGCCGTGTTCTGATGCTTAGGATCGGTGCACTTAACAGGCCGGATCCGGAGCTATCGGTATGGAGATATAAGCTGATTTCCAACGTCCTTAACATATCCATGCAGAAAAACCTTATGCTCTCCGGAAGAAGCTTCCATACCTCTCCTAAAACGATCCGCGGACGGGTGATGTCATATCTCAGCAGCATTTCACTTCAGGAAGGTGCTGATGAGTTCGATATACCATTCGATCGCCAGCAGCTCGCTGACTATCTTAACGTAGATCGCACTGCACTCTCAAAAGAGCTTGGACGGATGCAGCGCGACGGCCTGCTTTCTGTAAAGAAAAATCACTTTATTCTTGAGCCTTGAGTTTATAAGGATAATTCACAGTCGTTACAACAAAGGCGCCTTGAGATTCTTCTCAGGGCCTAATTTTTTACTGAGGATATTGAATGTCCAGTTTTGTTTTTTGTATTTGCAATCATTAATGTGATGAAAAAATTCTTTGAGCCCCCGCATGAATGGCCGTGAAAAAAACCGCCTTTTCCCAAAGATCATTATTATTCATAGCGGATGATCTCCTCTCTTTATCAGCTTCTGAGCGTCGCCTTTAGTCTGTTTGTATGTATTATAAGGTCCAATGCGTCCATTATACTTGTTGTCACTACATCGGCATGTTCAATGAGCCCTGCATACAGGCCTTCTTTTTCTATTACTGCGACAGAAAACTCTGCATGATCAAACATCAGCACATCGTTAAATCCGTTTCCGACGCACATTACATTGCTGCCAAGCGACTTCACAATCTCAAGCTTGCATTCAGCTGCACCTGCTCTTGGAAAAGTCTCAACATGGACTCCCATATGTTCACACTGTCTGCGTACGGTCCCGTATGTGTCTGCAGTAAGGATATATATTTCCACTGAATCCCTGAGCGCGGCAAGTCTTTCTTCGACCCCTTTTATAAGGCTTCCGTCCTCTGCTATGGTCCCGTTATAGTCAAGAACAATATGCTCAATAACGATGGCATCTCTTCCGGGTATCTCTATCTTTATCATATCAGTTTCTTATAATACGACTTCACCTGATACAGTGCTCCGACCGGATTGTGCGCAAGCACTCTGTCTTTTGCGACCAGCGTGGTAACGAGAGCATGTGAATACTTGTAGAACAGGCTGTCATGCCCCACGCAAAGGCCCATGACAATGTTAAGATCCGTTCCATGCTGATTAAGCAATTCAGCCTGCATTATCGGATTGCACATTGTCTCACCTGTTCTGGTGATGTCCTCTTCAGGAACGCCGACTTCTGTCTTTTTGAATGATCCGACCTTACATACCACTGAATAAACTTCGAATCCGTTCTTCCTCAGAATCTTTGCCAACACCCTGCTCTCATCTATCAGACCGACACAGGTAGCGATCCCTATCTTCTGGAATCTCATACGCTTTGAAAACTCGACGACTTCTTCGACCCTTGTATACGTATTATAGAATTCATTCTCTATCTGAGCCGATATGACAGAGACTTTATTGTTCTCTTCTTCTTCATAAAGTCGGCGCACTTTTTCGACTGTCTCTTCAGACAGTTCTGCCGTCAGACAGAAATCCGGATACTCTGAGTCTCCTTTATGGCAGTTCAGAACACCGCAATCCACACACGTTTTCTTATCCATTCTTATCTCCGGTCAGTGTCCGCAATGGTGATCTTTACATCCGTGACTTCCGCACTCGCCGCCATGGTGATGATCATGACCGTGATGATCACAGTTAGCTTCCGGATCATAAGCAAGCGTACCTGCTGTAAGAGCACGAACCGCCTCATCTGCAGATCCCCGCACGCCTCCGTACAGCTTTATGCCTGCCTCTTCGAGAGCCATCTGAGCTCCCATTCCGATACCGCCGCAGATAAGAGAATCGACATCTGCCGACTTCAGGAAGCCTGCAAGAGCTCCATGTCCGCTTCCATTTGTATCAACTATCTGTTCTGCCATGATATTTCCGTCTTCAACATCATAGAGCTTGAACTGCTCTGTATGTCCAAAATGCTGGAAGATCTGACCGTCTTCATATGCGACTGCTATTCTCATTTGTGTACTTCCTTTCTTTTTTAATCCCTTTGGAGCCTCCATCGGAACATATTCGCACCGGCCGCCTGTGATAAGCAGCCGCTTACCATTGACCAGGGCATCAGCTATCTTGTGACGTGCGCTTTCATATATCGCTGTGACTGTTGTCCTGGAGATATTCATCCTCTTCGCACATGCCTCCTGATTAAGGCCCTCGTCATCAAGAAGTCTGAATGCTTCAAATTCATCAACAGTAATATACACTGTATCAGACACCTCTGCGTCTTCCGGGACAAAACTCCGGTATACAGGCTGTTTTCCTATTCTACGGCACCTGAATGGTCTTGCCATATCTTCACTCCTTTCATGGCATAATAATAAAGCATATTATTGACATATGTCAATAATGATATATTCATCTCTATCTCTTTCTTCTGAAAATCCGTGCAATACAAAAGAGCGAGCAGCCATGTGACTACCCGCCCATGTAAATGTGTCGACCTCCTTTTCTTCGCGTCTTATACGGATACTTCGCTGTAAGTCTCATAGTATTCGGCTGTTGCCTTCGATGCCTGATCCTGTCCCCTTCCACAGCGCGGTGACAGCAGGCTGCAGTGTTTACCGCATCCGTTGCAGAACAACGATCCAAGATAGTCATCGAGCGATACTGTTTCTTCGGACTCCGGTTCAGGCTCGATCTCGATCACGTAACCGTCCTGATCGCTGCTGTTGTCCTCTTCTATTATCAGCTCATTGCTCTGCTTGTTGCCGCTGTTATCTATTTCAGTCTCACCGACATCACCTGCAGGCAACATATTTGCAGCATCCGCCATGCTGCTAAAGCTGCTTCTGACTACCAACAGGGCAAAGAGCAATGCCATCACCCGCATGCCTGCTGTCTTCATTTTCAGCGCAGCCGTATTTTCTGTCACCTGTCCGATGAACGCGCTGATCAGCTTTGCATGCATGCAGACATGTATGAATACGCTTATCAGAAGCCAGGCCGCGCAGACAATATGGACCGGCATCCAAAATTGACCACCGAACAGCTCCGCTATCCCCGGGAACAGATCCTGAGATATAGCGAGTGAACTGATCAGCATGATGACAGCCGATATCGGGAGAATGATATCCACTGCAAAACCTGCCTTGCTCTTCGCACTGACTTTTCCGCTTTTTATGCCCCTGAGTATCGCTTTGTAGTATTCCCTGTTGACTGCGATATGTACGATGAATCCCGCCAGAAGCACGATACCAAGGAGCTCGTGCAGAAATCCTCCGGTCAGCGAGTAGTCCATAAGCGCTATCAGCAGCACCAGCAGTACTCCGTCCAGTATGAGTTTTTGTCTTAGTTTCATTTTTATCTCCGTTTTCTGCAGACACAGATCTGCTTTGCATTCTATAACTATGGCAGGATCATATATTGCGAAGCTTAAATTATCCTAAAACCAGACCTTCTGACATGTACCTGTGCAATAAAAGAGCCCCGGGACTTTCGTCTCAGGGCCAACTTTTTGGCGGAGGACATGGGACTCGAATCTGACCTGGGAACTTTCAACCCGTTGAAATGAAAGGAGGCATCTCACTCTACTCCGACGGGTGTAACAGTAAGTGTAACAATAACACTTGTTTTATTCACTCATTCCGGCAAAGAAAGGTGCGTATTTTGCTGCGAGTTTTACTGACTCGACCATGCTGACTGCGCTTGCGATGCCCTTGCCCGCGATGTCAAAAGCAGTCCCGTGATCTACAGAAGTCCGCAGGATAGGCATGCTGTTTGTGATCGCAATGGTGCGGTCAAAATCGAGTGTCTTGGCAGCGATATGCCCCTGGTCGTGATAGAGTGACAGTACCGAGTTGTACTTCCCGACTGCTGCCTGATGGAAAACCGTGTCAGCAGACACAGGGCCTTCAACATCATATCCTCTTGCCTTTAGTACTTCGACGGCAGGAGCTATCTCGTTCACTTCCTCCCAGCCGAACAGGCCATGCTCTCCCGAGTGAGGATTGAGTCCTGCAACGGCCATGGTCCCTTCTCTGACTCCAAGCCTTTC
>JAFYJM010000048.1 GCA_017538125.1 Bacillota bacterium
ATCTCGTATACTTTACGGAGGAGCTAGTCAAACCTGCATCGGGCGATCTGCCGCTTTATCTTTACTGTCATTCCATGGGAGGCTGCATAGGCGCGAGGACGATAGCAGAATATCAACATCTTTTCGATAAGGCTGTACTGAGTTCACCGATGTTGGGGCTGAATTTCGGTCGTGTCCCGGTTGGCCTGGTCTATGCCGTAGCGACCATAATGGGAATAGGTGAGAGGCGCAAAAACGCCTTTGGCTCCGATGGGTCATTTGATCCTGAACCAGACTTTGAGAACAGCTCCGGATCTTCGGAATGCAGATACTATTATTATTTCAATAAGACGCTTGAGGATCCGTATATACAGACATGCGCTCCATCGATACAGTGGGGCAAGGAAGCTGCCAAGGCTTGCAGTTATGTGTTCACTGAAGCGGATATGATCAAGATACCTGTGCTGCTTTGTCAGGCGGGAGCCGATACAGTCGTAAAGAACGCTGCGCAGGATCTGTTTTGTGAATGGGTCGAAAACATCGAAAAATACGTCGTACCGGATAAGAAGCATGAACTCTATATGATGGATCTGGAATATCTTATACCTTACTGGGAAAAGATATTCAGTTTCCTCGGTTGATCAGGAGATTCTTATGAAGCGAGTTTTACTTAAATCAGTTTATGATGCCTTCGACTATTGCATGGAGCACTATTATCCTTATGGTCTGGAAGAGATGGCAGAACGCAAAGACACATATTCTGTGATCTCCATCCAGGACACTCATACCAAAGGATTCGGCTTCAGATTCACTGAGAGTGAGAAATGTATCGGCGCGCTCACGCTGTACTTCGATGATATCGAAAGACCTGTGGACGGCGCCGTGCTTTTCAGCGAGGAGATGGCTCATGAGATCATAGATTTCATAAATGATAAAAAGGAAGCAGATACTCTTCTGGTGCACTGTTACGGAGGCCAGTCAAGGTCCAGGGCAGTGGCGGCTTTCGCCGTAAAGATGCTTGGAGGAGATAATACAGGATATTTCGAGACCGGTAATCCTAACAGCTATGTGTATGAACTTCTTTTGAGAACCTGGGAGCATGAACAGAACTGAAAGATTAAATGAATTCAACAAGTGGAAAGAACGTCTGGCGGCATACAGGCTCGCCATGAACGTCCTCGAGATAGATCTGATCGCGGGAGCGCCTAAAGAAGGAGCTTATTACCGTGCCAGCAAGACTGCTGTTCTCATGGGCGAGTATCTGAATACTTTACGCGATGAGAAAATGTATGAGATCATCACAGACCTTCTCAGGGAAGAACGCCTGAACGGCATGGTCAGAAGGGAACTTGAACTCTATCATGAAGAGCTGACCAAGGATAGGAGCGTACCTATCGATCTCTATGTGTATTTCGAAGAGATCCTTACGAGGTCCAAAGTCGAATGGCTGAGAGCCAAAGCAGAAGATGATTTCAAGGGCTACGCATCCTGTCTTAAAGACGTAATAGACTGCTACAGAGGTATGATATCTCTAAAGGACAGCCCGCTGGGTATCTATGACCGCATGCTGGACAACCACCAGAAAGGCTGGACGTCCTATAAATACGATGAGTTTTTCGGGCACGTCAGGGAGAGGATCATACCTTTGATGGAAGAGATTCTAACTTCCGGCAAGCCCTCTAAAGATATCTTCAAAGGAGATTATTCAATAGACGGACAGAGGCGTGTCATGGCGAAAGTCTGCGACATGATAGGCTTTGACAGTTCCTGGGGCAGGATGACGGAATCTGAGCATCCCGTGACTTCGTTCATCAGCATTGGAGACGTAAGGTTCACGACCAAATATATACCTGACGATCCAGTGAGGGCGATCCTTTCGACCGTTCATGAATCCGGCCATGCATGGTTCGGTCATAACGTTGACAAGGCTTATGAGGGCAGTATAATAGCTACGAGCATCAGTGCCGGCCTCCACGAGTCACAGTCCAGACTCTGCGAGAATCATCTCGGAAGGTCACTTGCATTCTGGGAAGTCGTTTTCCCATGGCTCAGAGACGAGTATCCGCATAAGTTCAGCGGCGTTACGCTTCCCGAATTCTACAGGACAGTCAATGCTGTCAGACCTTCGCTCATCAGGACTGAAGCTGATGAGGTCACATATCCTCTCCATATTCTGATAAGATATGAGCTCGAGAGAGACCTTATGGAAGGCGATCTTAAAGTTGCTGACCTGGAGACCGCATGGAACGATAAATACCGCGATTACCTCGGTCTCGTCCCTGAGAAAGCCTCTGAAGGAGTTCTCCAGGATATGCACTGGCCTTATGCATACTTCGGCTACTTCCCGACATACGCTCTCGGAAGCGCTATGGCCGCGCAGTTTTTTGCAGTAATGTGCGTAGAAAACGATGTAGACGGACTTATAAGAGATGGTCGTTATACAGAACTGATGAAGTGGCTCGGCAAAAAATACCAGCACTACGGTAACCGCTACTCAGCAGAGGACGTACTGATGGGCGCGACCAGTGAAGCATTCAACGACGAATACTATTTCAAATGGCTGGAGAACAAGTACAGATTGCTTTATGGATTGTTATAAGGAGAACTGATCATGGGAAGAAAAATCATTATACGCGACACTGAACCGAAGGACTATGATTTCATACTTAACGTCAACGAAGTAAACGTAGAAGTGCTGTCACCGATGCCTATGGAGCGCATGCTCTGGCTCAAAGAAATGTCAGACATGTTCGTTACTGCAGAGGTCGACGGCGAACCAGCGGCCTTTCTGATCGCCTTAAGGGAAGGGGAGGCCTATGACAGCGAGAACTACGTATGGTTCTCAAAGAAATACCCGAGATTTCTCTACATCGACAGGATAGTTATAGACGAGCCGTACAGAGCGATCGGTTTGGGACAGAAGCTCTATGATGCGGTCAAAGAACACGCGAGAGCTACCGGTGTAAATGTAGTGACCTGTGAGATCGATACGATACCATACAACGAGACCAGTCTCAAATTCCATGAAGCGATGGGTTTCGGGGAAGTAGGCGAGCAGATCATAAGAGGCGGAGCTATCAAAGTATCTTTGCAGGCTTGCGAATTATGATCTCAGAGATTTCGTTATTCTTGTATATATAATTGATTTATGATATAATATTTGCGTCGATTTTCGGCGCAAATGTTTTTTGGAGAGGTATTTATGTCAAAAGAAACCATACACATCGATTATCCTGAGAAGACAATGTTCCAGATGATCGATGACATAGCCAAAGTTTATCCCGACGAGCCTGCCTATGAGTTTTATGATATCAAGACTAGCTACAGGGATTTCGTTGAAAAGATCGAAGACGCTGCCAAAGCTTTCAGAGCTAACGGCATCCATAAAGGCGACAGGGTCACGATCTGTATGCCCAATTGCCCGCAGGCTCTGAACTGTTTCTACGGCTTGAACAGGATCGGTGCGGTCGCCAGCATGGTGCATCCGCAGTCTGCAAGATCTGAGATATCGTTTTATCTGAACGATTCCGGATCCAAAATGATCCTTGTCCTGGACATGTTCTACAAGAAAGTCGAAGAAGCTCTTCAGGATGTGGACCATCCTGTCACCGTGCTAGTGGCGCGTATGCAAAACGAACTTCCTATACACCTCAAAGCTCTTTACGTAGCCAAGGAAGGCCGCAAGTATCTGGGTTATCCCAACACTGACCATGCGGTCACCTGGACGAAATTCCTTAGATCCGGCTGGACAGAAGAACTGCCCGAGGCTAAGTATGAACCTGATCAGACAGCGGTAATACTATATTCAGGTGGCACCAGCGGCAAGCCTAAAGGAATAGAACTCACTGACTTGAATTTCAATGCCTGCGCTTTACAAGCCAGACGATCCATCGATGAAGATTTCAGGATAGGCTTCAAGATGCTGAGCTGCATGCCCATTTTCCACGGTTTCGGTCTGGGTATCAACATTCATACTGTGCTTATACACGGCGCATGCTGCATACTGATGCCTACCTTTAACATCAAATCCTATGCTGACATGCTTATCAAGAAGCAGCCTAATTTCATAGCCGGTGTACCTACTATATTCGAAGCTCTACTTCATATACCTGAACTTGACGGTGTAGATATGAGCTTCCTGCTGGGAATGTTCTGCGGTGGAGATTCTCTGTCAGTTGAACTCAAGAAAAAGATCGATGCCTTCCTGAATGATCATAATGCAGGAATACAGGTTAGAGAGGGATATGGCCTTACCGAATGCGTCACAGCCAGCTGTCTAACACCTAAGAATACTTATAAAGAAGGCAGCATAGGTCTGCCTTTCCCGGACACGGTCTATGCAATAGTCAAACCTGATACCGATGAGGTCGTGCCTTACGGTGAAGAAGGGGAGATAATTCTCCGCGGACCTTCCGTAATGAAGGGTTATCTAAATAATCCTCAAGAGACCGAACGTACACTGAGACGCCTCGCAGATGGCAATATCTGGCTCTATACCGGCGACCTAGGCAAGATGGATGAGGAAGGTTACGTATACTTCAGCCAGCGCATCAAGCGCATGATCATAACCAACGGATATAACGTATATCCCAGCCAGATCGAAAACGTGATCGACGGCTGCGATGAGGTTGCATACAGCTGCGTGATCGGCGTCAAAGATCCTCGCCGTATTCAAAGGATCCGTGCTTACGTAGTTCTTAAAGAGGGATTTGAACCCAGCGAAGAGACAAGAATGAGTATCATGGAGCAGCTCGCAGTTCACATCGCTTCATACGCGCTTCCTAAAGAGATAATATTCAGAGAATCATTGCCGAAAACTCTCGTTGGCAAGGTTGCCTTCAGGATACTCGAAGAGGAAGCTGAGAAAGAAGCAAGCGAAGCAGTTGAGACCGCAGGGGAGAACGTCCAATGAAACTGATATGGACGACTACAGCGTCTCTCGTGCTGTTCTCAGGCGAATACTGCATAGCATTTGATCCATTCATGGAGATGCCTCTCGATAAGCCTGTGTACGAACCCGGCAGGCCTGAACTTGCTGAACTCTACAAAAAGGCTGAAAGGGTATATCTTACACATGGACACTTCGATCATACTTATCACCTGAAGGATATTTATAGATATACGAACACATCTATTTTCGGAAGTCCCGCGGCTCTCGAGTCTGTCTCAAATAAAGAAGGCTTCGAGTCAGATCAATTGATTGAGATAGGGCCTGGCTATAAAGACTCTTACGGGTCTTTCGAGATAGAAGCTTACCAGGGAAAACACTGCAGGTTCGATCTGCCGATCATAGCTAAAACACTATTCAGCAAAAGAACGCTGACCAATCTGAAACGTCTCATTGAGATACAGTCTATCCGCAAGGAATACAGAGAAAACAGCGAGATGCTCTTTTATGAGATCAGAGCTGAAAGTAAGAGGATACAGATATTGGGTAGCATGGGACTGGATCCGATGACTGATTATCCTACAGGCGCAGATCTTCTTATAATGGCGCTTCAGGGAAGGTCAGACCAAGACAGATATGCCATTCAGTTCGTAGAGAGACTGAAACCTAATAAGATATTTCTTTATCATACAGACGACAGCTTCCCGCCTATCAGCGGGGAAGTGGATACATTGGGATTTGAGATAAACGCCAAGAAAGCAGGGGTAGAAACTATCAGGCCTGAGAAAGGCAAGGAGTACGTTATATGAAGACCAGGATCAAGAACAAGAAACATGGAGACAGGCCTGACGGTCATTATGTGAAAGCGCCGGGACTGCAGACGGTGATGGGATACCTTTTCCCCAAGAGGACTGACTGCGAGGTATATCTTAATGACAAGCTGGACGCTACCAATCTTCTGAAGTATCTCGAGAAAAAGAACGCCGAGCACCCTGAGTACAAGACGACAGTATTTCACTGCGCTTTGACCTGCATCGACAGGATCATCAGAGAGAGACCTCTGCTCAACCGTTTCATCCAGGGTTACAGGATGTACGAGAGGGAAGAGATATCGCTCAGTTTCGTTGCCAAGCGCAGATTCGCGGACGGCGCCAATGAATCGCTCATGGTCCTGGTACCCGGAGATGAAGACAACATCGATACGATCAGCAAAAAGATCGTAGGCGACACTACTGAAATGAGAAAGAGCGAAGTGGCTACAGGAGGCATAGACGACCTTCTGGATAAGTTCGCAGCTCTTCCGAGAATAGTCCTTATCTTCGTGATCCGTATCATACGCTGGCTTGACTTCTGGGGCATCAATCCTGAGTTCCTTACTGAAGGCGATCCGAATTACTGCACGATACTTGCCAGCAATTTGGGAAGTATCAAGTGCCCGTCTGTCTATCATCATCTGAACAACTATGGCACGAACAGCATCATGATCACCATCGGAACTCTGCATAAGGAAGAGATGGTAATGCCTGATGGCCATAAAGAGATCAGGGACGTCATCGACTTCGGTGCGACACTGGATGAGAGGATCGCGGACGGCTTCTATTTCGCCAGGAGCTTAAGGTTGTTACGGCATATTTTCGATAATCCTGAACTTCTTGATAGACCTCTGGGTGAACCCAGTGGATTCAACTATGATAATTAAGGAGTATGTGAATTATGAAGTTGCACAATGCGAGTAGGTACAATGGTGATGAGAGTTCTTTGCCACAGAGGGAACACGCGGTGGAATAACGTATCTGAGCGGTATGCATTCGTACTGGTATATGCTTAAAGAGTGACAAAATGATTTTTGCACAGTATTTCGTTGAATTTATTTTTTACAGTTTCCTGGGCTGGATCTGGGAATCCATATATTGCACCATCAAGGAGAAGCACTGGCAGGACAGAGGCTTTCTTTTCGGGCCTTACTGTCCGATCTATGGTTCATGCATAGTGGGTGCGGAGATCCTTTTCACTCACATTATAAAGACCGACATGCAGGAACTGTCATTTCCTGTGATCTTCATTATCGCATATCTGGGATCGGCTGCTGCGGAATTTGGCACATCATGGGTATTGGAGAAACGTTTCCATGCCAGATGGTGGGACTATTCTGACATGCCTCTCAACATACAGGGCAGGATCTGTGTTCCTGTGAGCATATGTTTCGGTATCGCAGGGGTATTCTGCGTAAAGGTCCTCATACCATGGATGGCAGGCTTGCATACCGAGATCCCCGGACTGGTGTATGAAGGTCTCGCTCTGTTTCTGGCGGCGGTATTCGGCGCGGATTATGCTCTTACTGAAGCAAGCCTGAACGCTCTTCTTAAGCGAATGGAAGATTATAAGGCTGACTTCAATGAGCGTGCCCAGGAGACATATGTCAGGATATCAGATACTCCTGAAACTATAAGGACTGCATTGAATGAGCAGAGAGAAGATCTCCGGGAGAGAAGAGAATTGCTCGCTTATGAACTGAAGGCGGCTGCCGAAGAACGAAGAGCCAAACGTGAAGAGCTCGCTGAAGAGTTCTTAGACAAGATCAACGGCTTCCAAAAAAGCAAGCTTCAGAATATGAAACGCTTCATTCCTGAACTACCTGAGGACAGCGGCTTCTACGAAAATCTCAGCAACAGCCTATCGAAGTTTAAAAACATAAATTACTGAAAAGAGGAAATATATGAAAAAAACAACTGATGAGTATGTACTCACATGGCCAAAGATCATAATATTTGCGATACTGATCGGCATCTATACCGGCCTTATAGCGCAGCTACCCCAGGCCAGGGATACCTCGTTCGCGGATATCAGCATCACCTTCGAGTGGTGGGTGCTTTTCGGGACGATCATAATCATGAACAGCAAGTCGAATATCGACTCTGCGCTAAAGTGTTTCGTATTCTTCCTGATCAGCCAGCCTCTGGTATATCTGGTGCAGGTGCCGTTCAGCCATCTGGGATGGGAGATATTCCAGTATTATCCCGGCTGGTTCAAATGGACGCTTTTAACGATACCTATGGGC
>JAFYJM010000049.1 GCA_017538125.1 Bacillota bacterium
CCTTTTATGGTATAATTTACATATAGTATTATAGCAGAAATCATCATATTTTTAAAGGGAAAAGGTATAATGAAGGGACAGTACCGGATGTATGGAGTCTGCGCCATGGGCTGCGGCATTGAAGTTGAAGACGGCAAACTCGTGGACTGCGAGTTTTACGGCGGCTGCGACGGCAATCATAAGGGTATAGTGAGCCTGGCGAAGGGTATGGACATCGAAGAACTGGCTGATAAACTTGAAGGCATCACATGCGGAGGACGTCCGACTTCATGTCCGGATCAGCTGAGCAGGATCCTGAGAGAGATCATAGCCGAAAACAAAAAGAGCGAGTGACAGCGGGAAGATATGAAGGAAAAGGTGTATCTCTGTATAGATCTGAAGTCGTTTTATGCTTCAGTTGAATGCGTAGAGAGAGGCCTGGATCCGATGACTACGAATCTGGTCGTGGCGGATCCGACAAGGTCGGACAAGACGATCTGTCTGGCGGTCTCTCCGGCATTGAAAGCCCTGGGCGTAAGGAATCGCTGCAGGGTATTTGAGATACCCAAAACCATCGAATACATAATGGCGCCGCCGAGACTCCAGAAATACATAGATTACTCTGCGGAGATCTATGGAGTCTATCTTAATTACATCTCTAAGGACGACATATACATATATTCGATCGACGAGTGTTTCATAGACGTGACGGATTATCTGAAACTCTACGGCAAGACTCCAAGGGAGATGGCGCAGTTCCTTATGAACGAGATCACCGGCAGGGTAGGCGTGAGGGCCACCTGCGGCATAGGGACGAATCTCTATCTCGCGAAGGTCGCCCTGGACATAACGGCCAAGCACTCGCCAGACTTCATAGGCGAACTGGACGAACTGAGCTACAGGGAGAAACTCTGGGACCACAGACCGATAACGGATTTCTGGCGCGTGGGTTCCGGTACGGCCAAGCGCCTTGCCAAGTACGGCATCTATACGATGGGTGACATAACAGACGCCGACGAGGATCTGATGTACAAGGTCTTCGGTATCGACGCCGAGCTTTTGATCGATCATGCCTGGGGTATAGAGCCCACTGAGATAAAGGACATCAAGGAATACAGACCGAAGACGAACTCGATCTCCAGAGGGCAGGTGCTGATGAGGGACTATAAGTTCGAAGAGGGCAGGATCATAGTCAAGGAGATGATGGAACTCATCGCGCTCGAAATGGTCCAGAAGAACGTCGTGACCGAGTCGGTCACCCTGCAGGTCGGATATTCGAACAAATTAGAAGCAGAACCGGCGCACGGAACGATGGGCTTCGATTTCCCGACGAACGCCGGCAGCCTGATGGTAGAGAAGATCTCCGAACTCTACGACAGGATCATGGACGAGGATCTGCCCATCAGGAGAGTCTTTATCACCTGTAATAATATCAAGGAGAAGACTGAAGAGAAGCAGCTCAATTTCTTTGAGACTGCTCTTGAAGAGGACCTGAAGCGTGAAAACGATATGCAGCAGGCCATAAACAGCATCAAGCACAAGTTCGGAAAGAATGCCATGTTCAAGGCCATGGATCTCGAGGAAGCTGCCACGACCCTTGAACGAAACCTCCAGATAGGCGGTCACAAGAGCGGTAATGAGAAGAAATAGAGTATATATTTCAAAAAATGCCTTTCCCGAGCTCATAGGATATCTTAAGGACAAAGGCTGCGAGCTCTGCTTCACGGAGCATCTGACGAACGTTAGCCCTGCGGTCAGCGACCATACGGATCTGATATACGTGAGACTCGATGAAGACACGGTTTTCGAAGGAGACCGCGGGAAGCTCTCCAAAGGATATCCCGGGGAAGTTATATATAACGCGTGCTCGACGGGGAAGTATTTCATACACAACCTTAAGTACACCGATGAAGCGCTTCTCAGGGCTTCTAACGAGCTCGGCCTGATACCTGTAAACGTAAGGCAGGGCTATGCCAGGTGCAGCATCATCCCGGTGGACAGAGATTCTATCATAACCTATGACCGCGGGGTAGCGGAAGCCTGCATTAAGGCCGGTATCGACGTGCTTCTTGTGAGCCCCGGCTATGTCAGCCTTGAGGACTATGACACCGGCTTTATCGGTGGGACGGCAGGCAGGATAGGGCAGGAGATCGTTTTTAACGGCGATCTCAGCGGGCATCCAGACTATGAGATGATCGTTGCCTTCATAAGAGAAAAAGGACTGGAGCCGGTGTTTTTCACCGGTCACCCGCTCACGGACATAGGTTCCGTGGTATGATTTTTTGCATAAGTAATAGATGAGGTATCAAGCATGAGAGACATACATCGCGAAAGGCCGGTATCGAAGCGGCCGAAGATGTCCATATCGGACCGCGCGAAGCAGTTCGGCGCATTCGATCCGCTGACGGGCTTCGGAGACGCCATAAGAAGAAAAGAGATCGAGATGGAAGCCCTGCTTGAGGAGAAGACCATCCGGATCAAGTCTGAAGACGAATAGGCGAGTACAACAAAAATGAACGCAGTGCCCACTAAAAACGATTGTTAAATGCGGCATTTCGATATATAATATTTATTAAGTTATATGGTGATCAATGAAAGGAAACAAAGAATATGGCTTTAATGACAGGCGAACAGTATATTGAAAGTTTAAGGAAACTCAACACTCGCGTTTACATGTTTGGCGAGAAGATCGAGAACTGGGTCGATCATCCGATGATCAGGCCTTCCATCAACTGCGTTGCGATGACATATGAACTGGCACAGGATCCGCAGTACGAGGATCTCATGACAGCAACTTCTCACATGACCGGAGAGAAGATCAACCGCTTCGCCCACATCCATCAGTCCACCGAGGACCTTAAGAACAAGGTCAAGATGCAGAGACTCCTGGGACAGAAGACAGCTTCATGTTTCCAGAGATGCGTCGGAATGGACGCTTTTAATGCCGTTTATTCGACGACTTTTGAGATCGATGAAAAGTACGGCACGGATTACCACGCAAGATTCAAAAAATACCTCGAGTTCGTTCAGAAAAACGACCTCGTAGTTGACGGAGCGATGACCGACCCCAAGGGAGACAGATCCAGAGCACCTCACGCTCAGGATGATCCGGATCTCTTCGTAAGGATCAAAGAAGTGAGAGAAGACGGCATCGTGGTTAGAGGAGCTAAGGTCCATCAGACCGGTTCTGTCAACTCACACTGGCACATCGTGATGCCTACCATAGCGATGGGAGAGGCAGACAAGGATTACGCTGTATGCTTCGCATGCCCTTCAGACGCTGAAGGTCTGTTCATGATATACGGACGTCAGTCCTGTGATACGCGTAAGCTCGAAGAGGGCGGCGGCATGGACGTAGGCAATCCCAAGTTCGGCGGACAGGAAGCTCTCGTAGTATTCGATGACGTATTCGTACCGAATGAGTATATATTCATGTGCGGCGAGTATGATTTCGCCGGAATGCTCGTAGAGAGATTCGCAGGCTTCCACAGACAGTCCTACGGCGGCTGCAAAGTAGGCGTAGGCGACGTGGTCATCGGAGCAGCTGCTTTATCCGCTGAGTACAACGGAGTAGAGAAAGCCTCTGCAGTCAAGGACAAACTGATCGAGATGACTCATCTTAATGAGACTCTGTATTGCTGCGGCATAGCCTGCTCTACGGAAGGACATCCCACCAAGTCCGGTTCATACATCATCGACCTGCTCCTCGCAAACGTCTGCAAGCAGAATATCACGAGATTCCCTTATGAGATAGTTAGACTCGCAGAGGATATAGCGGGAGGACTGATGGTCACCATGCCTTCTAACGTAGACTTCAACTCAGACCTCGAAGTAGGAAGAGAAGGAGAGAGCATCGGAGACTTCTGCAGGAAGTTCTTCGTAGGTAACGGCAAATGCGACACTATGGACAGAATGAAAGTCTTCAGATTCCTGGAGAACATCTGCTTAGGCGCTGCGGCCGTAGGCTACAGGACAGAGTCGCTGCACGGCGCAGGATCTCCTCAGGCTCAGAGGATCATGATCCAGAGACAGGGCAACATTCAGGGCAAGAAGCAGCTCGTGAAGGATATCGTAGGCATTGAATAAGCGGACGGTAATCAGGCATGAAGATCACTTTTTTGATAGACAACAAGACTGAATCCACAGAGTGCGACGCTGAGTGGGGACTGTCCGTTCTGATCGAGACTGAAGATAAGACCATACTTATGGATCAGGGCGCTTCGCCTATGCTTGTGAATAATGCCAGAAGGATGGGACTCGACCTTAATAAGGTGGATCTCGCGACCGCGAGCCACGGACATAACGATCACACGGGCGGTACGGAATACTTCTTCGAAGTGAACGACCACGCGCCTATATACGTGCACAAAGAAGGCTTCAGTTATCAGGTCGTGGACGATATCGACGGAAACATCGGCATCCCATGGTCAGAGGAATTCATGGAAGAGAATGCTGAGAGGATCATCAGGACTGAAGGAACGTATCAGATCGATGATAAGACCTGGCTTATCGGAAACGTGCCGTCGATCGAAGGCTTCACCCCTACAGAGGATTTCTTTATCAAGGTGGGTGATAAGTTCTTCCCGGACCAGATGAGGCATGAGCAGACTCTGGTCATCGAGGACGAAAAAGGCCTGCACGTATTCTCGGGCTGCAGCCATAAAGGCATCATACCCATCCTGAGATATATCGGGCAGGAGATACCCGGCAAGAAGATAGATACCCTGGTCGCAGGTATGCACCTTTACTGTGCGACGGACGAGTTCATCGACGCTACGATCAAGGAGATGAAGGACCTCGGTATCCGCAAGATCTTCCCGGTACACTGCACCGGAATGAACGCGATCCTGCGTTTCAAGATGCAGATGGGAGACGCCGTGGAGATAGCGACCGCGGGCGACGTGTACGAGATTTGAATCAATGAAAAACTTGCTGCCTCAGAAATTCTGAGACGGCAAGTTTTTTATTGCGTTATTAAAATGATCGGCGCTGAATTATTTGCGCTTGATATAGGACAGGGCTATAAGAACGGTAGCAAGTATCGTCATAGCCGTGAACATGATGAACGCAGGCACGTAGCTGCCCGAGAAATGATCGGCCAGAATGCCGGGCAGACTTGCGGTGATCAGAGCGCCGAGAGAGTATGAGATCTGGAAGTTTTTGATGATTTTGGAAAACTCAAACTCTGACGAGAGGTCGCCTGCCCAGATGGAAGGCCCGATGGTCGAGACCGAGTAACCGATACCGAGAAGGGCTACGGCGACAAGGCTGAGCGCTGCGCAGCCGACGCCTGAAAGCGAGCAAAGTCCGTTACCTGCGATCAGTATGATACAGAACAGGAGAGACGATCTGAAGCCGCCAAACTTGTCGGTGAGCTCACCATATATGAGTTTACCTACTGTAAGCGCTGCGCCTACTATGCTCATAAGGGTGGCGGCGAAGACCGGGGTGAATCCTGCTGAGGTGTAGAGGGCGGGGAGGTGCATTATCCCCGGATTGCCCTGCGCTCCCATGAAGAAACACCCGATGAGAGCGATGATAAGAACGCTTTTCGTGATTGGAGCCTTATCAGGGCGAGGCTTGAGAGATTCAGCAGCCTTAACGTGAAGCATCTCTCTGTTTTCGCCGAGTCTGGTCAGACCGAGGTCAACCGGATAATTTCTGATAAAGATATAGATCAGGACGGTGCATATCAATATGAATATGCCTTCCATAAGAAAGACCGCGCTCATACTGAACGTGCTGACTAGACCGGTTATGACAGGCGGCAATATGACTGAGCCAAGACCGGAACCGGCTGAGCAGATGCTGATGGCGAGAGCTTTGTGTTCATCAAACCACCGGCTCATAAGAATGGACACAGGGACCATGGAACCGAATCCATAGGCCAGCCCGGAGACCGCAGCGCCTATAGCGAAGCCAGGGAAGCTATGTGCCAGGGAATAAATGATGAAGGCCAGCCCGCCGAAGGCGGCAGCCATAGTCATTCCCAGCCGAAGGTCCAGACGGTCATAATATCTGCCTATCATGAGCAGGCAGAAAAACGCCACCAGAAGGCGCATCGTCACCAGAGTAGAAGTCTCGGCGTTTGTCATGCCGTAAACGTCCCTTATATATGGCAAATAAACAGAGAAGCCGTTTGAAACGGCTCCCATGGTAATAAATATGAGTAAGGTGCCTGCGGCGCATATCGTCCAGGCGTAATGATGTCTTTTCAAAGGTCGCCTCTAAATATTTAAGGATAGAGACATTATATCCCAAAAGCATCAAACTGTAAAGGAACTCAGAATGACTTCGCAGAATATCCGAGTTCTCCAAGCGTGACCGCTCTGGAGTGGCGGATCTGAACCCAGCTGCCGCCGCCTGCTATGAGCGCTGCGAAGCAAAGAGGCATCCATGAGATGGTGAATACCGGGAACATGACGATGGCCTTCAGCATGGATCTGGTCTCATAGGGTGAGAGTATGGAGAGGAGCAGGGCGAAGCCTATTGTCCCCACGAGCGATACTGCTACGCCTATCATAAACACTGTAAGGCTTGACATCAGCGTACCGGATGATACGGCTGACGCTATCAGGAAGGCCGTCGGTATCACGGATGCGACCTGCAGGTAAGGCATGATGAGTATCATCATCATGTCCAGAAGCTGCCTGAACTTGTATCCGTCCCTCATCTCACAGAAGAGATCCGGCACGCGTTCCTTTGCGACTGCCATGATGCCTCCGATCCAGCGCCTCCTCTGTTTGAGCGATACGTCGAAGGTCGTCGGAGTCTCATCGTAAGTGATGGCTGTTTTGACCCAGCGGATATCTGCGCCTCTTATGACGCAATCAGCGTTGAATTCGGTATCTTCAGCGATGGTGACCGTGTTCCAGCCGCCCATGCTGAGGAGCAGATCTCTTCTGATACCCAAGCCGGTTCCGATGAGCTTAGGCGAAAGTCCGAGCTTGGCTCTGGATTCGTTGAAGAAGTTGTTGAAAATATTGTAGTAGAGTCCATAGCAGCCGGAGACCCAGCTGTCGTAAGGATTCTTCGATTCGATCCTTGACTTGGTGACCTGAGCGCCTGTGACGAAGGCTTCGTTCATGGCCTTCAGGAAGTTCGCGTCGACGATGTTGTCTGCATCGAAGATGAGAAATGCGTCGATATCTTCTCTGTTGATCAGATGGAGGACGGCCTGGTGCAGCGCGTCGCCTTTGCTTCTGATCACGCCCTTGGTGCGGATGATCTCCGCTCCGTGAGCGATAGATACGCCTTCCGTATCGTCGGTGCAGTTGTTAGGTATCACAAAGATCTTTGTGAGCTCTTCAGGATAGTTCTGATTCTTAAGGCTGTCGATGAGATTGCCGATGACCGCTTCTTCGTTCCTCGCCGCTATGAGGCAGGCGAAGCGCGTCTCGGGAGAATGAGCGGGACCCTGCTTCCGGGGTATCCAGAAAAACAAGCACATAACAGCGAAGTAAAGGCTGAAGAGCTTAAGCACGAGCCCTGAAGCAAGGGCTAGATAGTCTAATAGCATAATAAAACCCCCTGTAACTGATAATCTTAAACCGGAACCATATCATAGTATGGTCCCTTTCCCCTTTTGTAAGGGCAGTATATCACCGTTACGAGGGCGAAGTCAAGGGGCTGGAAGCACAATTAAGAATTGCTTAAGAAAACCGCAAAGAACTCTTCCGAAGCTATTCGGGTACCATTGACAAACATGTTCATAAATGGTATCATATCCTTTGGGGATGGATTGGGTATAATTTAATAAAAAGTCTGACACATCCCCGCGCGAAGGGATGTTTTTTGTTGTTAAAACCATCCGTCGGTGATATAATGATATAGGCTTAAATATAAAGCAGTACTTCAGAAGATTTTGAAAGGAGACTGAATATGTTAACCATCGCAGGAATCAGCATCAGCATGATTTGGATCTGGCTGGCAGTAGCGATAATCTTCATAATAATCGAGGCGATCACGGTAGGCCTTACCACGATCTGGTTCGCGGCCGGAGCACTGGTCGCTCTGGTATTGGCATTCCTCAAGGTCGGACCTATGGCTCAGGTGATAATCTTCCTCATCGTTTCCCTGGCACTTCTGGGAACTACGAGGAAGGTATTCGTCAATAAGCTTAAGACCGGCTCTCAGAAGACCAACGTGGATGCTCTCGTTGGAGAAGAAGGAGTAGTGATGGAGGACATCACGCCGCATAACGTAGGGCTCGTCAAGGTCAAAGGCCAGAACTGGACTGCTGTAGCGAGCGACAGAGAGGCGACCATCGTTAAGGACGCGACCGTAAGAGTCGTTGCCATAGAAGGTGTCAAATTAATAGTGGAATAATATAAGGATCAAAAGGAGGAAATCATGGCAAGCACCATTATCACATTTGTTGTATTAGCTATAATACTTCTTATCATCATCGGACTCCTGGTCACCAATATCAGGATCGTACCGCAGGCTCAGGCCTTCGTAGTTGAGAGGCTCGGAGCATATAAAGAGACCTGGCAGGTAGGACTTCACTTCAAGATCCCTCTTATCGACAGAGTCGCCAGAAGAGTTTCACTGAAGGAGAAAGTCATCGATTTCGAACCTCAGCCGGTGATCACCAAGGATAACGTAACGATGGAGATCGATACGGTAGTTTACTATCAGATCACAGACCCGAAGCTTTATGCATACGGCGTAGAGAGCCCGATGGCTGCTATCGAGAATCTGACAGCGACTACTTTGAGAAACATCATCGGTGATCTGGAACTGGATGAATCGCTCACCTCCCGTGAGCACATCAACTCCAAGATCAGGATCGTCCTTGACGAAGCTACCGACCCTTGGGGCATCAAGATCAACCGTGTAGAGGTCAAGAACATCACACCTCCGAGAGACATCCAGCAGGCAATGGAGAAGCAGATGCGTGCAGAGCGAGAGAAGCGTGAAGCCATCCTTAACGCAGAGGGTACCAAAGCATCGGCCATCCTCGTCGCAGAAGGTGAGAAGGAGGCAGCCATCCTCAAGGCAGAAGCCAAGAAGCAGATGGCCATCCGTGAGGCAGAAGGTCAGGCTGAAGCTATCAGGCTCGTGAACGAAGCTACGGCTTACGGTCTCAAGGCCATCAAGGATGCAGATGCTGACGAAGCTGTCATCAAGCTGAAGAGCCTCGAAGCCTTCAAGAAGGCAGCAGACGGCCAGGCTACCAAGATCATCATCCCTTCGGAGATCCAGGGGATCGCAGGACTTGCAGCCGCCGCAAAAGAAGTGCTTAAATAAGCGATCACCTTACCCACACTTCGGTCAGAGCCGGAGTGTGGGTTTTGTATGCTTGAAGAGGATAATGCTTTGTGATATATTGGGTTTGATGACAGAGCTATGACCATATGAAAGAAAGATGAAATGAGATGTCATAAAACACACAGACGCATCAAGGAGGCAACAAAATGAGATTCTACATAGTCGACGCGTTTACAGACAAGATCTTCGGCGGCAATCCCGCAGGCGTTGTGATACTGGACGATGGGAAAGATTTCCCCTCAGACGAGATCTGCGTCAAGACGGCCAAAGAGCTTCGCTACTCTGAGACAGCCTTCATCAAAAGGCTTGGAGATAACGAATTCAACATCAGATATTTCACTCCTGCAGCAGAGGTGGAACTCTGCGGACATGCCACGATAGGATCTTTTGCGGCACTGAGGTACGGCGGATACATCGGAGACGGCGACTTCCTGAACCATACGATCTCAGGAGACCTCAACATAAGCGTGGACGGCGAGAAGGTGCTCATGGACATGGCCGTACCGGTCAAGATCAACGAGATCACCGAAGCTGACAAGCTCGACGAACTCTACAGGATCATGGGTCTGGACTATGCCGATCAGAAGGCCAAAGGTCTGGAACTGATCCCTCAGATGATCTCCACAGGCCTTCCTGACATTATGATGCCAGTAGCCGGTCTCGAAGATCTCGAAGCGATCGAACCGGACTTCAAAGCTCTGTCAGACCTTTCGGCGCGTTATGAAGTCGTGGGCGTGCACGCGTTCACCAGAGACGGTGACGACGCTACCTGCCACGTGAGGAACTTTGCGCCTCTCTATGATATAGACGAAGAGGCAGCGACCGGCACTTCGAACGGCGCGCTGACGTACTACGGTTATCTGAACGGCTTCGTCGCATCAGGCGACGACTGCAAATTCATCCAGGGTGAGAAGATGCAGAGACCATCCGCCATCATTTCACACATCGAGGCTGATGAGAACGGCTGCCTGATCAGAGTGGGCGGTCGCGGCATAATGCTGGCCGAGGGAGATATCAAACTCTGAACCATATCGAATAGCCTGCGCGTATCACGGCACATCGGGCTATAGCGAACCATATGAACGGACGACAAAAACCCCGGAACCTTAAGGTTTCCGGGGTCGTTTATTACTTAGCTGCCCCGCAGTCAGCGGGGCTTTTTGATATCTGTGTTACACCAGCCTGCCGTCGTGGAGGTGATATACCTCGTCTGCACGTAGGCCAAGCTCATCGTCGTGGGTAACGATGACCACGCAGTAGCCGTCCTCGTGAGCGAGAGCCTCCAAGATGCTGTAGATGTTTTCGCTGTTTTCGGAGTCCAGGTTGCCCGTAGGCTCGTCCGCCAGCAGTATCTTGGTATCCATACCAAGAGCACGGGCTATGGCCACGCGCTGCTGTTCACCTCCGGAAAGCATGGCCGGGAAACGATCCAGCGTAGTCTCAGGCAGTCCGACCTTGGCTATCAATTCGACAGCGCGCTTCTTGGCCGCGGCGGGCTTCATGCCTCTGAGCTCCATCGGATACATCACGTTCTCAGCCACTGTGAGAAGCGGGAAAAGACGGAAATCCTGATAGATGACCGCCACATACTCACGGCGGTATTGCTCAAGGTCAATATCAGAAGTTGAGACTCCCTCGCAAAGAATGCTGCCCTCGGTCGGCACGTCCAGTCCTGCCATCAGTGAGAGCAGGGTGGTCTTGCCGCTTCCGGAGCGGCCCATCATGGCATAGACACGGCCGGGTTCGAATGCGCAGGAGATACCTTTCAGGGCTTCCACGCTCTGGTACTGGGACTGATAGACATATTTAACATCGCGCAGTTCAAAAACGCTCATATTCCTTCCTCCTTCGTCAGTCACGGACGGTCAATAGTTCCATGAGATCGGTCTTGCCGATCATCATAATGGACACGGCTGTGCCCAGCAGATAGCATAAGATAAAGGCTGCCACGGTCAGAGGCTGAGTTGCTCCGCCTGCATATAGTTTAATGAGTGCCATGCAGCCTATAAGGCACCCTATGAAGCTGAGGATCGCCTGCTCCAGGAAGAACGAAGCGAATACCCGGCGCTTATTAACGCCGAAGCCACGCATCAGCGCGAACTCACGTCTGCGCGAGAAGGTCATGAGCCAGGAGATTATGAATCCCAAAAGCACGATCAGCAGTGAGATCATCGTGGTCATGACACGGCCCATGGTGATATTGCGCTCCATGCTTTGCTTGAATTTCAGAAAGGCCGCGTCCCTAAGAAGCAGGGTCGTGCGGATGCTGGATACCTGTCCTACAGCGCTGAATCCCAGATCCTCCAACCGTTCTCTAACGGCATCCAGTTCTCTGGCTGAAGCCAGATGGAACCTGCAGGTGCGCAGTGAAAGTTTATTGGACAATTCGAAAACGTCAGATTCAGTGATATAATCAGGCATATCACCGCCGAAGAGCATAGCCTGTGGAAGATGCAGAGATAACGGAGCGTAGATCTGCTCCTTGTCCTCCTGTTTGACGTAGCTTCCCACAGCCTGAACGATAAGAGGGATCTCCATCAGCTGCTTCCCAAAGACCTCGTAACGAGACATGATGGATAAGGTGTCGCCGAGTACCATGTCGTGGCTTTCGAGGAAGTCCGTACTGCACACGATCGGGATGATGTTCGGATCTGCTTTGACAGGAAACCTGAGAATCATCGGTTTGACGTCGGTCTCAGCAAGCATGGACTCATCCCAGCCTTCGAGCCAGGTGATGGAAGGGTCTGAATAATAGAACTCCTTGGCAGCCGCCAGCGAGTTCAGCGGCACGATCTCCGGCTGGCTGCCGATCCATTCATACCGGCGCCACTGACCGGTGTCTCCGGTAGAGAAGGCCGGCACCTCCTCAGGCAGCCAGTAATGATAGCCGCCTGATACTGAGATGTCTTCTATGCCTTCTATGTCAACGAGCGACTTCACCGCTTCCACCGTCAGGAAAAGATCCGAGTAATGACGTCCATCGAGGCTCACGACTATACCGTCGATACGCGCGTTATCCAGCGCTTCGTCCAGTTCATTCTGCCAGTTCTGATACACGCCGCCCAAAACGATGACGGCTATTGTAAGCGCCAGTGATACCATTGGCACCACGAGCGATCTGAGACCGCCTCTGCGTATGGAGAGCAGCGCGAAACGCAGGCCGCCCCGGCCTTTTATGGAGGTCACTCCATGCGGTACGCGGACTCTGCTTTTGCCGCGCTTGCGCGTCCCGCTCCTGCGGGCCAGACGAAGGAATAACAGACAGAAGATCAAAGCCAGCGCTATGACTCCCAGAGCAGCCAGAATGTTAGGCCAGTGAGGTATATTCAGGTCGAAGTCCATTTGCTTCACGACGCCGATCGAGGTCTCGCTGTAGCGGAGAGCTCCCTCTTCTGACTGAGCGGAAGCCGCGTTCCTGGCGATCATACTGATCACGATAGGCCGCAGGACGGTACCGATCACCGTTCCGATAATAGCAGCTGCGCCGCAGATGACCAAGGCGCCTGAGAGGAACCATTGGGCGATCCTGCGCGAGGGAGTTCCCAGAGAAACCATGATCTTGACCGTTTCGCTCTGCCTTCCCACGAACAGAAAAGCGAACAGCAGCAGCACGGCAGCGACGCCTGCGGCGCAAACGATCAGCACGTTGACTGCTGTTTTTTTGACTTCGCGGAAGGGCTGTACGGATCTGGTATAACCCTGATCCAGCAGAGTCACACGCACCTGCTCGGGCACGAGCTCCTGGAGTGACTCGGCAGCCTCCACGGCCTGTTCGTTATCAAGGGAGGCTGTGCCCAGCTGATAACCGAAGAGCGGTGTATCAGCGTCCTCTGCGATGGCCCAGACTGTGCCGCCATAGTCGAAAGAATCACTCGCTATGCCGCTTACCGTGTAGGTCTGCTTTCCATCAGCAGGCTTGAGCTTGTAGCGGTCTTCATCCGTTCCCTGAAGTTCATCCAGCGTGAACTCATCGCCGGGTTTGAGATCCAGGCATTTAGCCAGGTCTGAACTTATGACGCAGGCGTTCGGAGTACCGGGATCCGGCATGGCGCCTTCTGCCAGCTGGAGTTCGTTCTGCTGGAATTCATATAAGTCGTTCACGTCGCGGCAGGGCACGACGCGCACGTAATTGTTCATTGTGTTGTAAAGTTCTGCCTCGTGAAGGAAGATCTCAGGTATGTCTTCACCTTTAGCGATCTCGGCATAGGGCAGGTCATCCGCATCTAGGAAGGATTGGATCCTTAAAATGGTAAGACCGTTCATCGGATATTCGCCGATCTGCCGCGAGATGGCAGTAGTATCAACAAAGGAGCCGTTCAGGACGTAAGTCTTGTCCTGCTCGGGCTCGAAGCCGCTGTCCGCAGTAAGTATGTCGATATAGATTCCTTCCTTCACTTCCTGAGTATAAATAGTCTCATTGAGAAGGCACGTATAATAGTAGATCGAGTCATCGTTGATGATCGGATTGCCTTCGTCGTCAAACTCATCACTCTGATAAATGCGTTTGGAGAAATGGCTGACAACGATAACTCCGCGCTTCCCATAGGGAGTGGGACCCAGACGACGTTCATATCCCTTGATATATCCTGAAGCAGTGTTGGCTCTGGTCCATGACCTGACGCCGGGAATGGACAGAACGCTCTCGTCGCTAAGCGCACCGGCCGCTTCGCGGGCAGCTGCGTCCGCTACATCCTCGTTTGGATACTCGGAGCCCATGTACTCGACAAGCGCGATGGATCGGTAAGCCTCGTCACAGGCTTCTATCACGGCATTGCAGTACAGCAGCACGCTGATCGACAATATCATGGTGATCGTCAGGAACACGATCAAAAGAGTGAACAGCGTCGTTCGACCGCGTTCACGCAGATTTGAATTGATTCCGTTGCGAATAAACATACTTTACCACCCTGAATAAATACATTGATGCCATGACAATAATAACATCTGGTGTTGTTCACTGTCAATCTGCGCAAAACATCCCCGGCGATATACTTCCATCAGTGTAGCAGCAGCGTATCTCCCGAAATATATTCATATTTACAGTTAATTATGGAAAAGATATAATAACAAGTGTCAGAAAATAAATAACCGGGGAGGATATCCGAATGATATATAACAAAACGATAGTTTTGAAAGATGGCAGGGAATGTGTTTTGAGAAACAGCACTGAAGCGGACGCACAGGCCGTGCTGGATAATTTCATCCTGACGCACTCCGAGACAGACTGGCTCCTGAGTTATCCCGACGAGATCACCTTCACCGTAGAGAGCGAGACGAAGTACCTCAAAGACAAGGCCGAAAGTCCTGATGAGATCGATATCTTGGCTGTAGTCGACGGCAGAGTCGTAGGTTCAGCGGGGATCGATCACATAGGCAGGTCTTACAAGCTGAAACACCGCGCCAACTTCGGCATCAGCGTCGAGAAGGCGCATTGGGGTCTTGGCATCGGCAAGGCCTTGACCGAAGCCTGCATAGAGTGCGCCAAGGAAGCCGGCTACACTCAGATAGAACTGGACGTGGTCGCAGACAATGAGAAGGCCATCGCGCTCTATAAGAGCAAAGGCTTCGTGGAATACGGCCGCAACCCGCAGGGCTTCAATTCGCGCATAAACGGCATGCAGGAACTGGTTTTAATGAGACTAGACCTGGAAGACTGAATAGAGGAGACCAAATGAGGTTAATAGAATTCCATGAGAGCGACAACAAAGAACACTGGCTGGAAGAAATAAAGAAGAGTGACTGGAGAGCCGGTCCTTTTCTCAGCAAAGTGCTCAGGGAGGGGACCTTCTATGACTATGTGGGAGAGGACTCCAAAGTGCTGATGCTGGTAGATGACGACAAACTGCTTTCCTACTGCACCTTTGCCGAAAAAGACGATATCCAGCCCACAGACCTGACACCCTGGGTGGGCTTCGTCTACACCTTCCCGGAGTACAGAGGACACCGCTATGCAGGTGTGCTTTTCGATGAGGTTTACAGACTGGCAAAGGAAGCAAATATTACAGAGGTCTATCTATCCACGAACCACATCGGCCTTTACGAGAAGTACGGCTGGGAGTTCCTTGGAATGATGGACGACATGGACGGCGAACCGTCGAGAGTATACGTCAAAAGGATAGAAAAAAATGTGTACGAGCATAGTTGTAAATAAGAAAAAGACCATCGTCGGATGGAATCTGGACATTCTGGACATGGAATGGAGAGTCAGGCCCACCGACGAGGGAGTATATATTGAAGTGAATGACGCGACGGAGGGGTGGCTGCCGCTGTTCGGAGCCAACGCGAGAGGCGACTTCGTAGGTATGCCCACCTGCTGGCCTTCAGATAAGAGGAGCGATCCGGCAGGACCGGGGGAGAACGTGATCATGCTGGACATAGATCTCCTCCTTAAGAAAAAGACTCTACAGGAGGTTCGTGAGATCGCTGAGACCAGGCCGGTGTACAGCGTGCCGGGTCTGACCTTCATGTCTGCGCTGTCGGACCGCGAAGGAAATGTGCTCCACATCGTCCCGGGACAGGGCGTCAACTATTACGAGAAGCCGGATCACGCCATTCTGACCAACTTCTCGCCCTTCAAGCAGGACTCCGAGACTCATCCCTGGATGGGATGGGACAGATATCACAAAGCTGAAGACATGCTTAAGGACGCGCCGGAGGATTTCGAAGTTGGCGACTGCTTCGAGGTTTTGAAGGCGGTCTCCCAGGAAGTCTGCCCCACGGTGGTCTCAATGGTCTATGACGTGGGTGAGAAGACAGTATACTGGTGCGAGAACAGAAACTGGGACAAGGTCGAAAAGGCCGTGCTCAGTGATGTGAGCCATTAGGGAGAGCGTTGAAGCGGAAACTGTGAGGACTGAAAAAATGATTACAGATATTACACAAAAGATCAGCAGGATCAGGACCGGAGGCCAAAGCGGCGTAGACAGGGCCGCCATGGATTTCGCCAGAGAATGGAATATACCGCTTTGCGGGTGGATCCCTAAGGGAGGCTGGGCGGAGGACTATCCGGATCCGCCGGGACTGCTTGCCGACTACCCGGAAATGACGGAGACGCCATCTGAAGGGACCGAACAGAGGACAAAGTGGAACATCCGGGACTGTGACGCGAGCCTGACCATCATACCCTGGGGGTCGAATCCTTCTGAAGGAACTGAGATCGGGCTGGAAGAAGGCAAACGCTTAGGCAAGCCCATGTTTACAGCCATAAGTCTTGAAGATATCCCTGATATAGTTCAATGGCTCAGAAGCCTTCCGGATGGAATAGAGCTTGGCGTGGGCGGGCCCCGGGCAAGCGAGTGCAGCGAGGCTTACGACGCTGCCAAAGCCATACTTGATGAGGTGGCAGACATCCTCGTAAGGAACAGAATGATAATCACGAAAGATTACAGAAGGGTGATGGATACCGGCGATCTGCCAGAACGCTTCCACTCAGGCGATTTTGGTATTTTTGATTTCGAGATAGATGCCTTGAAAGAGTTTGTGGATAACTTCTACGAAGCAGCTGAGGCCAACGGGTCCGTGGATTTGGACGATTTTACCGAATTTATGGACTTCTTGCAGGTCCTCTGGCCCGCAGATACGGAAGCAGTGGATAACATCCTACTGCATGCATTTGTTAAGAGCAATATGATACGCAGTTCCAGGAGCAAGCGGTAAAGCCGGAGTTGCTGGTACGCCTTGGGCATGTTGATTGTTTTAGAAAACTGATTTTGACACTTGGTGACTGCTTGCTGTCAGTTTTCTATTTTTTCTTTATAATTGACAGCGCTTTGTATATGAGCGTATATTATTTGCATGTATTTAATGTGAAATACTAAGATTGATAGTTAAATCCAGTCCTTCGCGCCATGGTTTTACATGGATTCCGACAAATATCGACTTTTATAGATAAAAATAGCAGCGTGAAACTCGGAATTGGCGAGTTTTAAACGGGATAAAGCTGTCAGTTTTGGCAGTAAATCATAAATTTGACAGCAGCAAAACAATCACATCGATAATATGCAAAATATACAACGATTATGCGCATATAATTTGGAGAAGCGCTGCATTATGCAAATATACGGTATAATAACAAGGAAAGAATTATGAAACATTGCGGAACAAAATTATTAGAAACAGATAGACTGATCCTGAGGCAGTTTTCGGTGGATGACGCGGAAGCTATGTTCAGAAACTGGGCATCGGACCCGGAGGTGACTAAATTTCTGACCTGGCCGACGCATACGAGCGTTGAAGTCAGCAGAGCTGTGCTCGAAGACTGGGCAGCATCGTATACGAAGGATGACTGGTATCAGTGGGCGATAGTCCTGAAGGAGCTCGGAAACAAGCCGATAGGAAGCATCTCCGCCGTTCATATAAATGACGCTGCCGATGTGGTGCATATCGGCTATTGCATCGGAAGAAACTGGTGGCATCAG
>JAFYJM010000050.1 GCA_017538125.1 Bacillota bacterium
GCTGATCTGCGGCACATAAGAACTTCCGCTTATTGCTGCTTCCTTCCGGACCTGACAAGGTTCACGGCATCCCATTGCGCAGGACCCAAACCGAGCAGGTGAAGCTCTCAAAAGGCAATCTTATTTAACGTTATTAGTATATCATCTTAGTCTGACTCGGTCAAGAGGTCGAATCAAAAGGCCCAAAGAAAACACCCCGTGAAGGCTCTCCTCCCCGGGGTGTGATTTGATCCTATTTCAGGGAATCTATGAGGTCCAGAAACTCTCTTATCGCAGTCACGCACTTCTCGATCGGTATCTTGCTCGTGTTCAGGCAAAGGTCGTAACACCTGGCGTCGTTCCACTCATGATCCGTGTAATATCTGTGATAAGCCGCTCTTTCCTTGTTGATCTTCTCGATCCTCCTGATGGCCTCTTCTCTGTCACAGCCATCATATTTGATGGCGTTTTCGATAAGGTCGTCATAGTCAGCGTGGATGAAGATCCTCACCACGTCAGGATGATCTTTGAGTACGAAGTGCGCGCATCTTCCGACGATGACGCAGCTCTCTTCCTTCTCGGCTATGTCTTTGATGATGCCGGCAGTCATATTGAAGATGTTGTCCTTGGAAAGGTATTTCTTGGAGGACGGCGATTCGATCTCCTGTGAAGAGTATTTTTTGAACCTGCTCTCCTCATGCTTCTCATCGGCGTTGTTCACGATGGACATGTTGATGCCGTGCTCCATAGAGACCATGGTCATCAACTCCTTGTCATAGTAGTGGATGCCCATCTCCCTCGAAAGCGCCTTGGCAATCTGTCTGCCTCCGGAGCCGTAGCTTCTCGATATCGTTATTATGTGTTTGCTCATTTCGACTCCTTTCTTTACTCTCCCAGATATGCCTTGCGGACGCTGTCATTGTGCAAAAGCTCCTGCGCAGGGCCTGAGAGCGAGATCTTGCCGGTCTCAAGCACGTAAGCGCGGTCGGCGATCGAGAGCGCCATCTGAGCGTTCTGCTCTACTAGAAGTATGGTCGTGCCCGCCTCGTGGAGATTCTTGATGATCTCGAAGATCTGCTCTACCAGGATGGGCGCAAGTCCCATGGACGGCTCATCCATCATAAGGAGTTTGGGCTTGCTCATAAGGGCTCTTCCCATTGCCAGCATCTGCTGCTCTCCTCCTGATAAGGTGCCTGCCACCTGTTTATATCTCTCCTTCAGTCTGGGGAATTGCTCGTATACGAGTTCCAGGTTACTCTGGATCTCAGAGGACTTGCCCGTGTAGGCACCCATCTCCAGGTTCTCCTGGACGGTCATCTGGAGGAAGACTCTCCTCCCCTCCGGTACCTGCGAGAGGCCTCTCTCCACCAGTTTGTGGGCAGGGACCTTGCCGATGTCCTCCCCGAGGAAATGTATGGATCCGGTCTTGGATCTCAGCAGTCCGGAGACCGTGTTCAGCGTCGTGGACTTGCCGGCGCCGTTGGCTCCGATGAGAGTCACTATTTCTCCTTCGTTTACCTCAAAGGATATGCCTTTGATGGCGTGGATGGCTCCATAATATACGTTTATGTCGTTTACTTCCAACAGTTTAGTCATTATTTCGCCTCCTTTTTCTTGCCGAGATATGCTTCGATGACCGCAGGGTTGTTCTGGATCTCTTCAGGAGTGCCCTTGGCTATGATACGGCCGAAGTTAAGTACAGCGATGCCTTCGCAGACGTTCATCACGAGGCTCATGTCATGTTCGATCAAAAGTATGGCAATTCCGAAGGTGTCTCTGATCTTACGGATGTTGTTCATGAGTTCCGCGGTCTCTGAAGGGTTCATGCCCGCTGCGGGCTCGTCCAGAAGGAGGACCTTGGGCTCTGTGGCCAGTGCTCTCACGATCTCCAGCCTTCTCTGAGCACCGTAAGGAAGTGAACTCGCCTGATAGTCCGCCAGATCCTGCATGTCAAATATCGAAAGAAGATCAAGCGCTTTCTCGTGCGCAGCCTTCTCCTGTTTCCTGTATTTCGGTCCATGGAAGATGCCACTGAACAAGCCATAACTTACCTCTTCATGCATGGCTGCCTTGACGTTCTCTTCTACGGTAAGCTTGTCAAAAAGCCTGATGTTCTGGAAGGTCCTGGCGATGCCCATCTTGCTGATCTGAGTCGTGGTCATGCCGGTAGTATCCTTACCGTCAAAGAGGAAAGTACCTCTGGTCGGCTGATAGACCTTGGTCAGCAGGTTGAAGATCGTGGTCTTGCCCGCGCCGTTAGGTCCGATTATGCCGGCGATCTCAGTTCTTCCCAGAGCAATGGTAAATTCGTCAACTGCGGTTAGTCCGCCGAAATCGATTCCCAGTCCTCTTATGTCCAGGATGGGATCCTTGTCCTTGTCTCTTTCGGGAAGGATGACAGTGTCTACGGTAGATTTTGATTCGTCATAGTTTTCGTACACGTCATAGACGGTATGCTGAATGACGTCTTCTCTGTTTATCTCTGTGCTCATGCCGTGACACCCCCTTCCTGCTCAGGCACAGGTTTTTTGCGCCTGAAGTATTTCTCCACCATTGCCTGAGTGAAGTTCTTGATCTTCGGGCTGTAGGTGAAGATCATTACGAGGATCAGAACGATGGCGTAGGCCAGCATCCTGTAGTCAGCGAACTGTCTGAGAGCCTCAGGAAGTATGGTGAGCACCGTAGCAGCTATGATCGAGCCCCAGATATTGCCGAGTCCGCCGAGAACTACAAATACCAGGATGAGCACTGAGGTATTGAAGTTGAACTTGACGGGAAGCAGCGTGGAATAGTTCAGTCCGAAAAGCGCTCCGCCCATGCCGGCGAGGCAGGCTGACACGGTGAATGCCATGAGTTTGTACTTCATGACGTTCAGTCCGATAGACTCTGCGGCGATCCTGTTATCGCGGCAGGCCATAATAGCTCTGCCCTGCTTGGAGTTCATGATGTTCTGCACCACGAAAAGGGTTATGAGCACCAGTATGAAGCCTGCAGTGAACGTGGATATCCTTTGCACCTGCGTAGCTCCCATCGGTCCGTTAAGGAGCATCCTGCCCGTCTCTTCAAGATTTAAGTCTGGATTGGTCTTAAGGTGGAAGCCTTGGCTGTCCTTGCCTGCGTAGACGATGTTCATGATGTTTTTGATGATCTCGCCGAAAGCAAGGGTAACGATGGCCAGATAGTCGCCTCTCAGCCTAAGGACAGGGATGCCGATCAGGAAGCCGAGGATGCCAGCTGCGATCGCTCCTAAGACAACTGCGGCCGCCAGTCTTCCCCAGACGGGAAGGCCCGATGTCTCAAGAATACCGGAGACCACTATGCCTGTATATGCGCCTGCGGACATGAAGCCGGCGTGTCCCAGCGAAAGTTCGCCGGATATACCTACCACGAGGTTGAGCGAGACTGCCATGATTATATAGCAGCAGATAGGCACCAGTTGTCCTTGGAGGGAGCTGGATACCAGACCCATGCTGTTAAGCACGCTTACGATAACGAAAGCGCCTATGACCAGTCCGTATGATATCATTGAATTCTTTGTGTAAGGCGAAAGCCTGCCGTTCTTTATCTTCATCTTCATGGCTCTCACCTACACTTTCTCTGTGATCTTCTTACCGAGAAGTCCTGAAGGCTTCACGAGAAGAACTATGATCAGCACGCCGAAAACGATCGCATCCGACAATTCGGATGATATATACGCTCTTCCGAAGATCTCGATGACACCTATCAGTATGCCGCCCAGCATGGCTCCGGGAATGGAACCAATGCCGCCGAATACTGCAGCCGTGAAGGCTTTGATACCGGGCATGGCTCCTGTAGTAGGCATGAGAGCAGGATAGGAAGAGCAGAGCAAAACGCCCGCTATGGCAGCCAGTGCAGAGCCTATAGCAAAGGTCATTGAAATAGTCGAATTTACGTTGATGCCCATCAGCTGAGCTGCGCCATTGTCCTCAGATACCGCGCGCATGGCTTTGCCGACTTTGGTCTTGCCGGTGAAAAGAGTCATGCCCACCATGATGATGACGGCAGCAACCAGCGTGAACAGCGCTTCCCAGGTTATCGTCAATTCTCCGTTAAACAGGCTGATACTGGATCCGAACCTATCGAAGATAGAGGTGAAGACCTTCGGAGCGCTGCCCCAGATGATGAGTGCGGCGTTCTGAAGGAAGTATGATACACCTATGGCGGTAATGAGCACTGCAAGCGAGCCCGTACCTCTGAGCGGTCTGTATGCCAGGCCTTCGATCAATATGCCAAGACAAGTGCATGCAGCCATGGCCAGGACGACAGAAACCCAGGCGGGAAGTCCCAGATAGGCCGTGGCACAAAACGAAATGTACGCGCCGACCATGATGACATCGCCATGGGCAAAGTTCAGCATTTTGGATATGCCGTATACCATTGTATAGCCAAGAGCGATGATAGCATAAACGCTTCCAAGGCTCAGGCCATTGATAAAATTAGATAGAAAGATCATGATTATTCCTTTAAATGGGGTGCCATGTCATCATGGCACCCCTGTAATCTACTGTGTTTCAGCTTTTCTTTACTGGTCTACATAGATACCATCCTGGATCATGACGACGACAGGAGTCTTGTTGACTTCGCCCTTGTCATTCCATGTCATTGCGGTTCCGGTGAGTCCGTCATAGCTGAATCCGCCGGTGAACTGTCCGATCATAGCTTCGCAGATGTCTGCGTTCTCCATGTCAGCGGTGAGGCCGGCAGCCTTGAATGCATCATAGAGAGCGTAGATCGCGTCATATCCGTCAGCTGCGAACTGGTTGGGTACTTCATTGTATGCAGCCTGATATTTTTCTACGAATGCGGCAACTGACTCATCTGTTGACCACGGGTTGAAAGGAGTCATCAGCATGACGCCTTCAGCTAAGCTTGTATCGAAACCTTCCATATCGAGGATACCGTCCATACCGTCTACTCCGAAGAATGTAGGAGCATAGTTCATATCCTTGGCCTGTTTCATGATAACCGATGCAGGTGTGTAGTAAATAGGAAGGAATACTACGTCTGCTCCCGCGGACTTGCAGGATGTGAGCTGAGCACTGTAGTCTGCGTTCGTATCGTCAGGATAGGTCTCCGCTGCTACGATCTCGCCGCCCTTGGCTTCCATCTCGGATTTGAATGAGTTGAATATACCTGTTGAATAAGCGTCGGAGTTGTTGTAGATGACGCCTACCTTAGCGCCTGCCATGTTCTCAGCGATGTAGTCAGCTGCTTTGATTCCCTGGTTGGGGTCTGTGAAGCAGACCTGGAACACGTTGTCCTTACCCGCTGTAACGTCTGCGGATGAAGCGGAAGGTGTGAGCTCGAATACTCTGTCTTCAAAGGTAACTGCGGAAGTCGCGATGCAGGAACCTGTGGTAACAGTACCCATCATTATCTGGATGCCCCAGTCTTTGAGCTTGTTATAGGCGTTTACGGCTTTCTCTCCGTCAGCCTCGTCGTCTTCCATCTTGAATTCGATCTGTAAGTCGGGATTAGCTTCGTTGATCTCAGCTACAGCGATCTCAGCGCCCTGCTTGACTGCTACGCCGTAGATAGATGCACCGCCGGTCAGAGGGCCGGATGAACCGATCTTAAGTACCGCAGCGTCTCCGCCTTCGTCGCCGCCGCTACTTGATCCTCCGCAAGCTGCGAAAGTAAATACCATTGCCAGTGCTAAGGCAACGACCATAAATTTCTTTGCAAAACTACTTTTCATTTCTTTTCCTCCATTTGAATATGTTTTTGCATTTCCTTTCATCACTTGTTAGCCCTCAGAAGCTAAAAAAGAAAGCCCGGGGCAGCAGCCACAGGCTTTGAAAGTTCGTTGATAATAAGTGCGTCTGCATCATCAGAACCCGCTATTCGCCCACAGCTCAATATTCACTATTGTCAGGCAGTATTTCTACTGCGAGAATAATGACACTGATAATGATCGAGCTGAGAACTATTGCGAAGTTCATTAATGATACCTCCTACATTAATAATACGCTCCTATATTATCACCCCTTCAACATATTGTCAACAATTATTTGTTGAAAAATCACAATTTTTCGCAAAAAATTGTGATTTGACAACAAAATTGTATTTATTTTAAAGCTTTTTGTAATCCTCCTCGCTGATGACTGGTATGCCCAGCTCCCGCGCCTTCTTATTCTTGCCCGAATTTGAGTTAACATCGTTGTTAATGAGGTAAGTAGTCTTAGCCGAAACAGAGCCCGCGACCTTGCCTCCCTCGGCTTCGATCTCCTCCTTAAGCGCATCTCTATTAGGGTAAGTATTCAGGCTTCCGGTGATGACGAAGGTCATTCCTTTGAACTTCTCACCGACCTCTTCGAAGTCTGAACTCAGCCTGACTTCGCCCAAAAGATCCTCCACCATAGCCATCTTCGAAGGATCCCTGAAAAAGGACGTGTACGCTTCAGCCATAACCCCTCCTATGCCCTCGATCTCCGTAAGTTCGTCCAGAGTGAGCGCAGCCATCTTCTGCCAGTCGTTCCTGCAGTGGCTGGCCACCAGCCCGCAGTTCGCGCGGCCGAAGTTTGGTATGCCGAGCGAATAGAGGAATGCCTGCGGACTCGCGTCCCTCGCCTTTTCGACAGCGTCGCAGAGATTTCTGAATGACAGCTCGCCGAAGCCCTCCATCCTGACGATCTCATCGTGATGTCCGCTTATTCTGAAGATATCTGCGAACTCCCTGATCAGACCTCTGTCGATAAGCTTCTCAAGCGTGGATTCCGACAAACCTTCGATATTCATGGCATCTCTCGATACGAAGTGTGCGAAGCCCTTGATCTGCTTGGCCGGGCACTCCGGGTTATAGCAGAAGAGCGTCTTAACACCGTTCTCATCCCTTACTGAAGTTTTCTGCCCGCAGACCGGACAGATCTCCGGGATCTCCGCGCTGTCGGAGCCGGTCAGGTTGTCTGAGATCTGCGGTATGATCATATTCGCCTTATATACGTTGATCCTGTCGCCGATACCAAGCTTCAGCTCTCTCATGACCGAGATATTGTGTACAGACGCGCGGGATACAGTCGTGCCCTCAAGCTCCACCGGATCGAAGATAGCGACCGGGTTGATAAGGCCGGTCCTCGATGCAGACCATTCGATCTCCCTGAGCGTCGTCTCAGCGGTCTCATCCTGCCATTTGAAGGCTATGGAATCTCTGGGGAATTTGGCGGTCACTCCAAGCGAGCGGCCGTATTCTATATCATCGAAAGACACTACAAGTCCATCAGAAGGTACCGGGTTCTCCGCGATATGCTCCGCGAACCATCTGACGTTTTCTTCTGTCGTATTGCCTGTGACTTTTCTGTGCTCAACTACATTGAAGCCCAGCGATTCGAGCCAGTCGAACTGCTCTTCCCTCGTCACGAAAGTCTTGCCCTCAGCGGACACCAGACTGAACGCAAAGAACTTAACGCCCCTGGCCTTCGTGATCCTGGGATCCAGCTGTCTAACGGATCCGGAGCAAAGGTTCCTGGGATTCTTGTACTTAGCGCCTTCGTCTGTTATCGTTTCATTTATCCTCTCAAATTCGTCATATGTGATGACGGCTTCGCCTCTTAAGACTATCTCGCCCACGAATCCCACCGTAAGCGGCAGATTGGCGAAAACTCTCGCGTTGTTCGTGATGACCTCTCCGACTTCGCCGTTACCGCGGGTCACGGCCTTCACGAGCCTTCCCCCGTCGTAGGTCAGGACTACTGTTAGTCCGTCCAGTTTCCAGGACATGAGCGCTTCGTGATCTCCAATGAAGGCTTTGAGCGCTTCGACGTCCTTGGTCTTGTCAAGGCTCAGCATCTTCGACGGATGGGCTTCCTTTGGAAGCTCTGAAAGCACCTCGTAGCCTACCCTCTGGGTCGGGCTGTTCGAGAATACTATGCCGGTAGACTTTTCCAGCTCTTCGAGCCTGTCATAAAGCCTGTCGTACTCTTTGTTCGGCATTATCTCTCTTGCTTCCTGATAATAGGCAAGTGAAGCCTCGTTCAGGATCCCGATGAGCTTCCGCATCTCGTCTTTTGCGCCGTTATTGTCAAACATATTCAGCTGATCAGTCATGATTTCACCTTCTGATGTATCGTTAATTGGCAATCTATATCTTCTTCAAAGGGGCAAGTCCGACGGCCAGCTTCTTCACGCCGAACTCGTCGAAATTCACCGTCACCGTGCCGGGGCCGGTCTCTATGACGATTCCATGGCCGAATTTGCCGTGACTTACCTGGTCTCCCTCCATAAAAGCATCTGAAGACGATGCTTTGTTCATCTGCTGCCTTGCGAAGCGCAGCGGATCATAGGGAGCTGCAGGAGGTCTCGCGAAGCCATCAAGCGAGCTGTTGCCTGTCTTCAGCCTGTCGTCGATCCTTCTCGTCGGTCTGTATACGTCTCCGATGACGTCAAGCAGTTTATGGTCAACCTCTGAGATGAACATGGACTCTCTGGTGAAGTCTCCGTGGCCGTATGATACTCTGTACTGAGCTGAAGTCAGTATGAGTTTCTCTCTGGCTCTCGTCATTCCCACGTAGCAGAGCCTTCTTTCCTCCTCGATGCCCTCTTCGGAGTCCATCGACCTGAAGCTCGGGAAAAGTCCGTCCTCAAGGCCAGGCATGAAGACCACAGGGAATTCAAGGCCTTTGGCGCTGTGCATGGTCATCATCGTGACCTTGCCGTCTGCCTCGTCATACTTATCCGTATCGCTCTGAGTGGACACTCTTTCGAGGAATTCCTCGAGAGTCGCCTCCTCAGAAGCGTCTTCTTTCTCCTTTTCATAATCGTAAATGAACGATTTAAAATCGAGGAGATTCTCTATCCTGCTCTCCGCTTCCTGGGTGTTCTGGGCTTCCAGAGAAGGCAGATATCCGGTCTTGATCAGGAGGTCGTCATATATGTCTGAGACCCTCAGATTCTCTCTCTCATCCATGCATTCTCTGATGACGTCCACCATAGCCTTAAGGGACTCTCTGGCCCTCTTAGGGAATGATTCAAGCGTCTCATCGTCCAGAAGGCACTCAAAGATCGACGTGCCTTTCACGCTCGCCAAAGCCTTGTATTTAGCGAAGGTGGTAGGCCCGATGCCTCTCTTCGGTTCGTTAATGACTCTCTCCAGAGCCACGTCGTCCTTCGGATTTACCACGAGGCGCATGTAGCTTATCATGTCCTTGGTCTCTTTGCGCTCATAGAAACTGAAGCCAGAGAGGACCTGATAAGGTATGCCCGCCCTCTTGAATGCGTCCTCGAAAAGCCTCGACTGGGCGTTCGTCCTGTAAAGCACCGCAAAGTCATCATAGCTCCTGCCGAGCTCCTTCAGGAAGTGTATCTCCTGAGCCACATACTGCGCCTCTTCCTTGTCCGAATCAAGGCGGTTGTAAATGACGAGATCGCCGTCCTCGCGGTCTGTCCAGAGCTTCTTTATCTTGCGGCGGCGGTTGTTCTTTATGACCGAATTGGCGCAGGCCAGGATGTTCTTATATGACCTGTAATTCTGCTCCAGTTTGATGACCTTCGTACCTTTGAAGTCCTTCTCAAAGTCCAAAATATTTCTGATGTCCGCCCCTCTCCACTGGTAGATGCACTGGTCATCATCTCCCACCACGCAGATATTTCTGTGGCCTTCTGAGATCATCCTGACGAGCTGATACTGGATATGATTCGTATCCTGATACTCGTCCACCATCACATATTTGAAACGCCTGCGATATTCCTCAAGGACGTCTTCGTTATTATTAAGCAAATGATAAGCGTTCAGCAGCAGGTCGTCGAAGTCCATCGCATTGTTCTTCTTGAGCTCCGCCTCATAGTCCTTATAGACCTGGTAGTACACCCTGTTGGTATGCGTATCCATCTCCATCTCGAGGAACTTCTCCGGACTCCAGTCACGCTCCTTACACTTGCTTATTATGGACGTAAGGACCGGATAAGGATAGTCTCTGGAATCTATGTTCCTCTCCTTGTAGATGCCCTTAAGCACAGCCTTCTGGTCCACCGTGTCATAGACCACGAAACTCTGCGTGTATCCTATCCTGTCCGGATGCTCCCTGAGCATTCTTAGAGACATGGCATGGAAGGTCATGATCCACATCCCAGGGCAGACTCCGACGAGCTTCTCCACCCTGTCTCGCATCTCTCGCGCAGCCTTATTCGTGAATGTCACTGCGAGGATGTTGTAAGGATGCACGCCCTGCTCTATCAGATAGGCGATCCTGTGAGTCATCGTCTGAGTCTTGCCGGAACCGGCCCCCGCTAATATAAGAAGCGGACCTTCAGTGTACTGAACCGCTTCTCTTTGTTCTTTGTTAAGATGATCCAATTTCATATATATATTATAACATAAAAAGCACCGGTATTAAAGCCGGTGCTGATTATTTATTAAACTAATTCAAGGAATACAGTTTCCGCAGCGTCACCCTGACGAGGACCCAGTTTAAGGATCCTGGTGTATCCGCCGTTTCTGTCTGCATACTTGGGCGCGATCTCTTCGAACAGTTTGGTTACTGTGGTTTCATCTACGAGATAGGATAAAACCTGACGTCTTGCGTGAAGATCTCCGCGCTTAGCCAAGGTGATCATCTTCTCGGCTATTCTTCTGGTTTCCTTTGCTCTCATATCAGTCGTCTCGATCCTGCCATATTTGAAAAGGTCAGTGGTGAGATTTCTTAACATTGACTTTCTGTGAGCGGAAGGTCTGCCTAATTTTCTATATCCAGGCATTTTGAGATTCTCCTTTCACTTCAGATTATTAATCATCGTTCGGTCTGAGTGAGAGACCGAGCTCTTCCAATTTTGCTTTTACTTCGTCTAATGACTTCTTTCCAAGGTTTCTGACCTTCATCATATCATCCTCAGACTTCTGCGTGAGCTCTTCCACCGTATTGATGGCAGCGCGCTTCAGGCAGTTGAAGGAACGGACTGAAAGTTCCAGTTCCTCGATGGTCATCTCTAAAGCTTTCTCCTTCTGGTCTTCTTCCTTCTCGACCATGATCTCCATATTTCCGGTGGCGTCGGTCAGCTGGATGAACAGGTTAAGATGTTCCTGCATTATCTTTGCTCCGATAGATACACCCTCTTCAGGAGTGATCGATCCGTCTGTCCAGATCTCAAGGATAAGCTTGTCATAGTCAGTTACCTGGCCTACACGGGTGTTCTCTACTGTGAAGTTCACCTTCCTTGCGGGAGTGTAGATGGAGTCCACGGGGATGACGGAGATAGGTGTATCTTCTGTCTTATTCATCTCAGCGGGAACGTATCCTCTGCCTCTCGCAAAATTGATCTCCATCACC
>JAFYJM010000051.1 GCA_017538125.1 Bacillota bacterium
CCTCTTCCTCCTCGTCGTCATCCTGCTGCTCCGCCTTTAGAGCTTTGCGAGCCTGCCTCTTGTTCTCCTTCTCCATGATCTCTTCCACGGATTTACCTGTTCTCTTGGCTTCCTTGTAAGGATTGAACTTGGCTTCCTTCTCCTGCTTATCCGCGTTCTTCTTCGCGTTCTTCATGCTGAAGCCGATGATTCCCGCGTAGAGTACGACCATGAGGAGGATACTTACGAGTGAGTTTCTTTTCTGATTGATGGTGGTGAACTTGATCGTCTTATCCGTTCCCAGAGTGTTTCCGGCATCATCTACGAGCGCTCCGGATACCTTGAGGGTATACTCCATGTCGCCCTGGATCGTGATCTTCTTGCCGTCCTTATCCAGATTCTCTCTGTTGGAATCGAAGAGAACCATGACTACTCCAGTCTCCTTGGGTGAGTAAAGTACCATGACAGGCAGAACGTTTCCGTTCTCGTCCGTCAGGGTGAAGCAGTTGTCGTTCACGTCGCCCAGCACATCATCCGTCATCTCATTGTTAAAGTAAAGCTTGATGTCAAAGTTTTCAATGGCTGCGCCTGAAGTACCTTCCTTGGGATACGTATCCTCGAGGACCAGTCCTCCTTCGACTCCTTCAGCGAAGCAAAAGCTTGTCGCTATCATGATCACCATAGCTATTATCGCCAGGATCCTGCCTGTTCTCTTCATAAGTTCTTTCCCTCCAGTTTTTTCTGCTTTTGTTTGACTCTCAGATCTCTGAAAAACCCCTGCACTATCTCACGGCACTCGTCCTTAAGCGGTCCTTCCGGTATCTCCGTGAGTTCTACCTGATGGTTCAATCTCTGTTCATTTATGACGTTCAGCACCGAGCCGCAGCCCCCGGCCTTGGGGTCCATGACTCCCACGTAGACGTGCTCTATCCTCGCCCATACCAGAGCTCCGGCGCACATGGCGCATGGCTCCATGGTCACGTACATATCGCAGCCCGTGAGCCTCCTCCAGTTCAGGGTATCCTTGAGATGCTTCCCTGCCTGCCTTAAAGCGTTGATCTCCGCGTGCGCTGTAGGATCGCCGTCCGTATCCGTTGTGTTGTGGCCTCTCCCGATGATCTCTCCATCCTTAACGATGACAGCTCCGACCGGTATCTCACTCTTGTCGAGAGCCTTCCTGGCTTCGTTCAAGGCTTCTGTCATATATCTTTCCATACTCCGAGATTTTACCATAAAACGGCCTCCTGTTCAACATGAATTTTGCATACAAAGTACATTTTGGATATCTTGTACGAAAAAGCGGCGGATTTTTTAAGATTTTCACCGAAAAAACATAGAAACCCGGCAGGTTTTGTTGTAAAATATTTTTTGTAATTCGAGCGGAGGAAAACCAAATGATAATGGATCTTATTATAGCTGTGATATTCGTTCTGACGATATTCTTTTCTATGAGAAAAGGGTTTATGTTCACTGTGGCCTTATTCTCCAAGGGAATCGTCTCGCTGGTCGCCGCCTACTTCCTTTCTGGCAAGCTGGGCGCCTTCATCGAAAGCTCGTCTGTCGGCGAAGCCACCAAAGAGAGGATCTTCGAGATGCTTTCGAGCAAATGGCAGGATTCCGAGGTCTACCGTGCGATACCGGAGGTCTTCAGAGGAAGCAGCGACAGCATATCCTCCAATCTGATAGAAGAGAGTGCTAACGGCATCAACCATGCCGCATGGATCATTCTCTCCTTCATCATCATCCTGATCTTCATCAGGGTCGCGCTGGGGCTGCTCGTCAGGATGACCAAGAGCGCACACGAGAAGAAGAGTTTCACGGGAGCAGTGGACTGGATCCTGGGGCTCATCTTAGGCATCGTCATGGGCGTGATCGTCGTCTTCCTTTTCCTTGCTCTGCTCTTCCCCGTGGCAAGCCTTGTCGCGCCGGGCCACGCTGAGGAGATCATGGCCTGGTTCAACGGTTCGATCTTCGCTCAGGATCTCTATGACAACAACCTGCTATTGCTTCTTTTGAGCAATCTTTTCCAGTAAATCAGGCTATTGACACACGCTCTGAGCGGGTATATAATACTTACATAATTTTTGTTTTTATAAACGGAAAAGGCTTTAAAAACTGACCATCTAAATGGCGTCTGTAAGCGGATCCCGGATCCTCTTTAGGCGCCGTTTTTTATTTCCTTTATAAAGCAAAGACACCTTTTCTCATACTCCATGTGACGAGCATGGGCAATCGCGGCAGCAATGCCGCTTTTGGCTTGAAATTACAGCAAACTATAAATATATATGGAGGCATCTATGTCAAACTGTGCAATCGTGGGTATCAACTGGGGAGATGAAGGCAAAGGCCGTATGGTAGACCTTCTCACCAAAGACTATGACATCGTAGTACGCTTTCAAGGAGGAGGAAACGCCGGCCACACCGTCAAGAACGAGCTCGGTAAATTCGCCCTGCACCTTCTTCCTTCCGGTATCTTCAGAAAGGGCGTCATGAACGTCCTCGGAAACGGCGTGGCTCTCGATCCCGAGAACCTTCTCGCTGAGATCGAAGACGTAAGGTCCAAGGGAGTCTCTATCACACCCGAAAACCTTATGATCAGCGACCGCGCGTCTCTGCTCCTTCCCTGGCACAGAGACCTGGACGAACTGGAGGAACAACGTCTCAAGGACAAGAAATACGGCTCTACCAAGCAAGGTATCGCTCCTTTCTATTCGGACAAGTATCAGAAAAAGACCGTTATGGCGGGCGAACTCTTCTATCCCGACAAGCTCCTTTCGCACCTCAAAGACATCATGGAGTGGAAGGATCTCACCCTGACCTCAGTTTACGGCCACGAGCCATACACGATGGACATGCTGGAGGACTGGCTGAAGAGGTCCTGTGAAGGCATTATGCCTTTCATCAAGAACACCGGAGCATATCTTAAGAAATCCTCCAAAGAAGGCAAAAAAATACTATTTGAAGCCCAGCTGGGTTCCTTAAGGGACCTGGACTATGGCATATACCCTTATACAACGTCATCCAACACCATGGCGGCTTTCGCGCCTATAGGCTCGGGACTTCCATCGGCCAGGATCGACGACATACTGGGCGTCGTGAAGGCCTACTCCACCTGCGTGGGAGAAGGGCCTTTTGTATGTGAAATGTTCGGCGAAGAGGCTGAGCATCTGAGAGAAGCCGGCAGCGAGTATGGCGCGAAGACAGGCCGACCCAGGCGTGTAGGCCCGATCGACATCGTCGCGACGCGCTACGGAGTGGAGGTGCAGGCGGCCACAGAGATCGCTCTGACCAAGCTCGACGTACTTAGCTACCTGGACGAGATACCGGTCTGCATCAGATACGAGATAGACGGCAAAGAGACCGACGACTTCCCCTTCCCTCTGGCGCTTGAAGACGCAAAGCCGGTCATCATATACATGCCCGGCTGGAAAACGGACATCTCCGGTATAAGGAGCTTCGATGCCCTGCCTAGAGAAGCTCAGGAATACGTGAAATTTATCGAAGAAAACATTAACTGCCCCATCACCTACGTCTCTGTAGGTCCTGAGAGGGACAGCATAATCATAAGGAAATAACAGAAAGCGAGGGATCTAAATCAATGGACAGATATGAATCGCCATTCTCATCGAGATACGCTTCAGAATTCATGCTTGAACAGTTCTCGGCGGACACCAGATACCGTACCTGGAGGAAACTCTGGATCTCTCTGGCCAAGGCAGAGAGCAGACTGGGACTTCCGGTCACAGAGGAGCAGGTCCAGGACCTGGAAGCTCATGAACAGGACATCGACTACGAAGTCGTCAGAGCGCGTGAAAAGGAAGTACGTCACGACGTAATGGCTCACGTATACGCTTACGGCAAGGCTGCGCCTTCTGCTGCAGGCATCATCCATCTGGGCGCCACAAGCTGCTACGTCACAGACAATGCAGACCTGATCATCTACAGAGACGCATTGAAATATATAAGGAAAGAACTTTTGGAACTCATCTCCAACCTCGCGGATTTCGCCCTCGAATACAAGGCTCTTCCCACTCTTGGATATACCCACTATCAGCCTGCTCAGCCGGTGACCGTTGGTAAGCGCGCCACCCTCTGGATCCAGGATCTGGTATCTGACCTTGACGAGGTCGACTTCGCTTTGTCGAACATCAGATTCCTCGGCTCCCGCGGGACGACCGGGACAGAGGCGAGCTTCATGGATCTTTTCGAGGGAGATACATCGAAAATAGACGATATGAACCGCATGATCGCGGCTGACTTCGGCTTCACCGAGATCTTCCCTGTGTCCGGCCAGACCTATCCGAGAAAGACAGACGTTAGGATCCTTAACTGCCTCTCTTCGATCGCCCAAAGCCTCTACCGCATGGCAAACGACATCCGCCTGCTCGCTCATGACAGACAGCTTGAAGAGCCCTTTGAGAAGAATCAGATCGGTTCGTCCGCCATGGCATATAAGAGGAATCCTATGAGGTGCGAGAGGATCTGCTCGCTTGCAAGATATCTGATGACAGATGCCATGAACGGCGTGATGACTGCATCGTCGCAATGGCTGGAGCGCACGCTGGATGACTCGGCCAACCGCAGGGTATCGCTTCCGGAGGGCTTTCTTTGCTGCGACTCTATCATCCGCCTCGCAAAGAACGTTACGAGCGGCCTTCACGTGAATGAGAAAGTGATCATGAAAGCCCTCATGGACAACCTGCCCTTCATCGCCACCGAAAACATCATCATGGAGGCAGTGAAGCGCGGCGGTGATCGCCAGGCGGCCCATGAGATCATCCGGAGGTGTTCCATGGAAGCGACAGCCGTCATGAAAGACGGAGGAGACTGCGATCTGATCGATCGCCTGCTGAAGGAGCCAGGGCTTGGTCTCGACAGGGAAACCATGGACAGCCTGATGGATCCCGCGCTTTACATCGGAAGATGTCCCGAGCAGACAGAGAAGTACATAGCGAGCCTGAGGCCGCTCCTTGAAGGGACGGCATCCGGCTCTGAAGAGATAAATATTTAAACTGATACACATCAAAGCAAAGGAAAAAGTATGGACAAAGTTGCAGTAATAGATTTCGGAGGACAGTATAATCAGCTGATCGCCAGACGGATCAGAGATCTTAACGTTTATGCCGAGATCAAACCGTATGACATAAGCCCGGAGGATATCATTTCAGCCGGATACAAGGCTCTGGTCTTCACCGGAGGCCCTATGAGTGTCTATCTTGAGGACTCTCCTCTCTGCGATCCTGAGATCCTGAAGCTGGGTCTTCCCATCCTGGGCATATGCTATGGCGACCAGGTGCTGGCACAGCTTGACGGCGGATGCATCACCGGCGCAGGCGCCTCATCCGAATACGGCAAAACAGAAATTTTTACCGATCATACCGACGGCCCGGAAGACGTGCTCTTAGCCGGCGTTCCGGAGAGCAGCATCTTCTGGATGAGTCATACAGACTATATATCAGAGCTTCCCGAGGGCTTCGTAAAGCTGGCCCATACTTCGGTCTGCCCCTATGCGGCCATGGGTGATGCGGACAGGAAGCTCTACGGCGTGCAGTTCCACCCGGAGGTGACCCACAGCGAATACGGAGAGACCGTCTTCAGGAATTTCCTCTTCAAGATCTGCGGCCTTAAGCCTGACTGGAAGATGGATGATTTCATTGAGAATTCCATAGATAAGTACCGCAGGGAACTGGCGGGCCGCAAGGTGCTCCTGGCACTTTCAGGCGGCGTGGACTCTTCCGTCTGCGCTGCGCTTCTCAGTAAGGCCATCGGTAACGATCTGACCTGCGTTTTCGTGGATCACGGTCTCCTGAGAAAGGATGAAGGCGATCTGGTCGAAGATACCTTCAAAGGACGCTTCGGCATGAATTTCATAAGGATAAACGCGGAGGATCGCTTCCTGGAGAAACTTAAAGGGGTGACCGAGCCCGAACAGAAACGCAGGATCATCGGCGAGGAGTTCATACGCACTTTTGAGGATGCGGCTGACATGATCGGCGAAGCGGAAGTCCTGGCTCAGGGAACCATCTATCCGGATGTGATAGAGAGCGGCAAAGGAAGTTCAGCCGTGATCAAGAGCCACCATAACGTTGGCGGTCTTCCCAGTGTGATGAAGTTCGACGAGATAGCGGAGCCTCTGAGGGATCTTTTCAAGGATGAAGTGAGAGCTGTAGGCGAGAAGCTCGGTCTGCCCAGAGCGCTGGTATGGCGTCAGCCCTTCCCCGGCCCGGGACTCGCGGTGCGCGTGATCGGCGAGATCACCAAGGACAAGCTGGATACCTTGAGGGAAGCGGATGCGATCTTCAGGGAAGAGATAGAGCGCGGAGGGCTTGACAAGAGCCCGAGCCAGTATTTTGCGGTGCTGACGGATCTGAGATCCGTTGGCGTCAAGGGAGATGCGAGGACCTATGGCTATACCGTGGCCTTGAGGGCGGTCATGACGGACGACTTCATGACGGCCAAATGGGCAGACCTTCCCTACGAAGTCCTGGAGAACGCCAGCTCTCGCATCACCAATGAAGTCAAAAACATCACCCGCGTAGTATATGACATTACTTCCAAACCGCCTGCTACGGTGGAATGGGAGTAGCCTTACAGGAGAGACCGATGAAAACTTATACACCCATCAAAGAAGGCAAAGTCAGAAGCATTTATGACCTCGGCGACTGCATGATCATGGTCGCCACCGACAGGATCTCCGCCTTTGACGTGATCCTGGGCTCCGAGATCCCGGACAAGGGCAGGATCCTAACGAAGATGTCCGAGTTCTGGTTCGATCTTACCAAAGACCTGGTGCCCAACCACATGATCACCACGGACACGGAGGAGATGCCGGAGTTTTTCAGGGACGAATACTTCAAGGGACGCACCATAAAGTGCAAAAAACTTCAGATGCTTCCCATCGAATGCGTCATCAGAGGCTACCTGTCCGGCTCAGGCTGGGCAAGCTATAGGGAGACCGGCAGAGTCTCAGGAGTTCTCCTTCCGGAGGGCTTAAGAGAATCCGACAAGCTGCCGGATCCGATATTTACTCCCTCCACAAAGGCCGAACTGGGGCTTCACGATGAACCGGTATCTTTTCTTCAGTGCGTGGAGATACTGGAAAACCTCTACCCCGGCAAAGGCTCCGTCTACGCCGCAGAGATCCACGACCTGACCCACGCCCTTTATGACAAATGCGAAGAATACGCTCTTGGCCGGGGCATAATAATCGCGGATACCAAGTTCGAATTCGGACTTGACGAAGACGGGCAAGTGGTCCTCGGAGATGAGATGCTGACTCCGGATAGTTCCAGATTCTGGTCTCTGGACACTTACGTCCCGGGCGGCCCGGAATTCTCTTTCGACAAGCAGTTTGTCAGGGACTGGCTGAAGGCCAATCCGGGTTCAGGCTATGTGCTTCCCCAGGAAGTAATTGATAAGACAGCCGAAAAGTACAAAGAAGCATACAGATTGCTGACAGGAAAAGATTTCGATCAGGCGGAGGTATAGACATGACTAAATATATTTTTGTTACAGGCGGAGTAGTCTCCGGCCTCGGCAAAGGCATCACAGCAGCTTCCCTCGGCAGGCTCCTTAAGGCCAGAGGCCTCAAGGTAGCCGCACAGAAGATGGATCCATATATCAACGTGGATCCAGGCACGATGAGCCCTTTCCAGCACGGAGAGGTCTATGTCACCGAGGACGGAGCTGAGACAGACCTCGATCTAGGACACTATGAGCGCTTCATCGATGAAGATCTGAACAAATACTCCAACCTTACGACCGGCAAAGTATACTGGAACGTGCTGAACAAGGAGCGCCGTGGCGAATATCTCGGCTCCACCGTGCAGGTCATTCCCCACATTACGAACGAGATCAAGGAATTCGTATATAACGTGGCGTCCAAGACCGACGCGGATGTGGTCATCACCGAGATCGGCGGCACTATCGGAGACATCGAGTCCCAGCCCTTCATAGAAGCGGTCAGACAGATATCTCTTGAAGTAGGCCGTGAGAACAGCCTTTTCATCCACGTGACCCTCGTGCCCTATCTAAGCGGTTCCGACGAACATAAATCCAAGCCGACCCAGCACTCCGTCAAGGAACTCCAGGGCATGGGCATCAACCCGGACATCATCGTGCTGAGGTGCGATGAGCCTCTGGAGGAATCGATCTTCGATAAAATATCGCTTTTCTGTAACGTCAAGCGCGACTGTGTCATCGAAAACATCACCCTGCCGGTGCTCTACGAAGCGCCGCTCATGCTCGAGAAGTCCGACCTCTCCGCTGTCGTCTGCAGAGAGCTCGGCATCTACGCGCCTCACTGCAGGCTCGAAGAGTGGGAGGCCATGGTCAAGAGCATAAAGTCACGCGAAGGAAACGTAGAGATCGGCCTTGTCGGCAAATATGTCGCTCTCCATGACGCATATTTGTCCGTAGCTGAGGCGCTGAGACACGCGAGTTACATTCTGAACACGAACATCAACATCAACTGGATAGATTCTGAAGAACTGACCGAAGAAACTTACTGTGATATGCTTCAGGATCTTGACGGCATCATAGTCCCTGGCGGCTTCGGTAACCGCGGTATCGAGGGCATGATCCTCGCCGCAAAATATGCCCGCGAGAACGAGATCCCTTACTTCGGCATCTGCCTCGGCATGCAGATCTCCGTCATAGAGTACGCCAGAAACGTCATCGGCATAGCAGGCGCTAACTCCGGAGAGTTCGATCCTGAGTGTCATGACAAGGTCATTGACTTCATGCCCGGCCAGAGCGACGAGATAGATAAAGGCGGCACTCTCCGTCTCGGAGCTTACCCCTGCGTGATCACGCCCGGCACCACCATGGAACGCTGCTATGGAGTATCTGAGATCAGCGAGCGCCACAGACATCGCTACGAATTCAACAACGACTACCGCGAAGTGCTCCAGGCTGCGGGGCTTACGCTTTCGGGCATCTCTCCGGACGGAAACCTCGTGGAAACAGTGGAATTGAGCGAACGTCCTTTCCACGTGGGAGTACAGTATCATCCGGAGTTCAAGAGCCGTCCGAACAAAGCTCATCCTTTGTTCAAAGGCTTCATACAGGCCGCCATCGACCACAGAAAACAGCAGCAGGCTTCTGACGCAGAAAGGAAATCATTATGTGCGGTATTGTAGGATATACAGGGCATGAGCAGGCCGCGCCGATCCTGCTGGAAGGCCTTTCGAAGCTCGAGTACAGAGGCTACGATTCGGCCGGGCTGGCTGTCAGAGACGGCGCGGCCCCGGTGGAGATCATCAAGGCGGCCGGCAAGCTCGTCAATCTCTACCAAAAGACCGACGGCGGAAAGGCTCTCACGGGCTGCTCCGGCATCGGCCACACCAGGTGGGCCACCCATGGCGAGCCCAACGAGATGAACGCCCATCCCCACGTCAGTTCCAACACGGTGGAGGCCGGCTTCGTGGACTGCGAAGTCGCAGGTGTCCATAACGGAATAATCGAAAACTATCAGGAGCTGGAAGAGAAGCTTATCAAACACGGTTACTCCTTCTACTCACAGACCGACACGGAAGTCATCATCAAGCTGGTCGACTATTACTATAAAAAATACACCCACGACCCTATCGACGCCATGGCGAAGACGATGGTCAGGGTGAGAGGATCTTTTGCACTGGCTCTGATGTTCAGCGACCATCCCGGCGAGATCTACATCGCCAGAAAGGACAGCCCGATAATCATCGGAGTAACTAAGGACGCTGCCTACGCAGCCTCTGACGTGCCCGCCATTCTGAATAAGACCAGAAGCGTGTACTATATCGATAACCTTGAGATGGCGAAGCTCACTCCCGGCGAAGCTGTGTTCTATAACCTGGACGGAGACGAGATCGAGAAGACCCTGACCTACATCCGCTGGGACGCTGAAGCAGCCGAAAAAGGCGGCTACGAGCACTTCTTGATGAAGGAGATCCACGAGCAGCCCAAGGCTGTTCGGGACACTCTCAACTCTGCCCTGAAAGACGGAAACATCTGCTTCAAGGATCTTAACTTGAGCGATGAAGAGATGAAGGATATCTCACAGATCTACATCGCCGCCTGCGGCTCCGCTTACCACGTCGCGGTCGCCGCCCAGTACGTCATCGAAGATCTCGCTGATATACCTGTCAGAGTGGAGCTTGCTTCGGAATTCCGCTATCGCAGCATGCCCTACAGCGAAAACAGCCTCGTGATAGTCATAAGCCAGTCCGGAGAAACGGCGGACACTCTGGCTGCCTTAAGAAAGGCTAAAGAACGCGGTCTAAGGACCCTTGCCATAGTGAACGTCCTGGGGAGCAGCATCGCCCGGGAGGCCGACAGCGTGATCTACACTCTGGCCGGTCCGGAGATCTCCGTGGCCACCACCAAGGCATATTCGGCTCAGCTGATCGCCTGCTATCTGCTGGCAATAAAGCTGGCTCTCACAAAGGCCAGGCTGGACGCGACTAAGGCCAGCGAACTTATCGAAGAACTGTGCACCCTGCCCGACAAGATCGAGAAAATTCTGCAGGACAAGGAGCGCATCCAGTGGTTCGCCTCCAAACACTCCGCCGAAAATGACG
>JAFYJM010000052.1 GCA_017538125.1 Bacillota bacterium
AAGTCATCCGCAGGAAGCAGAGCGATGCCGTTCTCGTCACTTGCGATGATCAGCCGGTCTCCGCCTTTAAGCCCGAATTTGTCTCTGGCGGGCTTAGGGATAACTATCTGACCGCGGTCGCCCAGAGTGACCGAGCCCCAGAAGTTTTTTCCTGCAGGGGCCGGGGGCACCATGCCCAGGCCTTCGGTCGATTCTGTTCTGATCAGATTGTCAACGGTGGTGCCGTAGACTTCAGCCAGCAGGCTGCATTTCTCTATGTCGGGAATAGTAGCTCCGCTTTCCCACTTGGCGTAGGCCTGGCGGGAGATGTTTATTTTCTCTGCGATCTCCTCCTGGGAGAATCCGTGCATTCTGCGAAGCATTACCAGGTTTTCTTTTAACATGTACAGGCCTCCTTAAAGATCGATCGTTTCAAACAGTCTGCACGCTCTTTTATAAGAGAGTACAGTCATGACAACGTAGATGATGATTCCCGCGATCAGCAGGATGAGCTGCAGACCAATGCTGTCCGTACCGAAGGCGTTCAGGGCATCAAGGCCCGGGAAGTGATGAAGGGCTTCAAACACCCCGATCATCACAAATGATACGATTATGTATATCACGAAGGGTCTTCCGATCTTGTAAGCTGTCTTGAAGAAGCCGCTTACGAAGATCCAATTGAACAGTCCGAAGATCACGAGAGCCGCGCCAAGCGCAAAGAGATTAGCGTTCATCAGCGCGTTTGCCCTATATGGGCCGGCATCAGCCAGGGCTGTCATCCTTATTATCACCGATATGAGCATCAGCACCACACCGCAGAGCTCAATGAAGCAGACGAAGATGAATTTGCCCTTTACCACGTCGCTCTTGGCGATCGGAAGCAGAGCCGAAAATACGATGTCGTTAGCCTCTCTTGCCGTCTGGAAGCTTTGGAAAAGTCCCAACGTGATGAAGAAAGCTCCGCAGAGCACCGGGTACCCGGGCAGCATGAACATAGCGCCGAAAAGAATGAATATGAAGGCCAGAGGCGACGCGCTCAGTTTCAGTTCCTTAAGCATGATATTACTCATTGTCCTCACCCCTTTCCATTCTCAGCATAGTCTCTTCGAGAGTCTCCCCTTCAGCGGAATGCTTTTCCATGAAGTCAGCCTTGGACATGGCCGCTACAATCTTTCCCTTCGAGATATACACGATATCATCAGCGCATTTCTCAATGTCCGAAATTATATGTGTGGAGAAGAATACCGCCACGCCGTCCTTCTTAAGTCCTTCGAAGACATCCAGAAGTTCGTTTCTGGAGAAAGGATCGAGTCCGCTGGTAGGCTCATCCAGTATCAGCACCTCTGCCTTATGCGAAAGCGCCATCAGGAGATTGAACTTCACCTTCATACCTTCCGAGAGCTCCAGCGGAGTCTTGGTCTCATCGAGACTGAAAAGCTCCATGTATTTACGATAAGCGTCTTCATCCCAGGTATCGTAGAACCTCTTCACTATTTCCACGATATCTTTGATCTTTTTTCTGGGATACCAGTTCACCACGCCTGTCGAATAGCCGATGTGCTTCTTGATCTCCGTCTCATTTCCGAGTAGCGGTTTCCCGAAATAGTCCACTTCCCCGCCATCCGGATGAACGAGATTCAGCATGGACTTGATAGTCGTTGTCTTACCTGCGCCATTTCTTCCGATGAAACCCGTTATCCTGCCTTCATCGACTGTGAATGACGCTTTGTCCAATGTAAATGAGGGATATTTTTTTACCAGATCCCGCACTTCAACAATGCTCATAAAAACCTCCGTGTGTTTGATTTCTTTGATTTATATGAATATTGTAAAGCATAGTTGCCCACAGTACAACCAACTGCAAATAACATATTTAACCTTTTTTTGTTATTTTTGGTTGCATTTATTATATCATAACGTAATTGATAAGGATCAGCGTTTTTCTCTGTTGATCAAAAAACCCACATATATAATGTGGGTATGTATCCTGTCCATCCTGTTCAAGTTGTTATTATCTCTTTTTATACAGCACAAGTTCCGGATCTATGCCGTCTTCCCCATAGGTGCAGATCAGGATGAAATCCATGTTCGCAAGCACTCCGAAGCATCTGTCTCCTCCGAACTCCGGTTCAAGCTGATTCCCGAGATATGTCGTCTGATCGTTCAGGAACTTCGCTTTGACTCCGTTCGGAAGCGGATACTCGAGATTCACATATGCACCGACCAGCGCGTTCAGTTTATCCAGTTTCGGCATACCTTCTATGTGGAGATCGTTGATCTCATCGATGAGTTTTTGCTTGAAAGCGTCAAACTGACCGTCATCGCTGAGCTCCTCATATCTCTTCCAGTAGTCCAGTGTAGGGAGCATCTGCTTCATGTATGCGCGTGCCTGCTCCTCTGTGAAGTTGTCGCCAAGCATATGAGGGACGCACACGTCGATCAAGTCATCCATGCTGCTGTATGTGTAGGTGCCGTCAGCATAGCACCACTGGCAGTATTCTTCGTTGAGTGAGCCGTCCTTCTCTCTGCTTATGATCGAGTCCTCAAGCGGCATACCGCAGCACTGACAGATCAGTTTCTGCGGCGATCCCAGAAGAGTATTGATTGAAACACCGAAAAGCTTCGATAGCAGTTTCAGCGTCTCAGTATTCGGTACGGTCTCACCGTTTTCCCAGCGGGACACCGCCTGTCTTGTCACAAAGATCTTTTCGGCCAGTTCGTCCTGTGAGAGACCGTTTTTAGTTCTTAATTCGTATAATACGTCTTTTGTGGTCATGTTAATACCTCCTCGCAATATTAATATATCACGAAGATCGTTCGGTTTCACGCAACCTGCTGTTGCTTTCCCCTTGTTTAAAAGTCCAGATACGACTCATACTCTTTTTCAGGATCCCTGACAAGAAGGCTCCAATCCTTCCATTCGTGCGACTCCGGTTCTAAGAAAAGGAACACGTGAGGATCCGGTCTGTATTGATAAAGATCAAAGATATCGTCCCCTGGATAGCCCCACCTGTTTATCGAGAAGCTCGCTCTGCCCCTTCCGGAATAATTGAAACCGTCAGTATAGAGATAAAAGCCTACGAATTCTCCGTCTTTGAATATCGCTTTCTCAGGATCCAGGTCGAAATAACCGCAGTAATAGCCTGTGGCGTCTTCTCCGCTGTCTGAATCAGCCAGGAAGCAATGGCTTCCCATGCAGCGGACTATCCATTTTGATCCTTCAGCGTGGAACTTATCAAGTTCTTCCGGCGTGTAATCTTTCTCGGTCAGGCAGATCCTGCGGCCGTCTGCATATTCTGCTTCGGCGTATTTTTCAGGATGATCGTTACCATTTACAGCATAGACTTCAGCATGTTTCATATAGTATTTTCTCCTTGATCAGTATTTTACGCTCCCCGTCAGGAACTCCAGCAGTTCAAGATCTTCTTCGTACACATACTGCTTAAGATCCTCATACGTTCCTGCCTCATAGTCGCAGGCCAGATACTCCGGTGCCATCGAGGTCGAGAGTAAGGTGTAGATCTCGTCATCGGGATCATCGAACTGCCGGCGCGAGAAAGGGTCGATCGCAGCTCCCTGCCAGGTGCCGCGTCTCACTCTGATCTGCGGTCTCTCACCGCGTTTAAGGTCCTGCCCGAGAAGCTTCACTTCACTCGTTCCATCTTCATATATCAGGAGAAGCCTTACCGCAGGTCCGGTATGATGGTACCAGATCTCATCTGTAGTCAGCCTGTGCATGCAAGAGAAAGTTTCCGGAGTCAGCAGATAATATATGGCTCCGTAAAGTGGCCTGTCAATAGGATAGCCCGGCATGGCACCGCCGGGCAGAGTTAAATCAGAAAAGCATGATTTTTTCCAAAGGCCGCCCTCACCCATAAGAGGTTCGAGCTCCAGTATCTCGATTATTTCTTTTTTTGTGATCATCTTGGTCCCCTCAGTTAGATCTCGTTATAAAAGTACGGCGCGAGCGACACCCCGCAGTCTGCGGTGATCGTCTGACCTGTGACCGCGCTTGTGAGGTCGCTTGCGAGGATGAGACAGAGTTTGCCTATCTCTTCAGGCTCGACAAGTCTGCCGAGGGCGCTTCTCTCCTTGTAGCTGTCCGACCAGCCGGGGATGTACTCATCCTGCCCTTCTTTGTAGATAAGACCGGGAGCTATGCAATTGACCCTGATATCCGGTCCATACGCCTGAGCCTGCGATCTGGTCAGCATTTCTACAGCCGCCTTCGAAGCGCCGTAATGGGCAAGTCTTCTCGCCGGGTTCGCTGCATTGATCGAAGAGATATTGATTATCGATCCTTTCTTCATAAGAGGTCTTATCTTCTGTGAGAGGAAGAACACGCCTCTGGCATTGACATCGAGCATGCTGTCCCATTCTTCAGGAGTAACCTCGTCAATGTCCTTCGGCGGATATATGCCCGCATTATTTACCAGACAGTCTATGGCCACACCTTTTTCAGATACTACCTTCACGAATCCGTCGATCGAATCGATGCTTCCGGTATCGAGGTGCATGAAATCCAGGCTTCTCCCCGGCCACTTCGTCTTCACTTCTTCAGCTGCCTCCGCAGACGTATTATACGTTATTATCACGTTGGCACCGCTTTCGATGAAAGCATCGGCGATGGCTCTGCCTGCGCCCGAAAGCCCGCCTGTCACAATTACTGTCTTACCGGTAAGATCCAGCATTTCCGCAAATCTGTTCATTATCATCACTTTATTTCTCCTTGCTCTCTACAAGGATGCGTCTCTCGTGGACCTTGTTATCAAAGAAGTCCTTCACAGAGCAGCCCGCTCTTCCTGAAGATGCGCAGGCGCATGCACAGGCGCATGAAGATGCACAGGCGCATGAAGATGCGCAGGATGACGCACATGAAGAGTGATGAGATGATCTGCTGCCGCTGCTTCTTGAAGATGAAGATCTGCTGCTTGAACTTCTCACAGGAATGGTTATGACGTTTACGTTGATATATGTATTCGGAGAATCTCCATATCTGTACGTTCCGCTCTTGGTGTACTTCTGAGGATCCTTGATCTCGCTCTCTTCGATAACCTCTTTGCTCTTGATCATACTCCTGCCGCAATACGGGCAATTATCCTTGCCTTCTTCACGTGCAGAACCGCAGCTCGGACAGTTGCTGAAGTATTCGATCTTGGTGCGGACGATCTTTTTCTTGGTTTCCTGATTGGAACCGAAGCCCAGACCGCCGCTTATCCATCTGATGAACTTGTACAGCAAAACAAACGGAGCCGCAAATATTCCCAGCGATATTACCAGAGCGATCAGACCTCCTAAGACCTCCAAAGGCCCGAAGTCGTCATCATAATCATAGTTATAATTATAGTTATAGTCATCGTCACCGCTGAAGCTGCCCTGCTGATTCTGAGATACGAAACCGTAGGCCTCGTTCGGATAGACTACGCTCATCGTGTATCTGTCTCCTGAAGAAAGCGAAGTGGTGAATGTGAGATATCCGTCCTCTTCATAACATTCAGGCTGCCATGCTCCGGCGTTTTCAGCGTTCCAGCGTATCACAAGCTCGTCGACGTCCATTCCGTCGAACCAGGCGGGCGTGAATGTATAAACGGTCTCGCCTTCCACCCATTTATCTATCTGATACATATGATCCTGGGTCATTGAAAACTCCAGACTTACGGTCTCATTTTCTCCATAACCCCTGTCCAGATAAATTTCGAGAGTATCTCCTTCGTCAGAGATGTAATCGATGGTGTCCGTGAGCGGTGTGATGTTATCATGATATCTGTTCGGTACACCCAGATTGATCCATTCCAGTTCTCCGATCGAATCATCCAGAACTTTCCAGTCGATATGATATGTCATGTCTAGAGACGCATCATCATTGACGTCCACAGTTATCGTGAAGTTCAGGATCTCGTCAGTGGCAGCTGCAGATGCAGGCACAGCCGCCATAAAGGTTATGAGCATGATGACAACGGTCATCACAAGGATCTTTTTTGCTCCGGCTATTGATCTTTTCATCAGCAGCACCTCCTCAAAGGACAGTCTCCGGTCATGTCGATGGAATAATTCCTGTGTTCAGTACAGGCAGGACTGTTCCAGATGACCTCCCAGTCGTCTTTTAGCATGTTTCCGAGAGGATCGTCCGAAAGCCAGCTCTGGCACGGTACTACGTTTCCTCCCGGTGTGATAGCCATGTTCGATAGGCATGCTCCGCAGGACGGCGAAGGTATTTTGAGCTCTTCGAATACCTCCTGTCTGATCCAGCCCGGAGATGTGAATGCGATCTCCATGCCGTTCTCATTGCAGTAAGCGACTGCCTTCCTGAGTATCTCCTCCAACTCGCTTCCGTTAAGCTGCATATTCTCCGAATCTTCGGTCACAGCGTTGCCGGTCATGATCATGCCAGAGCATGTGACGTAGATGACGCCTTTATCGTGAAGATATGAAAGCGTCTTCAGATAGTCTCTGTTAAGCGTGCAAAGAGGTGTGTTGACGCTTACCGACAGCCCCTCTTTGATAGAATTTACTATACCTTTAGCGGTATTAAGGAACTGATCTGCGCCGACGAGTTTGTTATGCACTTCCGGATCACTCGAATAGAACGTGATCTGCACGCTGTCGAGCTCCGCCTCATGAAGCCTGCGGCAGTAATCCTGAGTAAGTTTGACGCCATTCGTGTTAAGACGCGAGATGAACCAGCGCGCGTATGCAATGAGCTCGAAGATATCCTCGCGCATCGTCGGTTCGCCTCCTGTGAAGGTGATCTGAGGGATGCCTGCTGCGCGGCACTTATCAATGATCTTCTTCCACTCTTCAGTCGAAAGCTCTTCCTCGTCCGAAAGCGTCTGCCCTGCAGCATAACAATGCACGCACTTCTGGTTACAGTGCCATTTACCGTCCTTCGTCATGGCGCTGACCAGGGCATCCATGCGGTGAGGAGCCTTCATGTATTCGGCATATTCGCCTATACTCATATAGTATACGTCAGTGGTCACAGGCTCGCGGTAAGCGATCTGCCTGATCGTGGTATATATGGTCTCAATGTCCTCGGATATACGCTTCCTCTTCAGGAAAGGCATGATGCCCTTGACATTCTCCACAGTCTTTTCGAGAATGCTCTGGATGTCCTCCTCGCTGATCTCTTTACCGTCATATTGATTGGTCTCTCTGATCATTTCAGCGAGTATGACCGCCCATGCAAAATTAACCGGTATTATATCCGTACCGTTGATTATCGCCACGCTGGGATTCAGCGCGTTCTCTTCTCTCTTAGGCGGGATCAGATGGATGCGTATGGCTCCAGGTCCGTCCGGGTTGAGCGTCGTGTGAAGGACCTCATTGAAGTAAGTGTCCATATACTCGTTGATCCCTTTTACAGTCTTGGTTTTCCTGAACAGTTTAGGTACAGGTATCATATCTATCCTCCTTGGTTTATAACGAACGCCTTACGCCAGAAGCATCAGACTCAAAGCGATGAGCAGCTGCCCGGCATAGTAAAGGCTTATGTTGGTGATCCTCAGGCTCTGGCGGAATTCTTTTCCGAAGGTGTTAAGGATCAGAACGATATCGCTTATGAGAAACAGCACCGCGCCGAGGGCAAACAAACCGTTAAACCCGGACGGTGCAGCGATCAGGTTACCGATCGCGACGCAGTTTAGAAGCATTATCGCGCCGATATATACTACGCCGAAGATCTTGAATGCCGGCTTCGCGGTGATCTGCTTAAATATCCAGACCATAAGCGCCGCCGTAAGTATAATGCCGATCACGATGCATGCGATCTTATGGGTCGATATTGGAAGTACTGCAGCCAGATACATTATATGCCCGGCAAGGAACACCAGTATGCCCACAAGAAATATCAGCTGGCCCTTCTCCTTGAATACCATTCTGAGGTTGAGCAGCACGTCAGCGATGCATCCAAAAATGAGCCCTATAACGATCAGTTTAGCCATATGTGTACCGGGGCTCAGCATAACGCCCAGCATTACGAAGCAAAATGACGCAAGTCCCTTAAGTATCACCGCAGGCACATATCTCTCATTGCTCTCAGTATAAAGAAACACTCCTGCGAAAACAATGCAAAGAATTATCATCATGTACATCATGATCGGTCCCTCTATCTATAACTCTTTTCAGTTTATATAATAATACTTATCAATATATTATAATACTTTTTCGTTATTGATTCCAATCATTTTTATTTATCCAGACGGTTCTTCAGGTATCCTTTAGCGCAGATGACTGCCCAGCAAAGCGCTGCCAGTGCCACAAATCCCAGGGTTATAAAGGCTGTTCCCTGTATCATCGAAGCCCAGCCCAGGGTCGCGAGAGCAGTGCCTATGGCACCGACTATGTTTACCGTGAACTGCATGAGAGCACTGGCTGAACCGGCTACATAGCTGTATTCTTCCAAAAGGATGACCAAGCCCAGCGGTCTGATTATCCCTTCTGAGAAATACATCGGAATGACAGCGAGAATCAGCAGAACAGGGTTTATCTTACCTATGGTAAACAGCATGATGCCGCTTACCAGCATCAGCACGAGGGTTATCCTCACGATCATACGGCTGTTCACCTTTTTTGCCAGGAACAGATAGATGAAAGGTGCGATCACCGAGAACACTGTACCGATCGCATAATATACACCATAGGCTGTATTATCCAGACCGAAGTCATCGATGAATATGTAAGAACTGACTGCTACATAGGCCCAGATCGGTATGGTCAGGAACGCGATGATGCCGAGAAACAGTGAGAAAGCGGGAGTTCTCGCTATATGAGCTGCTTCTTTCAGAACGTCGCTGAATCTATTAGAGAACCTGTTTTCAACGGGAAGTGTTTCAGTTGATATCAGCATCGGTATCATTGTCACCGCTGTCGCGCCGGCCAGGAAGAAAAATATTAACCTCCATGAACCCATGTTGATCAGGAAAGATCCCAGGACGGGCCCGAAGATCGGCCCTACAGCGGCAACTGCCTGCAGGATAGTCATATTCTTCTGGAAGCGCTTGCCGGTGAAACTGTCTTTGAGCATCGCTGCCGCGACTGTATCCACGACTCCGGAACCGAAGCCCGACGCTCCCCTCATAACGCTTAGCATCAGAACTCCGTTAGACAGAGCGCAGCACACGTTTCCGAAGATGCCAAGTACCATTCCGGCGATCATGACCGACTTGCGTCCGAAGCGGTCCGAAAGCGTACCTCCCACGATAGTAGCCAGCGCAGCGCAAATGATGCCGGCATTCAGGCTGATGTTAAGCTCGCCCTCCGATACGCCGAATTCGCGCACCAAAACAGGCAGTGCAGGCAGATACATATCCAGCATTATCCACTGGATGGTAGTGATCACCATCAGCCACACTGCCAGGAACCCCATGGGCAGATGCTTTTGTTTTATCAGAACTTCGTTATTTTTATTAGGCATTTTTTAATAATTACAATGAGCAGAGTTCTTTTGCCCGAGCCAGATCGGCCTTTCTGACGTAGATCTTATAGACATAATTCGGCGTGTCGCCGTAATATGATCCAGGCATACCGGCAGTCGTGGATGACATACCCTGATAGTAATGAAGCGCTTTTCTAAGAGCAGCCACGTCCTGTTTGGTAGTCATCTCGTACTCGATTCCGTTTGCTTTAAGCGTTGACCATACTTTGGCCGCTGCCTCTGAATTCGTATCTACAAATAATTCCGCTCTGTTGAATATTGTTATCATTGTTTTGCCTCTGCATCGGATCGGTAAAGCAGGATATATCTAATTTATCCCTTTGATTATATCACATCTTTTTATCGATAAAAACTGCCATTTTAAAACAGAACGCCCGCGCTTTTAAGCGCGGGCAGTTTTGGCGTTTTCAATGTCATTCTGCCAGAAGATACTTACTTCTTCCACCGATGTAGGGTTCTCCGAATACCATGGCAAAGCCATTCCCCTCCCAGTATCAGGTTAATCTGTTTAAGTCAATCGGCCTTCAAAACCATATACTTCTTCGTCTCCTGAAAGCCCAGCCGCTCGTACAGGCCCAAGGCTCTGCTGTTTTCGGACAAAACTTTCAGTTCCACCGTGTCCACCTTTTGCTCATTGGCGAATCTGATGAACTTAGCGATCAGTTTCCCGGCAATGCCGAGGCCTCTGTACTTTTCCTCGACATACAGCGCGTCCATGATGGCGACCGGCTTAAGGAACATACCGGGAATATGGTAAATAAATCCATATACGAAACCCACGATCCTGCTGTCTGTTTCCGCCACAAAAGCTTTATGTCCGTCCATCTTAAGTCTCTCAGAATAATTATCCTTTACCTGAAACGTAGGATCCAGGTTATGTTCATACTGAGACTCATAAAGGATCAATTCCGTCAAAAGCTCGTCCAAGCGGACGCAGTCTTTCAGTTCTGCTTCTCTTATAGTCATATGCACCTCCGTAAATCAGATCTCCATGAACAGCCTATCGCTCTATCTCAAAATACATAGAGTCCGGGTAATCCGCATCGAACAGTTCTTCAGGTATTTCCTTCTGGGTCATTCCGAGTCTGCGATATAGGGCCAGAGCACGCTCGTTTCTGGGATCCGGAACCACATAGCATTTCTTCGCGCCGTTGGCAAATGCCCGGTCGATCGCGTGCTTTAAAGCCTTAAAAGCGATCCCCCTGCCCCTGGCAGCAGGAAACAGTTTGATATCCATCCTGGCGCGATAATTGTCCTCTTTTACTATCTCATAGAATGACTCGCCGCAGTATACGCCGTCTTCATAGACCGAGAAGTGATCTCCCATGGGCCTCATGGAATCGATCCATCGAAGCCACTCGATCATCTCCTCGTCGGTCTGGTGCAACCCGTCAGGAAAGCCCACAAACTTCATGACTTCCCCGTCGGCCCAAAGGCTCTGAACATTCTTTAAATCATCAATAGTCGTTTCTTTTATCTCGATCATTCACAACCTCCTGTTTTATTCTTCCGTCAAGACCATTTCGATCTCATCTTCATCTTCGGCGCCAGTAGCCTCGAAGCCTCTACTCTCATATAATTTTCTAGCAACAGGATTGTCTTTGTTGACAGTCAGAGCGATTCTGTCTGTATCCCCGAAGGGCCTCGTTTTGATATATTCTATCACACGGTCCAGTGCAGCGGATCCATAGCCATGGCCCTGCGACCCCTCGTCGATCATCATGTGCCAGATGTCATACTCCGGCACGTCATAGTCATAGATCACCATGACGTAACCGACCATCTTTTCCCCGGCATAGATACCGAAAGGCTGGCACTGGTCTCTGTAAACGTACGCCTGCGCAAGGCTGCGCACCGGGTGGGAAACAAAGCTCTCCTGTCCCGGCGCCAGCTTCAGATTAAAAGTGTCGATAAAGTTATCTTCTGTTATTGGTTTGAGTTCTATCATTTGATTCTCCACAAACATTAAGTCGTTAGTCAAGTACGATTTTGAACCACTGTTCATCATCGTCTTCATCCTGATTGGAGCTCTCTTCCGGAACGAAGCCGAGCTTTTCATAAACATGGATTCCGGCAACGTTTTCGGGATCTGTTGAAATATAGATCTCGCGGCAGCCAAAGCGTTTCTTCATTTCATCGAGGACCATTTTGATAGCCTGTGTTCCATAGCCTTTGTTCTGATAATGAAAATCTATCATGATCCTGCACAGTTCATACAGTTCATCCTCCTCATTCCACCCGAACATGGTAAAGCCGATCAGTTTGTCCTCATGTTCGATTGCCTTGATAACCCATCCGTCTTCGTAAACGGATTGTACGATGGATAAAGCGTTTGACGCCACAAAATCCTCCAGCAAGGTAGGCATACCTTTCGCCTCATACGGCTCTCTGCTGCCCTTGACCGTTACCGTTTCGTTGGTCGTCATAAAGATGACGTCCAACCAGTTTTCTTTTGTAATGTCAACCAACTTCATAGTGTTTCCTCCATTAATTGAAATTGTTAAAGATTCTTTTAAAGATACTTATCCATGCAGTACATGGTATGTCCCTTCGGATAATCCTTAAGCACGCCTGTAACTTTATCGAAGCCGTTCTTTTTATAGAACTCCACGTCCCAGTCGTACGGTTCAATACTAATTATATAGGCGCCGCTATTCTTTGCTTCCCGCTCAAACTCGCTGAGCAGTGCGGATCCAATCCCCTGCCCTCTGTATGGCTCATCCACCCAGAGCGCTTCTATCTCCGTATTGTTCCAGCCGGTAACTCCTCCGACGATACCTGCAATGATCCTGCCGTCTTCTTCTGTGACTTTTTTGCTGATGGGGATGGAGTCATGCTCCCGAGGCGCGCAAGCTTCTTCGTACTCGCTCAGCTTACGTGAGATGAACTCGGCATCCTCTTCGTCTGCGGGCATGACTTCGTATTCGCCGCTGTTTGACGGAACATATCCCTCAAAGGGACGGTCAAGACGCTTCTGAAGGAAGTAATGTTCATGTCCTTTAGGGTAATCCGTCATTTTTTCGATCAGTTCATAGCCGTGTTTATCATAGAGCGGCTTTGCCTCAAAATCGAAGGTACCGATCAACACAAGATAGCAGCCAAGCTCCCTCGCTTTGAGTTCAGCCTCCCTAAGAAGCGCAGACGCGATCCCGCGGCCGCGGAATGGCTCTTCAACCCAAAGGTCACACATTATCGCAGTCTTACGTTCATCAATCACCAAAATGATCCCGCCGAGAAGGTTGTTATCTTCGTCTGTAACTTTATAAAAATATACTTCTTCCTCAGCGCCTTCCTCAGCCGGAGCGATGGAGTCAAAGACCTCATCCGCCTTTTTCTCGATAAACTCTGCGTCATCATCTATACAAGGTGTTATTTCAAATTTCATGGTAATTTCACCTCAATTTTTTGATCATATTTTTTTGCAGACAGTCTTGCCGTCGATCTTAAGTTCACCGTCGCAGAAAGTGATCCTGACCATGCCGTGTTTTCTGCCGAACTCGTTCTCACCGATCTGATAGAGCTGACAATCCATGACGTCGTCTTCATCATAGACCACCTTTGCCCAGAGATTTCCGTCCTTCATGTAGACTTCCTCCAGAGGGAAGGCTTTTTCGTTCTTCTCGTACTTACCGCAGAAACTTTCCCAGTTTGACTTGTCCGGATATCTAGCGGCGAGTTCTTCGATGGAATGGAGCTCCTCGGGCTCCTCGTCGTGAGCTATGGCCTGCATGCCATCCCATGCTCCAACGCCGACCCTGTAATCCATCGGTTCACGGCTGAAGAGAGTGACGAGCACCCTGTCAGCGTCAATGAAACGTTCAAACCAGGTAATAACTCCGGGCATGCCGCCGCTGTGGCTGACTATAAGCCCTAACTTCTCGTCATGTCCTACCGCCCAGCCGTAACCATATCCCAGTCCCTCGTCCTCATCGTAAACGGCATCCTCACCGTTGTTGAGCTTTCCGGGAGTGTACATGAGCTGCTGCTCTTCAAGGGTCAGCACCTTACCTTCCCTGAGCGCCCTGTCCCATCTGAACATGTCGAAGATGTTGGTGTACACGTAGTCGTCGCCGTTAAGGCCGTCGAAAGCGACCACTTCGCCGTCCTCTTCGGAGTCGATATCGGCGACGTATTTGTCGTTTTCCAGCACAGACGCGCGGGCGTAATTCTCAAAGGGAACGCCGTCCCTTCTTATATGGCAGCAGCGGGTGGAGTTCATTCCTGCAGGCTCAAAGATATTCTTCTGCAGGAACTCCTCATAGGGAATGCCCGAGAGTCTCTCGACCAAAAGTGCCAACAGGTTGTATCCGGTATTGGAATATTCCAAACCTTCACCGGGAGCAAAATACGGCTTCGCCTCAGTTTCACAAAGGAAACGGACGATCTCATCGTTTCCGGGAACGCGGTTTTCTTCCTCCCATATTTTGATGAACCAATCATCGTCATCAAAATAATCGGGAATGCCGCTTGTATGGTTCAGAAGCTGACGGACCGTCACGTCCTCATACATGACAAGCTCAGGAAAGAACTTCGTTATCTTATCCTCCGGACTGAGAAGGCCCTGCCTTATAATCAGCATTACCGCAGTCGCGGTGAACTGCTTGCTCACGGAAGCAAGCTGGAAGATCGTGTCCTCCGTGATTGGCTTCGTGCTCTCGGGATCACAGAAACCCATCGCGCCCTTCGATACGATCTCGCCGTTCTCGGCATAAAGCCAGACACCGTTGAAGCCGTCTTTCTCAAAGGCCTCGCGGGCCAGTTTTTCCATTGATTCTTTTTTATTCATAATAATCACCTTTACTTTTAAATCATTTTATATAGCTCGTAGCAGTTGTGGCCTTTCGGAACGTCCTTGAGCTCGCCTCTGATCAAATAGCCGTTCTTCTTAAAGAAACCGACGTTCCAGTCACCTGCGTTCGTGAAAACCATCGAGGCGCCGTTTTCCTTTGCGAATTTCTCCGCTTCCTTCAAAAGATACGTGCCCAGGCCTTGATGTCTCAGCAGCTCTTCAACGAACAGCGCGTCGATGGAACCGCTGTCGCCCTTTTCAGCATTAGCGATCACGCCTGCTGCAAACTTGCCGTCTTTATCCACAAGCTTCTTATAATAATCAACGGTTTCGCATTCATGAACGAAGGCTTCGCTGTATGTATCAAGACCTTTATCGATCACTTTCGCATCTTCGTCATTGCCGAGCGAAAGTTTGAAGCGTGTGCCAGTGTTGTCGGTCGGCACATATTCCGGCGTGTCCCTGTCAAGATATTTGACCAGCGAATAACTGATGTAGCCGTTTGGGGTTTTTATAGAAGTGAAAACCGTGTAACCATGTTTTTCATAGAAGGGTCTTGCCATATAACTTGCGGTGCCTAGAGTAACTACCCTGCAGCCCTTCTCTCTTGCGATGCGGTCGAGTTCGCGGATGATCATGGAGCCTATCCCATGATGACGATAACGTTCATCCACCCAAAGCTCATTCAGAAACAATCTCGACCAATGGTATTCA
>JAFYJM010000053.1 GCA_017538125.1 Bacillota bacterium
AAAAGGAATGCTCAGGTTAGCCAGTTTCAGGATCTCCAGATAGCTTCTGCTTCCTCCTACGTCCGTCAGGGCCAGATAATCCTTCCAGGCGTTCTCCGGGTCCTCAGCGTATTTCTTCTTGAACTCCATCGCTCCCATCGTGGTCAGCGTATAGTTTATATAGTAGAACGGATAGAGATAGATGTGCAGTTTGTGATACCAGTATCCCCCTCTTTCCATGAACTCATCATTATCATAGGCACGCCATGGCATGTACTTCTCTTCAAGTTTATGCCATTCGTAAGTTCTCTCCTTCGGTGTGAGTTCGGGATTTGCGTAGCAGATGTGCTGGAATTCATCGACTGCAACACCGAAAGGAACGAAGGTCATAGCTTCCTGAAGGTGCGCGAAGCGGAACTTGTCCGCGGCATCCCCGAAGAACCTCTCGGCAAACTGATATGTGAACTGTTCCATCGACATTGAGTGGATCTCAGCTATATCCGTCGAAGAGAAAAAATATGATTCAATGGGCTGCTTACGGGCTGCCCTGTATCCTGCAAAGGCATGGCCGAGTTCATGCGTTAGCACCTGCATGTCTGAGATCGTCTGGTTAAAGCAGGAGAACACGAAAGGCGCTTTCAGGCTGGGCAGCATGGTCATGTATCCTGTTGATGCCTTTCCCGGTCTGTTCTTCAGGTCCAGAAGTTCGTGATCTACCATGAAATCGATGAACTCAGCCGTCTAAGGGCTCAGTTCATGATACATCTTCTGAGCTTCGCGGATCATAAAATCATCGTCGCCTGCGGGCACCGCGTTTCCGTCCGGGAACACCCTGCTCTCATCGAAGACATAAAGCTTATCATAGCCCAGGCGCTTCGCCTGCGCTTCGTAGAGTTTCTGACAGAAAGGCACGAGTTCTTTTCTGACCTGTTCCCTGAAGGATGCCACCTCCTCCTGGCCGTAGTCGGTCCTTCCCTGGTTCAGATATCCTACAGGTATATAGTTCTCATATCCGAGATTGCGGCCCATCTCATTCCTTATCTTAATGAGTTCGTCCCAGATCTCCTCCAGCCTTTCCTCATGGCCGTGATAGAAGTCAGAATAGGCTTTGAAGGCTGCCCTTCTCACTTCTCTGTCATCATGTTCAAAGAACTTCTGAAGCCCGTAGAGATTTCTCTTTTCTCCCATGAATTCCACTTCACACTGCGCCATGATAGACTGATATTCATCGACAAGCTTAGCTTCCTGCTGCATAAGAGGAATGTTAGCCTCGCAGAAAGTCTTCTTTTGGAGATCCATCTCGACGAAGAACTGACTGCCGAGTTTTTCTTCTACATATGGTCTGAACGGACTTGCTTCTATCGCGGCGTTATATGCCAGCATGGCTGGCATGATCGTGGGTGATATCTCATCCAGATACTGGTTCTCTTTATCATAGAATTCATCCCTCGTGTCGAGTGTGTGCCTTATGTTTACAAGGATGAACTGGGTGGCTAGTTTTTTGCTGTAATCTTCAGCCTCCATCATGATCTCCATGACTTCTTCGCCGGATCCAGCCTTCGCTATGGCTTCAGCGGCTTCATGGCACTTCTTTATGATCTCATCCGCTTCCGGACGCTTATATTCGAGTTCTTTGAATTTCCACATATATTAACTCCTTATCTCTTTATCAAACTGTTTTTGGCTCCCTTGAAGCGCTCCGCGTCTTCCCAGACCGAACCTGCTACACCGAAGAGCTGCCTGAATACCACGACAAGCACTACAAGCACGACTATCGGGATCACGCAGGTAGTGACTATCAGCACCGCCACGGAATCGATGAAGTTCGAAAGCAAAGTCTGGTATTTATCTATCTGACCGCTTACTCCTCCCTTGACTTTCTCAAGGAACTGCTCGAGAACGCTCGAATCTTCTGCATCGTTGTTCTCGTTTATCTCGTCTGCCGCCTCATTCGCCTCATCTATCGTCTGCTGTATCATTATATCGTGCGTATTCTCGATGAGGTTGGACAAGCCGACGCTCGCTGGTACCAGGATCATAAGGATCACGCAGAACGCAATTATCCTCAGCCCCAGTCTCCTTATGACCTCAGTCTTAAGGAAGCGGTTTATCCCAAGCGCGATCAGAGTCAGCGGCAAAAGATATCTGAATACTATATATCCTGCTACCGTCGTCAGGAACTTCTCGAGATATATCGCCGAAAAAATCAGGATGAAGTATCCGCTTAAGTCGACAAGTTTCTCCGCGATCGGAGTACCGATATCGTTCGGAAGAAGCGTGATCGCAGCAGACGCCGCCGTTGCAGCGGCAGTCATCTCGGCGACCGTTGTCTTCTTGGCATCCAGGCTCTCTATCGTCTTCGAGAAAGTTGCCGGATCAGACATGTACGGAGCCACAGCGAAAAAGCTCACCACGGCTATCAGTATACAGGATGCAAATATAATTATGTCCCTTTTTCTCTCATTGGTCATTATCATACCTCCTCTTGTATCTCAAATCTTATCGCTATGTCTTGTCCAATCCTCAGAATGATCTTCCTTTGGCCTTTTCGACCTGGCCTTTGTAAGATTTGATGCCGCCTATGTTCTTCACGTTCCCGAAGCCCAGAGATCTCAGCGTGCTCGCGGCGTTTCCGGCGCGTCCGCCCGAGAGACAATATACATATATCGGCGTGTTTTTATCTTTAATTTCAGACGCTCTGGCACTTATAACGCCTACCGGCATGTTGATGCTTCCGGGAATGTGTCCCTGCCCATACTCGGACGGTTCCCTGACGTCGATCAGTACCGCTCCTTTGGTAGCCTGAAATTCCTTTACGGCGCTGTTTATGTCAGCACCCTTCACAAAGCTCAAAATGTTCATCGATGTATGCTCCTTTCAGTAAAACGCATCAGGCTCTTCTCTCAAACGAAAAGCCTCTTCCATGTATCTCATTCACCTCTGAAACGGTCCATAAGGCAGCCGGATCCGTCTCCTTGATCATTTCACACATATCGTAAAGTTTTCTTCTGGGTATAAGGCACATGATGGCCTTGCCGTCCTCGCCCGTATATCCCTTCTCGATCTTGAAGAGCGTCGCTCCAGCATCCGCTTCCTTGAGTATCTTCTGTCTCACCTCGTCGGTCCTGTCCGTGAAGATCATCATCTGCACCTGAGTCTTGCCGAGGATCATTATCTTGTTCATGGTAAGCGTCACAAGCGCCATCAGGAAGATGCCTAGGAGCACCTGCTCCCTGTTCGAGAACAGCAGCTGGCAGGCCATGATCACTGCATCGACCATATAGAGGAGAGCCGAGAGATTCATGTGCGTGTATTTGTTTATCACGACTGCCAGTACATCAGTACCTCCGGTAGAACCTCCTGTCTTAAGTATGAGTCCGATACCGACGCCCATCAGGACTCCCGCGAACACCGCAGACAGCATGGCGTCTTCGGTAAGCTTACCGATCACGAAGAAGGTCTCAAACACGTACATTATCGCCGGATAAAGTATAGAGTTTGCCAGGGTCGACAGAGCGAATTTCCTGCCCATGAAGAAATATGCGATAGCGAGCAGGATCACGTTCAGTATCATGACCATCACGGAAAGCTTCATCGGGATATAATGCGTTATGAGCAGACCGATGCCCGTAGCTCCTCCCAGTATTATGCCGTGCGGCCTGATGAATCCTGTTACCGCTACGGCGAAAAGTATATTGCTGACGACCATGATGATGATGTTCGTCGCTCTTTCCTTTGCGTTAGTATCCAACTGATCACCTCCGACTTTACCAAATATATTGTAACATAAACGAAAATCAAATAACAGCAAATCTTGCGCGATCTTGATTTATATATAATTTCGTTGAAACTCTATGTGTTAACTGTTATTATATTCAGGTACGGACATATCCCGGACCGGGTCGTCTGCGATCATCTGATCAGGAGTCTTAAGACATGATATTTTTACTGCTGGCAGTGATATCCAGTGCGTCGATCGCGCTGGTCCTAAAGCTATTTCGCTCTCCCGAGGGAAACCGCTATGGGATAATCATCGGAAACTATCTGACCTGTGTGCTGCTGTCACTCATCTTCATAAGCCCCAAAAGGGCTATCTTTAGTGCTGCCCCCGCCACGCTTATCTGCGGGATAGCGGGCGGTGTTCTTTTCGTGGCCGGACTCGTCTTCCTTCAGAGCAGTATCAGGGTGAACGGCGCAGCACTTACTTCAGCGTTTTCGAAGCTTGGGGTCCTGGTGCCTCTCGTCCTGAGCTTCGCAGTCTTTGGTGAACGTCCGACTGCTCTTGAGATCGCAGGCATCGCTGTAGCTTTAGGCGCGCTCATTCTCATCAATTCTCCCGGGCAGGACAGCGAAGCATCCCATTCTGACAAAGCTATTGAAGTTCACTCATCTGCAGTTTCCGCTAAAAAAGCTGTCACATACTCCTTCCCTCTTCTGATTCTCACTTTCTTCGCTAACGGCTCTGCTGACTCGATGGCCAAGGTCTTCGAATCGACAGGTGATGCTGGCGAAGATACGATATATATATTCTACGTGTTCGCGGTAGCATGCTTTATTTCTCTCGTTCTGGCAATCATAGAATATCGCAGGGCCTCACATCCCATTAAAGCAAAAGAACTCCTGGCAGGTGCCTGCCTCGGAGTTCCGAATTACTTCTCTTCGTATTTTTTGCTCAATTCGCTCGAGAGATTGCCCTCGTTCCTGGTCTACCCTGTCTTCAGCACAGGAACGATCCTTATGGTTACCCTCGTCAGCACAGTTTTCTTCAAAGAACGCCCGTCAGCCAGGCAATACCTCGCTATCGGCCTCATTGTCTTAGCTCTGGTCCTTCTCAACATCTAGATCATTTGGCGATCACAAGTGAGAAATATCCTGCGTCATCAGGTATCTCATCTGCTCCGCGGCAGACCTTCTCGTTCGGCATGCCGCAGTTTTCGACCGTCCATACTTCCCTGCCGCTAGCTGTGAGCATCTCCTTGACTTCCTTCATATGGCTCCCAGACTTCATCAGGACATAGTTCCCCGAAAGTTCCATTTTGTCATCCAGCTTATGAGAAGCAGGAAGGATATGAAGAGGCTCGTCCCATTCTGCGAGAGGCAGGTTGAGTCTGGCCGCTGCCGCGCAAAATGACGTTATCCCGGGCACCAACTCAGTCTCATAGCCATCCTCCTCGAGAAATCTCTGCAGATAATTGAAGGTGCAGTAGAACGTGCTGTCACCCAGCGTGAGAAAGATCACGTTCTCGCCCTTGTCCAGATTTGCTTCTATCGCCTTGGCTGCCGCTCTGTGGTATCTTTCGATCTCTTCCCTGTCTCTGACCATAGGCATGTCGAGCGCCAGCAATTCTTTTTCCTTAAGTTCCGGCACCGCCTGAACAGCTATCTTATATGCGATCGTCTCTTCAGGTTCTTTACCGGGAAGCGCTATAACGCTGTTCTCTTTTATCAATCTTATAGCCTTAAGAGTCATGAGCTCCGGATCTCCGGGGCCTACTCCCACTCCGTATGCTTTCGCTGTCATATCTTATCTCCTAAAAAAATAAAGGCATTGATCATTCAATACCTTTATTTTACATTAATTCGATCTATTAATCCATATTTACTTTATTCGGCTACCGTTACAGTAAATTTATATTCGATCTCATGAGGCTGGCTCATCGCGGTCGTATCTCCTATGACGCTGAAAGGTTCATTGAGAATGGTCACAGGTATCTCGAATACTGAATTGCCCTCTTCATTCACGGGCAGATACTTCTCGCCGTTTACGATCATATAATCGTAATTCGGGCTGGACCATACCACCGTAAGAGTGGCTGCTCCGCCCTCTACTACAAGAGTGGTGGGACTGTCTACGGAGGCTTTGCCGGAACCGCCTTCCATAGCAAGTTCGACCGTGTATTCTCCGTCCTCAAGATCCATCTCAGATCCGGCATGGATATCATCTCCGGGCACGGGATCGGTCACTTTGACCTTATGGTCATACCACTTGCCCTTCGTTCCTATGAGTGCACAGTCAAATTCCTGATCGATACCGGGTACAGGAATGTCGAAGCCGTATACTTCATCTTCCCAGCCGTCGGGATAAATCACCTTATCCACGGTGGGCTGTAAAAGTTCTGCGCCTTCTTTCTGTGCATCTTCAGAGGTCCCAAGGAAAAGATTGACTATCTTCTTGGACTGAAGGCTCACATGAATAGTCATCTGACCGTCTTTGACTGTGAGAATACCCTTATCATTATTAGCTTCGTTCACATGGAACATGCTGTGATCTGTCGTGAATGTGGCTACATATGTACCGTCCTCAAGTCCGGGATCGTTTGTTCCGTTATCTCCTCCGCACGCGCTAAGGCAGAATGCCATCATAAGAATAAGCGCCAGCGCGATAATAAATGCTCTTTTACTTTTCATCCGTTTTACCTTTTCTTAAATCGTCATTTGCCCCACCGCGCCATTTAAACACGATGGGGCAATTCATCAAATGATCGTTTGGACAGTTATGTCTTACTCGATAACTGCTCCTGTGTGAGCTACGTACATAGCCTGGATCTCAGCGATCCTTCCGAGACCTTCGATCTGGCAAGTTACATTGTCAGCTCCGAATCCTTCTCCGGTATCTACAGGCGCGTCAGCTCCTTCGACTTCGAATTCGCCGCCGTTAGCGAATCCATAGTACCAGGTTCCTTCTTCATCAGCTGCCATGTCGTTGTTGGCGTGGTCACCTGCTACGACCATCATCGGCCTTAAGATGATCTTGGTGTAACCGGCTTCCTCAACAGCCTTCTTGACTTCAGGAAGAGCTGTCTCAGGAGGGTTGCCCTCTACTGTACCAACGAATACGTTCTTGTATCCGAGTTCAGCGAACTGGGTCGTCATCTGGCTGTAAGTTACGGCTGCTACGTGAGCTGTGCCGTGTCCCATGAATACGATGGCTGTGCCGTCCTCTGCGAGAGCGTCGAGTGATTCTGCTCCTGCGGACTTAACAGCTTCTGCTACCATTGCCTTTGCTGCAGTTTCCTTATCAGCATTGATCTCGTTAGCGTCAGCTCCGACTTCACCGAGAAGAGGTTCTGCGATCTTCACGGATTCGAACTGATCCTGATAAGCTTCGACCGCTTCAACGAGTTCATCGTACTCAGCTCCGTGCATCAGGTGAGTAGGCTGTACGACAAGGTTCTTGACGCCGTTGTCGACTGCTCTCTGGAGAGCCTGATCCATATTGTCGATCTTCTCTCCGTCACGTGCCTGAACGTGGTTGATGATGATCTGAGCTGTGAATGCTCTTCTTACTGACCAGTCAGGGTAAGCTTCCTGGAGAGCCTTCTCGATGCCGCCGATATCCGTAGCACGGCTGTCATTGAAGGAAGTACCGAAGCTTACTACGAGAAGTTCGTTCTCGCCGATGTCATCCTGGTTGAGAGGATCGTCAGCCGAAGCGTCGCCGGTATCATCTGCGAAGTATCCGCCTTCCTCAACGAGTTCCTTCTGAGCGTCTGTCAGCGCATCCCATGCAGCCTTTGCAGCTTCGCACTGTGCGTCGGTCTCATCGGTTCTCTCCTGGACCTGAATGGCTGCTATGGCTTCGTCCACTGCAGCTGCGAGAGCCGCATCATCAACAGGTTCCTCTGCAGGCTCTTCTGCGGGTTCCTCTGCAGGTTCTTCTGTCTGCTCAGGCTCTGTCTGGTCTTCGTCGTTTCCGCCGCAGCCTGTAGCAAGCATCATCATGCTGAAAGTAAAGATGACCACAAGGCATAAGATCAGTAATTTCTTGAGATTTTTCATTGTTCTCCTCCTAATATGAATAATATTTGATGAGAATACAAAAGGCCTTAGCTAAACGGAGCAAAGGCCTCATGAAAAATCATATCAATCAGTATTTACACCCGCCAGTTACTCGTGGCCATGCAGATATCTGCACGTGTATTCGGCAGGCAGGTCTCCTGGCTCGCGGGTCATCATCTCAGCTGCCTTCCCAAACGAAAATTCAGTGACATAATGGCTTCGACTCTCCGCATACAGTGACGAGTTCGCACAGGCATTGAACCTGTTTCCCTATTATCCGGCGGTTTTAACACCGGCACCTGTCGTTATTTGTATTCTTTGTGTATTATATCACAAGGTTTTTTTGAATGCAAGCCCCGCAAATAGATCATCATGAAGTCCATTTAGTATTTGCTTTTATCACCCTTTTGGTTTAGAATTAAAATGAAAAAAGAAACAGCAAAGGTGACATAATGAAAAACAAATTCCTATTCATAGTGCTGGCTTTCGCCTGCGCATTCTATCTGGCATACAAGATGACCGGTAAACCGGCTCTCGCCATCATAGCCGTACTCTGCATCGTGGTCTACGGTATCTATACTGTCATTTATGACTACACTCATAACACCTTCCCTTGGAGAAAGACAGAGGCTGCCAAAAAAGAAGAAGCGCGCAAGAGAGTCGACAAGGCCATGGCCAAGGAGCAGAAGATCAAGGCTAAGCAGGACCGCAGAGTGGCTTACATGGAGCGCATGACGGGCACAGGCAAAGGATCATCTGAAGATAAAGAAAAGTAATGTGCTAGGGTCAGGAAAGGACCCCCTCTTACACAGAGAGGCTATCGCGGG
>JAFYJM010000054.1 GCA_017538125.1 Bacillota bacterium
ACAGTATCATTGAATTTTTCCAATACAGGAACTGTATACTTCCAGCTGTCGCCGAAATCTCCTCTGAGCATCTGACCGAGCCATCCAAAGAAGCCGGAAATGATGCTTCCGTCAAGATTATACATGGCGGAGAGCTGCTCCATCCATTCTTGATAGCTCTTTGATCCGGGCTGCATGGATCTCTGTCTTGCCATAGATTCAATATATGACGTAGGCAGACATCTCATGAGCGCATATATAATGAACGCTACAAAGAACAGGATGATCAGCGACAGAATCAGTCTTCTGATAATAAATTTCCGCACTGTATCAACTCCTCAACAAATAATACTTCAGAGGCAGACAGGTCTCCCTGTCTGCCCCCTATTTTCTAATATCTATGAGAATCGGGATAAACTAGTTGAGTTCGATATTCTCGATCTCGTTCTTCCAATCATAGAATGTAGTGATATCAGGAGTTACAGTGTCCATGTTAACTCTCTCTGTTGAGAAGATGATGGCATTCTTTCTCTGATATACAGGAACTTCTACAGCCCAGTCAACAACGATATCAAGGCAAGCCTTGTATACGGTCTTTCTGTAAGCCTGGTCTGTGGTCGAACGTGCATCAAGGATGAGTTCGTCGAGTTCAGGGTCAGCAATGCAGTAGTGGTAGTTTGAACCACCCTGTCCAGGACCTCCGAACGGGTTGTTGTTGGGTTCATCCTTTGTAGGACCGTTCTTGGCGTCAGCGTAATAGATCTGATACATATCAGGGTCTAAGCTTGCCTGCCAAGCGGCGCACCACATAGGTACTGAGTGAGCGTCGATAGCATCCCAGAGTGCACTGGAATCAGCAAGATCCTTAACAACGAGGCTCATGCCGATCTTAGCGAGAGCATCATGTGCAAGGTTCAGCATCATGAATGAAGGGTGATCTCCGGAACCGTCTGCAGGGATCCAGATCTCATATTCCATCTCAGCGCCTTCAGGAGCTTCGGTGATCTTACCATCTTTTACAGTGTAGCCGGCTGCTTCGAAGTATCCGAGAGCTGCGTTAAGTGCAGCTTCTTCCTTAGCAGCGTCATCCATGTCGGATGTATAGATGTCATCTCCGTTTACATCCTTGGAGAATGCGAGAGCATAATCTGAGTCGGTTGCCTGAGGAGCAGCCCAGGATGTGTTGGAAATAGGATAGTTGATTACGGAAGCAAGTTCTCCGTAATATGAGTCAACTGTTACGTTTCTGTAAAGCGAGAATACAGTTGCAAATGCTTTTCTGAGATCCTTGGAAGCTTCGGATGCCGGATCATCGCCAACCTTTACGGCATAGGCGCTGATTCCGAGATAGCCGTATCCACGGTTGTCAACCAGGTCTGTGGAGATCTTGTCTCCGGTGATCTCGCCGTTGGAGTTTTCAGCAGAGATTGCCTTTACAGCGTCTGTTGACATTGAAGGGTCAGTGATATCGATGGTGCCGGTGATGATACCGTTCAGCTTATCCTGATCCTGTGATTCGATCCAGTTCATGTACTTGGTCTTGGGAGCTCCAAGATAGTAGTTTTCATTAGCTTCAAAGGAAACTACACCGTTTTCGAATTTGATGAACTTGTAAGGGCCTGCTCCCATAGGTTCAGTTGTCTTTGAACGAACGACGGAAAGGTCACCTTTGTCAAATCCGAACATGTTGTTGTCATAGTCGTATTTTTCCTTATCACCATAGTAGTGAAGAGGAAGGATGGTGATGCCGAGTTCATAGATAGCTGTAGCATCTACCTTGTCAAGGCTTACTCTTAAGCTGTAATCTCCGGTCTTCTGGATACCGGCGATATTGGGAGCAGAATCTCCTGTCTTGACACCGACAGTGTATGTGCCATAGTTCTCCATGAGTGAGAAGAGGCTGGATTCAGCTGCTTCTGTGTCAGACATTTTCTTCAGGTCTCCGTCATAAGCTTCGAGCAGTGCTGCTGCGAAATCTTCAGCAGTAGCGCCTTCAGGAAGTTCGAATCCCCAAAGAGCTGCAGAGGTAGCAACGTCTTCAGCTCCATATGAAGCATAGTTTGCAAGGCAGTAGTCAACGATGGACTGTGCAAATGCAGGAACAGTGGCTTCTGCTTCTTCCCAGAAAGCGGTCTGAGTTGCTTCATCCCAAAGGTCGAAGGTCTTATTGTCAGGACCAGCTTCAAGGAGCAGATCGATCAGGGCGGTCATTCCGGAACGATAGTCTTCCATTCCCGTGATGGGCTGTGCGAAGAATGTGGATGATCCGTCATAGGTCGGGTCTGCCAGAACATACATTGAGAAGATTACGTCATCTGCAGTGAGGGGTTCTCCATCGGAGAATGTGATGTCCTCACGGAGATCGAAATCGTAGTCAACGGTTCCGTCAGCGTTTTCTGTGATGGTTAAATCGGCCGGACCATAGTAGGTATAGTCTGTGCCGTTGTAAGGACGTGTTTCTCCGGTCTTTCCTTTCTCAACGATGGCGCCTGAGCGGTCATAGTTAAGAAGGGATACTGCGGTCATGCTGGCAACGTCCTGGTCGTAAGCACTCTCAGCGAAGATCGGTGAGAACTTACTAGAGAAGTTGGAATAACCAACTACAAGCGGTGTGTTGTTTGATTCACTTCCGCCTGCTCCGCATCCTGCGAATGCTACTAAGCACATTGTAAGGATGAGGATGATTGCAAGAGTTTTTTTCATTTCCTTTCTCTCCTTTAATAATGTTGTTTTATATTTTATAGCATTATTGCCAAAAAATAACAATTAAACACTCTTTCCTGTGTTTCCGGAAACACAGGAAAAGGGAGCACTCCCTTTGAAGAATTGAAGTTTGTCACTTTATATTACTTTCCAACCTAAACTATTATAATAGTTTTTGAAACAAAAAGCAAGCAAAGCATTACACGCCTTCGATAATAAATACAGAAGGCTTTTGGTCATCTGACCTTCGAAACCGTGTCCCAAGAGGTACAGTCCCGCCGCCAGGATGCCGAAAATCGCAAAAAACATGAGTATCAGAGCAGCTGGTGGAATCCTGTTGTTGGCTGTTTCGAAGATATATCCTCTGATATCTGCGCCTTCGATCAGGATCTTTGAGAGATTCCTGGCCAGTGCAAAAAACGCACAGACCTCCCCTACCAGCGGAATTATCACGTAATATGCTTTAATTGCGCAGGGGGCGTTGTTCAGTCCTGAACATACGATGGATGCCAGCAGCAGGACTGCCAGTATGACCAGATTCCTGTATGCCTTCTTTCTCTCACTGTCCGTACCGTCAAAGCTATAGTTCTTTCCGCTGTAGGCATACCTTCCGTCAGCGCCCTGTTTATAGTCCTGGAGGTATTCTTTTCTTTTGGGGCTCTTTGCCATATCTTTTGCCTTTACTATACTTTTATTCTATTCCTGTGAGGTCGAACTCGTCCAGCCACTTGCCTGCCTTCTCGCATACACCTCTAAGCGTATCTTCGTCGAAGGGGCTCTTCATACCGGCGTTTTCTATGAGCTTTGTAAATACTTCTGATCCGCCCTGCTCGGTATATGCCATGTAATGCTTCCATGCATTATCAAAATCATCCTGTATCATAGCCCAGAATTCCAGTGCCACGGTCTGCGCGAGACAGTAATCTATGTAATAGAAAGGAACCTCATAGATGTGTGCCTGCCTCTGCCAGCCCATGCCGTCGGAATAGAAAGGTATCTCGCCGTCAAGTCTGAGCCACGGCATATAGATCCCGAGGAGCCTCTTCCACTCTGCGTGGCGCTCAGCCGGTGAATACTCCGGATGCTCATACACGATGTGCTGGAAGTGGTCGACCATGGTGCCGTATGGGATGAAGCCTACGCTTGAAGCCAGATGGCTGTACATGAACTTCCTTTTATCCGGGCCGAAGAAATCGTCCGCTGCCTTCCATCCGAAAAACTCCAAGCTCATGGAATGCACCTCGCAGGCCTCCATGCTTGGCCATACAGTGCTCATGGGGACGCGATCTCTGTTATACCATGCCGCAAAAGCATGGCCCGCCTCATGCGTCATCGTCTCCACATCATCCTGCGTTCCGTTGAAGTTTGCAAAGATGAAGGGCACGCCGTAGTCATTCAGGCCATCGCAGTATCCCCCGCCCTCCTTGCCTTCCTTGGCGAAGAGATCCATTAGCTCTCCGTCCAGCATAATGCGGAAGAATTTGCTCGTCTCAGGCGAAAGGTCATCGTAGAATCTTTTTGCGACTTCGATCGTCTCTTCAAAACTGCCCTGCGGTCTGGGATTGCCGGATCTGAACATCAGAGCGTTGTCCGCGAAGCTAAGAGGATATTCTTTGCCTAAGCGTTCGGCCTGCCTTCTGTGCATCGAGTCGACGATAGGCACGAGATACTTCTGAACGGCATTCCTGAACTTCTCCACGTCGTTCTTGTCGTAGCAGTTTCTCACCATGCGGCAGTAACCCATTTCGGTAAAGCCTCCGAACCCGAGCTTCTTTCCCATCTCGTCACGGAGATGGACGAGTTCGTCATAAATGGAATCCAGCTTTTCCTGATTATCTCTATACCACTGACCGTCAGCCTTCCAAGCCTCGAGACGCGTCTCGTCGTCGGCATCGGTCTTGAATTTTCCGATTTGTGAGATATTGTATATTTCGCCTCTGAAAGGTATCTGAGAACCTGCAAGAAGGTTCGCGTATTCCTGAATGAGATCGTTCTCCTTCTGAAGAAGAGGAATTATCTCGGGTCTGAAACTCTTCAGTTCAAGTTCTGCGTTCAAGAAGATCACATCGCCGTATTCTTCGGCAAATCTATCTCTGAAAGGAGATCCCAGCAGTGCTTTTGTCCACTTCTCATCGTACTCCTGTAACTCCGGTCCCGCTCCGTTCCAGAACTTCAGCTCCGCATCATAAAACTCATCGCGGGTATCTATGGAATGACGGATATACACAAGCGTTGAAAGCGTCTTCACATGCTTGTCGATCACGTCTTTCTTAATGAACAGTTCCCTTGCTTCCTCATAATAAGAGGCGTTTTTCAGGGCTTCCGTCAGTTCTGTCAGTTCTTTTTTGAGAGCTTCCATGTCAGGTCTCTCATAAGGCATTTCAGAAAACTTCATAAACTATACTTCCTTTTCTCTGATTTGTGTGCGCCTTACAGCGCACGAGGGTATTATATCACAGCTTCCGCGGTTTTACAATTTTAATATGAAAAAGCTGGGCTGCCATGATAGACAAAAGAGGTTTCATTCTGGCAGAGTCACGTTCCTTGCGATTGTGTCAAGAACGAAAAGAGCATCCGCTTCATGCGGATGCTCTTTTCGTTACTGGCAGAGGGCACGGGACTCGAACCCGCGGGGCTTGCGCCTTACCGCATTTCCAATGCGGCTCCTTAGCCACTCGGTCAACCCTCTATGCTAAGAATTTTTGATATTATGTGCTCAAGGCACTTATTAAAGTTATCACAGATCGCAGTTTTTTGCAAGCGTTTTTTCAAAACTACGAGCCATTTTTCAATTTCTTGACTAGGTCATGCTTTTGTGATAATTATTAAATATGACTTACAAGGAGAAATGGATTTGAAATGAATAAACTGTTATTGATATACAACCCGAGTTCCGGTACCAGAAAGTCTGCGCGCTTCCTGTCGGACGTTTCCGAAGTGTTCACGCGGCACGGTTATCTTGTGACCGCCCTGCCCACTCTCAAACGCGGAGACGCTACCGGATACGTGAAGGATTTCGGTCCGGATCATGATCTCGTCGTAGTCATGGGCGGCGACGGCACATATAATGAAGTGGTCTCCGGCTATGTGGCCTCCGGCCTCAAAATGCCGATAGGCTACATACCTGCAGGTTCGACTAACGATTTCGCTCAGGGGCTCAAGCTCTCGAAGGACATGCTCACTGCTGCTGAAGATATAGCCACAGGCAAGCCCTCCGGGATCGACGTGGGGCTTTTCAACGGGCGCGTCTTCACTTACGTTGCCAGTTTCGGAGCTTTCACCAAAGCTTCTTATGAAACGCCCCAGAGCATCAAAAACACTCTGGGTCATCTGGCATATATACTGTCCGGAGCCTCCACTCTGGCCGACATACGCCCGATACACGCGAGGATCCGAACTGAAGATGCCGAGTATGAAGGCGATTATCTGTTCGGAGCGATCTCGAACTCGACTTCAATGGGCGGCATACTCAAACTCAAACCCGAAGACGTTGACTTCAGCGACGGGCTTTTCGAGTTGCTCCTTCTGAGGACCTCGGACGATATCCTTGAGATTAGCGACCTGGTGCGAGCAGTCGCCGAGCAGGAGTATGACACCACGCCGATGCTGACCTTCGTGGAGAGCCGCCGCTTCGAAATAGAGATACCGGAAGCTGTGGACTGGTCACTGGATGGAGAATATCAGAAAGGCGTCCAGAATATCACGATCGAGAATCTTCGGGAAGCTGTAAATCTTATCATAAAATAAATCAAAGGCCATCGCTTATTCAGCGATGGCCTTTTTGATCAAGTTTGGTCAAATATTACTTTTCCTCAACTGTGTTCTGAGGTTCAGGCCCTTTCTCGATCACGTACTTCTGCGGTTTTCTCGAGAACAGTCCTCTTATCCTTGAGAACACTTTTGCTTTAACAACGATGGCGATCAGGATAATGAGCACCACGATCTGGATCAGGTGATATCCTAACCAGTTCACCAGATCTTCAAGACCGATGCCGAAGTTCTCAGCGCCGTTCGTGATGCTTCTCATGAGTCTCTGACCGAAGGTAAGTTCTTCTTCGATGCCCTGATCAAACTGGCTGACCTTCTCTATCGATACCGTCACAGTGGAATAACCGATGAGGCTGTCGTATCTCAGAAGATCGGTATTGTACTGCTGAAGCTCATACTCGGTATCTGAAAGCGCACTTTCAAGCTCAATGATGTCTTTCATCTTAGTCGCCTGACTGAGAAGTTCCTCAAGACGGTCATGCTTGTTCTTGAGGGTCTCGATCCTGCTCTCGGTCTCGAAGTACATCTGACCGATATCCTGGACGTTCTGATACATGTTTACCACGTGGAGTCCTTCGCTGATCGAATCAAGGAACTGCTGATACTTTTCTGAAGGTATCCTTGCAGTGTACGTACCGTATCTGTATTCGTCGTTGTCGTAATAACTGCCGTTATCACTGGAGATCGACTCGAAATAGCCGTCGAACTTGTTGACGAGTTCTGTCAGTCCTTTGACTGCTTCGTCAAAGTTCAGTGTCTGCACATAGAGGCTGGCGTTATAGATCAGCTTGACCTTGCTCTTGTCTATGGATGAAGGCAGTCCTAATTCCGTGCTGCCAGCTGCCTCCGCAGGCTCTTCGCTGTATTCATATCCATCACCTTCATCATATGAACTGTTGTAGTCACCTGTAAAACTAAAACCTTCTGTGCTCCTGACGGTTCCATCCGCCATATCATATTTTTCCTCATCGGTGGCTGCATCTTTCGAACCGCCGCATGCGGCCATAGCAAAAGTGAGAACGATCACCATAAGCACTACTAAGATCTTTTTCATTTCCTTCCTCCTGATCATATCAGCAAAATATATTTAAAATACCCTTTGCCTCATATACAGTCCGTTAGAATGAAATGTTGCAGCGCTTATTAATTTTTGTTTATGAAATATAATCCGACCAGGCAGATCACGATGCCGATGATCTTATTAGCGGTAAGTGCTTCCTTGAAAAGAAGATAACCCACGAAGATAAGCGCGATCGCCAGGAACGCGCTCTGGACGATGGAAAGCATGCTGACTTCCCAACCTGCCTTATATGCGAAGATGAAGCCGACCTCCAGACCCACTAGGCTCAGGCCGAAAACGAAAGGTACCCAGTTGGTCTTGCCGTATTCAGCGACCAGAGTCGTGTCTCTGCCCGAGATGAAGAACATCACGAAACACGCCGCTGCCGCCACAAGATAAGTTATGGTGAGCGACGCGAACGGATTCATATCGACCGGCACGGACTTCGCGCAGATCTGATACATAACATTCGCAAAAACTACCAGGGCCAAAGGCCAGATATAAGATAACATTTGATTTTCCTCCTTGTATCAACCGTATTCGGCCTGTTTTAACGGTAGGATCCCAGCCGTGCTGATTACGATCAGTCTTCTATAACCACTTCAGGAGTTTCTTTGTTCGCTATGAACTTCCTCACGGTGCCGCCGAGCTCCTGCTCGATCATGGCTTTGAGCTCATCCAGAGCTGCTTCAAGTTCATCGTGGCGCTTGCCGTTCACCTGCTCGATGATCATGAAGGCATTAGTGACATCCTCAGTGAGCATGGTGCGGACAGATTCGCGCCAGTTCCAGCAGCGGCAGATGGCGCCTGTGTTGTCCTTGTAAACGACTTCTCCGGGAAGCGCCGGCTCGTCCTTGTCAGAGCCGTAGGTCACGAAGTACTCTCCTCCGTCAGCGATAGCTAATCTGATATCTCCGTCGAAAGCGTCGATGTTCTCGCCGCCTATGGGCATTCCGTACTTCAGCGAGATGCCGTTATAGATGTCCACCAGCGGGTTGATGCATCCGATCTCTCCGCCGTTTGACACGCGCTTGAGAAGCGCCTCGATGGAGCAGCGTGCTCCCTTCTTGGTCTTGAACTGATAGAAAGCGTCTCTCCATGTCCTCACCACCGGATTTTCGGTCCATTCATCCGCTTTGAAATACTTAGCGGCAGCCTTTTCGCACTCCCTGAGCCAGGGCGCGTACTTCTCCTCATCCGTAGGCTGGTTGTTTATGCCGTTGCACACTAGGATACCGATCTCACACTCCGGAAAGATCTCCAGAAAAGGCTTCTCCATTACGAATTTTTTCATTTTTTACCTCCGTTCTTCTGATGCAGTCACGTTTGCTGTAATGGTAAAATAAAAGCGCAATGATCCGTCACTTCTAAGGCCTAACGATCTGGATCCGCGCTGCATCTCACTTACCCGGCGGCAAGTCAAATATTCTTTTCACCGAAATTTTATCAAATAGCATTTATCCTGTCAAGAATAATATGCTATAATAAACGTATGGATTATTTACTTGAATTGCAAAACTTAAGAGACGTGTGTCCTGCAATGCTGAATTATCTGCTTTTGGGCATTTCCGAGTTCATCACCTTCGGCGGAATACTGATCGCCGCCTATATCTACTGGTGCTTGAACAAGCGCGCCGGAGCTTTTATCCTGGCCTCCTTTTCAGGCGGTTATATGCTCAACCAGATCGTCAAGAACACAGCATGTATCTACCGCCCCTGGGTAACCGATCCCAGGATCCATCTGGCGGATGCTGCTGCAGGTTCAGCTACAGGATATTCCTTTCCCAGCGGCCATACTCTAAGTGCAACGACCGTATATGGCGGAGCCGCAAAGTATTACAATAAGAACAAACTGTTTGTTGCACTAATGTCCCTGATGGTAGTACTCACCGCTTTTGCCAGAAACTGGCTGGGCGCACACACTCTTTCAGATGTTGTTGTGGCTCTCCTGGAAGGCGTCGCAGTTCTTGTCATTAACTCTTTTATTGTAAACTATCTTGCTTCCAGAGACGAAGCAGACGCCACATCAGGTAAAGGCAGCGATCCGGGTATGAAACGCAGGCTGATACTTATGATCGTAAGCCTCATTTTCATCATCGGTTCTATGATATACCTGGAATTGAAGCCCTACCCCATGGATTACGACGCATCAGGCAATATCCTTGTAGATCCCTGGGAGATGATCACCGACTGCTACACCGGTGCCGGCATGTTCAGCGGCTTCCTGATCGGCTGGTTCATCGAGAAGCGTTTCATTGACTACCATCTTCCTTATGAAAAATCCCTGAGAGGTTACCGCTTTGTTTTCGGTGCTTTGGGATTGATAATCGTATATCTCGTTATCGCTCCTCTGATCACCATTCCATTCGACGATCACATCAGTCACCTGATCAAGTACTTTGCAGTCTTCTTCTGGGTGACCGGTGCATATCCTGCTCTCGTCAAATGGCAAAGAAAGCGCCTCCAGAGATTCAAGAGAGAAACACCCGGATACACCGGAAACGTCAGCGGCAACTGGCAGCATATTCCCGGCGACAAAAAATCAGACAAACAATAAAAAGAGGAACGTACTTCTTGTACGTTCCTTTCCTTTATATTCGCGAAAAACTGATATATGTCACATCCAGGGACTCCAGAATCTTGTACCGCGGCTCAGGTTCGACCAAATGGCGATCCCGAGAAGTGCCGCGCAAAATACCATGCTCAGAATATCCCACCTGGTAAACGGTCTCGCCATGTACCAGGTCCTTTTTTTGTTTTTGCCGAAGCCTCTGAGCTCCATGGCGTTCGATATAGTATCGATCCTGTCCATGCTCATGATTATCAGCGGTATGAGTATCGCGGAAGCGGACTTGAGCCTGCTCACCAGGGATACTTTGCGGCTCATTTCGATGCCCCTCGCCTGCTGTGCCTTGGAGATGTCGTTATACTCCTTCTGGATGTCCGGTATATAGCGGAGAGCCAATGATACGGAGTATGCGATTGCGTATTTGACGCCTATCCTGTTAAGGGAAGCAGCGAATTCGCTGGGCTGCGTGGTGCATACGAAGAGCAGGATTATCGGAATAGAACTAAGGTATTTCAGCACCAGATTTAAGTGATACCAAAGCTGCTCCGCTGTAAGATATTTACCTCCCCAGAGGGGCAACAGCTGATGGCATGTGCCGTAAAGGCTCACGCCGTGCTCAGGTGCGAAAAGAAATACCAGCACGTTGTTAAGTACCATAAAAACAAGTGTGAAGCCTATCATGAAGCTCACGTCGCGCAATTTGATCTTCGACACGCCGAACAGTATGAAAGCTATTATCGGCAAAGCTATCAGAAGCCTGGTATCGTAGGTGATCATCGTTGCGAAGGTCCATAGCAGCGCGCAGACGAGCTTGGTGGCTCCGGTCAGTTCATGGATCGGCGACTTCCTCGAAATGTAGTTAAAGAGGTTCTGCATGACGCTCCGACCTCCTTTCGAAATCGATGAAGTGGCTGACGAAGGCCTGCCCTTCTTCGATACCGCAGATACGTGAAAGCCCATAGAGTGAAGTCTCTTTGAGACTGGCTCTTCTGATTATGTCTTCGTCTGTTAAAATATTGGCCGCACTGTCGCAGGCAATGATCCTGCCGTCGGAGAACACGACTGACCTCTCAGCATACTCCAGCATGAGATGCATGTCGTGGGTTATCAGTACGACCGTAGTCCCGCAGGCGTTAAGTTCCCTGAGGAATTCCATGATCTCCGTATAATGCCTGTAGTCCTGGCCGGCAGTAGGCTCGTCCAGGATCATGATCTCAGGCTCTATGGACATGATGGCGGCAATGGTGACGCGCTTCCTCTGGCCGTAGCTCAAAGCGCTGATCGGCCAGTTTCTGAAAGGCCAGAGACCGCAGACCTTTAGAGTGTCATTCACCCTCTCGGTGACCTCTTCTTCGGAGACACCTCTGTTTCTCAGACCCATAGCTACCTCGTCGAAGATCATCGTTTTGGAGATCATCTGGTTTGGATTCTGCATGATGTAGCCTATGTGATCCGCCCTCTCCTTGATCGAAAGATCGCTCAGGTCATGCCCGTTGAGCAGCATGGTGCCTGTATCCGGCGTCTCGAAGCCGCAGATCACCTTCGAAAAAGTGGATTTGCCTGCACCGTTCCTTCCGACTACTGCCATCATCTCACCCTTGTAAAGTTCAAAATCTATGTCCTTCAGCGCCTGATGATCCTCTGCATCTGAGCGGTCGCTTCTATATGTAAAGTTCAGGTCTTTGATGTCCAGTATGGTATCAGGGGCGTTCTTAGAAGCGGCCGGAAGAGCCGTGGAGAACCATTCTCTGACTTTCTCTTTATCGTCCTCGCTGAGCACGATCGTATCAAGAGAAGATGCCTTCATCTCAGGCGTTATCTTCACGCCTGCGTATTTAAGAGCTGTCACGTAGAGTGGCTCGCGCACACCGGTCTCCTTGAGGATCTCTGTGCTGAGAAGCTCGTCAGGCGTAGTATCCATGACGATCCTTCCTTTATCCATGAGGATGATCCTGTCCACAGGTCTCCAGAGCACGTCTTCGAGCCTGTGTTCAACGATTATAACAGTGTCACCGGTCTTCTTATGGATCTCGTCGATAAGTTCGATAGCTTTTTTGCCGGTCTCCGGATCAAGGTTGGCCAGAGGCTCGTCGAATAGCAAAATATCCACATCATCGACCATAACACCGCCCAGGGATACCCTTTGCTTCTGACCTCCCGAAAGCTCCTGAGGAGAGTGCAGCAGATGCGTTCCGATGTTGACAACGTCTGCGATAGCCTTGACTCTGTCATGGAGTTCGGGCTCACCCACCGCATCGTTCTCAAGAGCGAAAGCAAGGTCTTCTGCGACAGTAAGGCCGATGAACTGGGCGTCCTGATCCTGGAGCACCGTCCCTACCTTCTTGGAGATCTCGAAGATGGACATGTCCCAGGTCTCTTTGCCGTCGATCGTCAGACTTCCCTGCTTCTCTCCCTCGAAGGAGAATGGAATGAGTCCGTTCAGGCAGTGGATCATAGTGGACTTGCCACAGCCTGAAGGCCCGGCTATAAGCACTTTCTCGCCTGGTTTTATACTGAGATTAATATCGCGCAGGGTATAGTCCACCTGCGCGTTATATTTGAATGCGAAATTTTTGAAAGTTATCATTATTCTTCCTTAAGGCTGCCCTTCTTAGGTCTGGCTGCTGAATAAGCGATGCAAAGAAGAGTACCTACGATAGCTGTCGTTACGATATTGGAAGCTCCGGCAACGAATCCCTGAAGGAATACCTTGGAAGCAGGCTCAGCGTAAATGATGATGTCAAGCGCAGGAGCGGCGATGCCCCAGGCGATGATATGGCCGATCAGCTGGCTCACATTGAACCTTACGATCTGCTTGCTGCCGAAATTGCCTTCGTTAAGTCCGTAGAGTTTCTTGGTGCAGCCCATTACCAGTCCGAAGATGGCAGAGGCGAACACCCAGCTCCACCAAATGCCCCAGCCCCAGCTTGCGTCGATCAGAGCATGTCCGATGAGTCCGATGAGGCAGCCGGCTATAGGCCCGAAAGCGGCGGCCATGAAGGCCAGAACGCCGTACTGGATGGAGATTGTTACGTTAGGGATGGGACAAGGGATAGCTACGAATCTGCCGCAGACGAAGAAAAGCGCTGCGCCGATACCGATGGCTACGATAGTCCTGATTGAATAATTTTTCATGGTATGATTCCTTCCTTTCCGTCCCCTTTTTACCCGAAAATTATACACCGCAGCTATCGTGTTTGTCAATGAAAAACGCTGACATGGTCAGCGTTGTTTTCTCTGGATAGCCTTCACTATCTCCACTATAGGTATCATCAGGACAGCCAGGCCGATAGCGATAGCGTACTCTACAGGTTCGACCGCAGTGAAGTCGAATGCTTTTGCCATGAAAGGTATCTCGCAGACAGCAGTCGTGAGTATCAGAGAGCCTATGGTGGCAGCTATCAGGAACCAGTTGATCGAACCGAGTTTGAAGATGCTTCCCCTCTGTGATCTCATGTTGAGCGAGTGGAAGATCTCCGCCATGGACATCGTAAGGAAGGCCATGGTGGTTCCGTGAGTCGAATTCGTTATCTCCCAGGTACCGGTCTGCATGAAGTGACCGATGAAGTATGAGGCCAGCGTCAGTATGGTCACCAGAAGTCCCTGATACATAATATCAAAGCCCATGCCTCCGGCGAAGATGCCCGCCTTAGCCTCGCGAGGCTGTCTCTCCATGATATCAGGCTCAGCCTTCTCAGTGCCGAGAGCAAGCGCGGGGAAACAGTCTGTGACCAGATTGATCCACAGAAGATGTACCGGCTTAAGGATGATGAAGCCCATGATCGTAGCAGCGAATATCGAAAGCACCTCGCTCATGTTTGAACCGAGAAGGAACTGGATCGCTTTGCGAATGTTATCGTAGATGCGGCGGCCTTCTTCAACGGCGTTTACGATGGTAGCAAAGTTATCGTCCGCCAGGACCATATCTGCCACGTTCTTAGTTACGTCCGTGCCGGTGATTCCCATGCCAACTCCGATATCGGCTGTTTTGATCGAAGGCGCATCGTTAACTCCGTCTCCGGTCATTGCAGTCACGTAACCGGCCTTCTTCCAGGCTGTGACTATCCTCGTTTTATGCTCGGGCTGAACGCGGGCGTATACCGCGATGTCTCTGAACTTTGATTCGAATTCCTCGTCGTCCATATCGCTCAGCTGAGAGCCGGTGATAGCCAGGTTGCCTTCCTTGAGTATGCCCAGCTCTCTAGCTATGGCGCAGGCAGTATCGATATGGTCTCCGGTGATCATGATCGGGCGGATACCAGCGGATTTACATTCTATTATGGCATCTTTGACCTCAGGTCTAACAGGATCGATCATGCCTGTAAGTCCCACGAAGACCAGATCATGCTCCAGATGATCCTCCAGGAAATATATAGGCATATCATCCCACATCCTCGCAGCGCAGGCCAGCACACGAAGCGCTCTGTCCGCCATGCTCTTATTCTCGCGGATGATATATTCTCTGTATTCCTCTGTCATGGGGATGATCTTTTCTCCTGCCAGACGGTGGGTACACTTATTGAGGATCATGTCAGGAGCGCCTTTGGTGAACTGCACATATGCCCTGTCGGTCGCCCTGACTTTATCACCTTTACCGGAATCGACCCAATGTACCGTGGACATCATCTTACGGCCGGAGTCAAACGGCGCCTCGCCCACTCTGGGATATTCCTTTTTGAGATCATTCTTATTGATGCCGTGCTTATTGAGCCAGGCTACCAGAGCAGCCTCCGTGGGCTCGCCGGTAACGTTCATATCATCATCGTTCTCAGCGTCAGAGCAGAGAGCCATGCCCCTTGCAAGCATCTCCTCATCATCGCCGAAATAGTCCACGACGGTCATCTTGTTCTGTGTGAGCGTACCGGTCTTATCTGAGCAGATGATCTGTGCGCAGCCCAGTGTCTCTACTGCGGTCAGTTTACGGATGATAGCGTTACGCTTGGACATATTGGTAACGCCTATGCTGAGCACCACGGTCACTACCGCAGCCAAGCCCTCGGGAATGGCCGCTACCGCCAGCGATACCGCTATCATAAACGAGTTGATTACCAGTTCGAAGTTGATGCCTCTGGCTCTGATAAGCTGCACACCGAAGACCACTACGCAAATGATCAGCACGAGCCATGTGAGGATCTTTGAGAGCTGAGCCATTTTGATCTGAAGCGGCGTCTGGCTGTCTTCTGCCAGAGTAAGCGCTTCGGCGATCTTGCCCATTTCGGTATCCATTCCTGTGGCTGTGATGACCGCAGAGCCCCTGCCATATGCCACAGTTGAACCCATGTAGACCATGTTTTTGCGGTCTCCAAGAGGAATGTCCTTGGATTCTTCATTTAACATTATAAGCTCCACGAACTTATTCACGGGAACAGATTCGCCTGTCAGCGCTGCTTCTTCAAGCTGCAGGCTGGCGCTCTCTATCACACGCGCATCAGCAGGCACAGCGTCGCCTGCTTCCAGCAGGATCACGTCGCCTACCACCAGATCTTCTGTGTGGATTATCTGCACTTTGCCGTCTCTTAAGACCTTGGACGTAGCCGCGGACATCTGCTGAAGAGCCTCGATGGCCTTCTCTGCCTTGTTCTCCTGATAAACTCCGAGTATGGCGTTTATGATGACGACCGCCAGAATTATAATAACATCCGCAAAAGATTCACCCTCAACGACCGACAGCACTCCGGATACCAGAGCTGCCGCCAGCAGAATGATGATCATCGGATCTGTCATCTGTTCAAAGAATCTTTTGATAAGCGGCGTTCCCTTGGCTTCCGCAAGTTTGTTCTTGCCGTTTGCGCGAAGACGCTTCGCAGCCTCTTCAGACGTCAGACCCTCTTCGGAGCTATTGACGTCCATCAGCACCTGTTCTTTTTCTTCTAAATAGTACTTCATTATCTGCCTTTCTATGTAAATGTGAAACTACGCGCCTTCACCGTGAGTCGGATACTAAAAAAGACTCAAAGTATAGGCTTCCTATACATGAGTCTCGCAATTTGATGCAAGCCAGATCTTAGATCGAGATTGTTGACTTGCCACGCATTATGCGCTTGCTACTCCCCCACGGGACTTTTGAATTTTATCATAAATCCACGCGAGTGTCAATATTCTTGTGCCTTTGAACGCCGTTTTCGTTCTCATACTTCAAATATGAAGGTCTTCATCAGACAGTATACTTGAATCCCACTCATTGTTTTTTGATTTTCTATTCTTTTTCTACACCTTTTCTTCATTTTTTCCTGCTATTTTATATTCGTAAACTAAAAACCGGATAACCAAGCCTATTACAGAGGCTTTTTATACGAAAGGAACATAACATGTACAAGATAAATAAACTTAAAACCAAAAGATCGCCCTTCATGCGATCGGCAATAATGATACTGATCATTATGATGCTGACTGTTTCAGCTTTGGGCTCCGCTTTCGCGGACAGTTCTTCAACAGCCGCCGACAACTCAAACAGCAGCTCTCAGGCGGATGCGAGTTCATCTGCTACTCCGACACAGCCCGGCAGTGACCAGTCCGGAGATTCATATAATGGTACAACGCCGCCAACTCCTCCCGATGGTTCCACTCCTCAGGCACCACCTGATGGCAACCTTCCCGACGGAAATGGCGGAGGCAATCCGCCCAGCGGTGCACCATCTGATGGTTCAACGCCGCCCACTCTGCCGGACGGTTCCACTCCTCAGGCGCCACCCGATGGGAATGGCGGCGGCAATCCTCCTAGCGGCGGGTCCGGGGGCTCTCAGTCAGCAAATATAACATACCAGGGCGCCACCGAATTCAGTACCGATACCAGTACGAGCGGTGAAACTTACAGTTCAGAGACTTCAGGTGAGCAGGCGCTGCTGGTCACAGGCGGAACATCCACTATAGACAAGGCTACAGTGACAAAATCCGGTGACTCCAATGGAGATGAAGCGGATTTCTACGGAACGAATGCGGCTATACTGGTAAACGATGGGACTCTTGAGATAACCGGCTCCGACATAACGACAAACGGCGAACACGCCAATGCTGTCTTTGCCACGGATAAGGGCGTGATCAAAATCTCAGACTCAACTATAACCACAACATCCAACTGCTCCGGAGGGATCATGGTCACAGGAGGCGGCACATTGACCGCCGATAACCTTACGGTCAACACCTCCGGCAGATCTTCCGCTCCTATCAGATCCGACAGGGGCGGCGGCACCATCACGGTAAATGGCGGCACTTACGAATCCAGCGGCGTTGGTTCACCAGTAGTCTACTCCACTGCTGATATCACCGTAAACGATGCTAAGATGACATCCACAGCCTCCGAAGGCGTGGTGGTTGAAGGCAAAAACAGTGTAACCCTGAACGGCGTGGAACTAACCGCCGACAACAACCAGCTGAACAGCCAGTCCGCCACTTATAAGGCGATCTTCCTTTATCAGTCTATGTCAGGTGACGCTGAAGAAGGTACCGCCAACTTCACCGCCAAAAACTCGACAATAAACGTTTTGAACGGCGATACGATCTACATTACAAATACTACTGCCGACGTCTATCTTGAAAACAACTCCATCACCAATGAGTCCGGAGATTTCCTGAGGATCGAAGCCGGAGCCTGGGGAAATGAAGGTTCCAACGGCGGTACTGTCACTGCCACTCTATCCAACCAGAAGGTCGAAGGCAATATCATCGTAGACAGCATCTCAACTCTCGCTCTTAGCCTTGAGAACGGAAGCGTGCTCACCGGGGCCATCGATCAGGAAAACCAGGCAAAGGAAGTTAACCTTACGCTTTCTGAGGATTCCGTTCTGGTTCTCACTGAAGATACCTACGTTGACAGCCTCACAAATGCTGTAAGCGATAATTCTAACATCTACCTTAACGGCCACAAACTCTACGTGAACGGCACTGAGACCGCAGCAAACGAAGGAACATATACGGATGACCAGCAGGATGCGACAGCAGCCGAGACCTCAGATGCTGTTCAGGATGCTGATACTACAGAGTCCGAGGATGCAGCCGGCTCCTCCGCTCCATACGTAGCAGGAGGCGTTGCCATCGCCGCGATAGCAGTAGGTGCAGCAGCATATTTCAGTAAAAAACGCAAAAATAAAAGCATCCCCGAACCGTCAAATGACGATCAGCAGATGCTTTAAGATCATATTCAATATTGAGATCACAACTCAGAAACCCTTGATGGTTTCAGCATCCAAGTCTTTGATGATGGCCACTGCAAGCTCTACCGCAGCTTCGAAATCACAATAAGCCGCGATGCAGTTGTGAGAGTGAATATATCTCACGGGAATGGCCACGACGATGACCGGCGTACCTTTGTCCGAAAGACAGATCATAGCTCCGTTATTGCCGCCGCCTTCCCTGACGGAAGCCTGGACCGGTATGCCCTTCTTCTCAGCGAGATCAAGGGCATATCTCTGAAACCTGGGATTACAAATGACTGTCCTGTCCATAAACCTGAGCATCGGGCCCTTCTTTATGGCAGCCTGGACAGCATAAGCTTCAGTAAATGTATCGTCAGAAGGACAGCTTTCGAAGCAGATGGAGATATCCGGATCCACTTTGCTCACTGCCACCTGGACGCCTCTGGAGCCTACCTCTTCCTGAGATGAGATCACTCCTGTAACATCAATGGCAAGTTCTTCGCCCTGAAGCCTTTTCATGGTCTCGACGAGGGCTGCCACGCCTATACGATCATCGAATGCCTTGCCCATCATCACGTCATTCTCTTCATCATAATAGAAGGGTGTGTCGGGAACGATGGGCTCGCCTATTCTTATCTTGAAAATCTGCTCGGTCTCTTCTTTGGAAGTTGAACCAATATCTATTGAAAGGTCGCTGATTTCTAGTTTGGCGTCCCTGTCGGCCTGCTTCATGAAGTGCACAGGCTTGTTGGAAACTATTCCGGGGATGTATTTGCCCTCTGCATTTCTGATAAGCACCCTTGAAGAAGGCAGCGTGCCAGGATTCCAGCCACCGATATTGACGAACCTGATGGTGCCGTTTGGCTTGATCGAGTGCACCATGAAACCCACCTCATCGCCGTGGGCATCCAGCATCATCAGCGGCTTCCCTGAATTGCCCTTTCTCATTATATAGAGATTGCGGATGTGATCTTCTTCGATCTCTCCCAGCCTTTCAGCGTAGCGTCTAACAACTTCCAGAGTCTCATCCTCGAAACCTGATGGCGCGTTTGCCGCGGCCAGGTCTCTTATCATATTTAACGATTCTTTATTAACTGTCATTTTTAGACCTTCCTGATTTAAAGTTTTTAATATTATATCATAATATTTTTGAAAATGGTCACAAATATGTTATTATTATTCTATCACAAAAAACAACACAGGAGATCATCATGTTACTGATCAAAAGCATCGAAGTATACGCGCCTGAATATCTCGGGCGAAAAGATATCTTCACGGCGGGCGGCAAGATCTGCCGCATGGCCGACAATCTTGAGGTTCCTGAGTATCTGGGCGCCGAAGTTATAGACGGAACGGGCCTTATAGCAACTCCGGGCTTCATAGACAATCACGTACACGTACTGGGCGGAGGCGGCGAAGGCGGCTTCGGCATGAGGACTCCGGAGGTCACGCTCTCAGACCTGACTCCCTATGGAGTCACCACAGTCGTGGGCTTGCTCGGTACAGACGGCATAGCCCGGGACATGGCTTCTCTCATAGCCAAGACCAAAAGCCTCAAAGAACAGGGAATCAGCGCCTACTGCATGACGGGAAGCTATCAGATCCCTGTACGCACGCTCACAGGAGACGTCATCAAGGACATCATGATGATCGATGAGATCATCGGTGTGGGCGAGATCGCCATCTCAGACCACAGATCGTCACAGCCTTCTTTCAGAGAGTTCGCGCAGGTAGCTGCCGACGCCCGAGTGGGCGGTATGCTTTCAGGCAAGGCAGGTGTAGTCGACGTCCATCTCGGTACAGGCAGGAAGCGCATGGAGCTCATCGAGAGAGTCGTAAACGAGACCGAGATACCTGTCACGCAGTTCCTCCCCACCCACGTCAACCGCGGCAAAAAACTCTTCGAGAAAGCTCTGGCTTTCGCACAGGTCGGAGGCACCATCGACTTTACCGGTAACGAAAACAACGATTACGACAAGGAATACAAGAGCAAGGTCGTGCCGGCCAAGGGCATCAGGCGGATGATCGATGAAGGGATCTCCGATGAGCTTTTCACCATCTCATCAGACGGTCAGGGAAGCATGCCCAGATTCGATGCCGATGGCAACGTCATCGGTATGAGCATGGGTAAATCCAGCTGCCTGATCAAGGAGATCAGAGACTGCGTCTTCAAGGCTGATATCCCACTGGAGATCGCCATCAAAGGCATCACTTCAAACCCGGCAAGGATACTTTGCCTTTCAAACAAAGGAAGGCTCAAAGAAGGCAAAGACGCCGACCTTTGCATCATGACCAAGGATCTTAATATCGATACCGTCATAGCCATGGGCAAGATCATGGTACGCCACGGAGAGATGCTGGTCAAAGGACTATTTGAATGACAAAAAGCATCATAAAAGCAGGCCTCGATCCAGGGCCTGCTTTTTGATTCAGTTTAAATATGCAATTACAGAACATTCAAATCATCCGGGAAATATTCCTTGCAGCAGTTGTAATAATAACCTTGGTATTTGCTCATGTTCTCTTCTGACGTTAAGATGAAAAACAAATAGCCGTCATAATAATTAATATTAATTTCCTCACCGGATCCCTCGGATTTGCCGGACGCGTTTCGGATGATATCGGCTATTATGTCATCTTCCGTCTTGTCTTCACCCTCCGCTGAAGGATCTCTCTGCGGGATATCAATATAGAATTCCTCGAAATAGCCCAGCAGCGTTCCGTCTGACAGTTCCATAACATGATAATACTTGATCCCGGCCTTCTCAAACGCTTCGCCCATATCCACGCAAAGCGACTTGACCTCAAGTCCGTCCTCCTGGGCCGCCCAGCCGGCAGTACCCTGAAGTACCATCTCAGGGCTTACAGAATCAGAGACTCCGCCATTCGGCAAATCACCCATCTCTTCAGCCACAGACTCTGCTTGAGCTTTGTAGGTGTCATAGGCGTTTCTCGTGGAGACCGTCCAGTCTCCCAGCTTGTCATATATGCGATGTCCGCAGTCCATCTCCTCCGTGCTCTTAAGCATCAGCAGATATACTTCGTTCTTTTTGAATGGTTCTGCCCAGCCGTCCTCGTCAAGGTGCTTCTGATACTCTTCAGACAGTCTTACGAAGACCGCTTCTCCGCTATCCGCCTCGTGAAGATCTCCCTTGACTTCCTCTTTGACTCTGAATACGTATTGAGTGGCGCTGCCAGATCCATATTTGCCTGAATACACTGCACCGATGATATTAGTGGCATCATGAAGGATCGCATCATCTTCTCTGTAATCGTGATCCCAGTTGCCATCCCTTAGGCTGGTCTGCGCCATCAGTTCCGATTCCAGATTGATGAATTTCGCATAGGACATATCAGTCACTTTATACATTTTGTCATCTATGATGAAATAATCCCCTTCTGCTTCAACGTACATAACGCTCCCGTCGGACAGCGTTATTTCCATTCCCCTGTTGCCACCTTCCATGTCTTCAAGCACGCTCCTGGATGTGAAAGTTCTTCTGACTTCCAGAGAATTCAGAGCATCAGCAAGCTCCGCGATCTCATCGTCTGACATCTTATAGTCCGAGTGAAAATGGCTCAGATCCACCGCCTCCTTAATATCTCCTACCTTCATCTCTTCGAATGGCCTGAAACTCCTGAAGAAAAAAATGCATGCCAAAGCGATGGCAAATGCCAGCACCAAGAAGGTTATCGTTATTATGATAGTTTTTTTCATGCTGATCAGCTCCCCTCCTGTGAATCTTTATTTAGATACAGTTCCATCTTCATGTCGGAATCTTCGTATTTGCTGTCCGTGTGGGGAATGTCCACGAAATTGTATTTATGATAAAGATTGACAGCCGGCACCAGCATATCTATGGTGAAAAGAATGATCTTTTTCGCGCCCTTATCTCTTGCGAAGTCGATGGCGGCCTCCATCAGCAGGTTGCCGATCCCAAGGCCCCTAAATGACTTGGTTATCCCGATCTTGGCCAGTTCGAAGCAGTCGTCATCCATCCTTATCATGCTGATGGTGCCCACGTTCCTGCCCTCGCAGTTCGCAAAAAATATCATTCCGCCGTCGTCCAGCACCTTCTCGTGAGGATGAGTGATGATCTCGATATCGATGGGCTCCACGATGTCGTAATCCCGAAGCCACTCCATCGAAAGGTCGAAATAATCAGCGAAGTATTCATCTTTCCATTCAACTATCTTGATGTCCATTTTTTGTCCTCTCCTGCTGTTATTATATCATCAATTTCGTTATCGCTCCACCATACTTTTGCAAAAGAATTGTTACCTTTGCGGTCGTTTTTTGGTATAATGAGGATGATCAAAGGAGGCAGCCCTGAAGATAGCAGTGGTAACAGGCGCGTCCAGCGGCCTGGGCCGGGACTTCGCCATCGCAATAGACAAAGAATATGAACTGGACGAGATCTGGGTCATCGCCCGGAGGAAAGAACGTCTGGAGGGGCTGACCGGTCGGTGCCGGGCGACAGTAAGGCCGCTTGCGATGGATCTTCTGGACCGGTCTAGTTATGATGAATACTCTGCCCTTCTTGATGAAATGAAACCTGAAGTGCAGTTCCTTGTGAACGCCGCGGGCTTCGGGCTCTTCGGCACCTTCACAGAGATGGACATGATGAAGCAGCTGGACATCATCGAGCTGAACGACAAGGCGCTGACCGCCTTCTGCTACATGACCATTCCATATATGCCTGCTGGGAGCCACATAATCAATCTGGCATCCAATTCCTCCTGGCAGCCGGTGCCCTACATGAACGTGTACGGAGCGTCAAAAGCCTACGTCATGAGCTTCTCCAGAGCCCTGGGAATGGAATTAAAGGACCGCGGCATACACGTGATGGCCGTGGCTCCGGGCTGGATCAAGACAGAATTCTTCGATACGGCGATACACGACGACACCATCAAATACTTTGACCG
>JAFYJM010000055.1 GCA_017538125.1 Bacillota bacterium
AAATGTCTCAGATCAGGCCATCTGTCGTAGCCCATAAGGTCTGTCCCGTGTGCCGTGATGAGAAGCGGTATGTCCTCATCCGAAGCAAGGGATGAAAGTATCCATATATGCTGGCCGTGGATCACGTCGGGCCTGTCTCTCGTTATCTCTCCCTGCAGGGCTCTTTTGAACGAGCCGATGTAAGCCTCTATCTCTTCAGGTCTCATGTCACCGAAGCTGAAAGTGCTTCTGGGATGCGTCGTGAAGCAGGGGAAATTGAAGGGCAGGGCACCCGCAGGTGCGGTGGAGCCATCCTCGGGACTGAAGTATACCGGTATGAGTTCCACGCCGGGGATCCTATCGAAGTCCTCAGTGTTCTCCGGAAGGATGATCCTGACCCTATGTCCGCGCTCAGCGAGGCAGACGGCCAGATTTTTGGTGTATGTGCCGCTTCCTGAACCCGCGAGGGGGAAGTGGTTGATCAAAAGAATATTCATATCGTTTTACCTGTATGTCATGATCCCTCAGTAGCCTTTACGGCGTTATGAGGAGCTTTTTCTTTAAGAAGGAGGATGATCGAAGCCATCATAAGAACTGAGCCGGCGACCGTGTAGGGCGACAGACCCTGCCCGAGGAGCAGGAAGCCCAGCACCGCCGAACTGAAAGGCTCGAGGGAATCGATCATCGACGCTTTTGTTGCTCCGATCAGACGCATTGACCTGTAAAACAGCCCCCTTGCGAATATCACTCCTATAGTGCCCAGACAAATGATGGCGAACCATTGCATGCCGTTCGAAGGCAGGAGACTCTCGTCCCTGAAAAGACATCTTATGCCCGAAAAGATCATGATCGGAATGACACTCGTCAGAACTATTATATCCGCGGGCACCTGCCTGAGGATCTTCGAGTTGATCATGGATACCTGGGTGGAATATACCAGCGAGGCGAAAAGTCCGATCATGAAGGCTTTCATGTCGAAGGCTCCATCAAAGCCCGGGATAGCGATCACAATCAGACCCAGAGCGGTGAGAGAAATGATAAGCCCTCTTTTGGCGGTGAAGCGCTCTCTCCCCAGCAGTATCTCAATGATGAAGACGAATACTATATACGACAGAGAGACTGAGACGGCTATCATATTCGGAAGGTAGTGATAGGCGTGGTTGAAGGTCAGATTGCCGACGATGGAGAAGGAAGCTAGTATCAGAAGACCCGGTATCTGTTTTTTGCCGATAGCGCTGTAGGTGCTCTTTTTTAAAGCTACGGGCATGAGGCAGATGAGAGAGACCAGATGACGCGAAAACAGCAGGGTGTCAGTCTCGATCCCTGCTTTGTATCCTACCTGTGTAAATGTTGGCGTAGACGAATAGGAGATCATCGCCAGAAGCGCGTAAATGATGCCTCTCATAGTATCCTCACCGGGTACGTTTTCTTTAATTGGATGATAGCATAAATAAGCATTTTTTCCAAGTGTCAAATCATTTAAGGGGCTTGAATTCTTTAGATGAGTGATATATAATACTTAAGGCATCAGCATGGGGGTGTAAAGGTTTCGACAGGGGTGTTGAAACAGGATAAGCGAGCGGCGGTTGGTCAGCCCGCCTGACAAATGACCCGTTAAATATAAACGCTAAAAGAACAAACACATTCGCATTCGCAGCATAGTCTGCACCGCGCGTCAGCTCACGTTTACCCGTAGGCATGAGTACTGGCGTCGACTATACGGGGAACCCTTGTGTGAATTCCCGGCAGCACAAGGCCTAACGGGATAGATGAGGCTGAAGCCTGTTAATGGGCGTCAGCGGATTCGAAACAACAAATCATTAACTGCGCTCGGAGAAGTTCCTGCGGATATGCTTTTGGACGCGAGTTCGACTCTCGCCATCTCCACCATTTCAGGCAGATCCTGATGAATCAGTATCTGCCTTTGCATTGAAAATCTGAACTGATAATTAGTTCTTACATATATTCAGGAGGGAAAATGAAAGAAGGAGAAATACTGTTTTTAAGCAAGGACGAAGTAAGGCGATTCATTACGGCAGACGAAGCACTGGAACTGTCAGAGAAGGCCCTAGAAGAGTTTTCGCTTGGTAACGCGAACAATCCCAGCAAACTCGTACTGCCTTGCTATCCATATCATAACGGCCATATCAATTCCATGCCGTCATACATGAAATACGGCGATGTGGCCGGAGTCAAAATAGTCTCGGTGTATAACGACAATCCGAAGACACATCACCTGCCTACTACCATCGGCACGATCATACTTTTCGATCCTGACACGGGCATGCCGAAGGCTATTATGGACGGCACGCTGATCACCGATCTGAGGACCGGAGCTGTGAGCGGCGTCAATGCCAAACATCTTGCCAGAAAGGATTCGAAGACCCTTGCCATCATAGGTTCCGGCGTTCAGGGATATACAAGCATGCAGATGGTGCTTAAGGCGGTTCCCGGTATCGAGGAAGTCGTTGGATGCAACACATTCGCGCCTCACCTTGAGAAGTTCATAGCTGACGGCAAGGCTGAATATCCTCATCTGACCTTCAGCGGCTGCACTGACTACAGGGAGGCCATGAAAGGCGCCGATATCGCTGTATATGCGACCTCTGCTGACGTACCTCTTCTGGAGAATGCCGAAGTAGACGAGGGATGCACCGTCATAACGGTCTGCGAGCTTCTCACGAAGAAGGCTGTCGGTATGTTCGACAAGTGGTTCGTGGACTTCGATGAATGCGCGCTTGAGCGCTATAACGACGGAGGCAGGATGAGCGCCGAAGCCAGAGGGCTTGTGTGGGAAGACCTGACCATGGATGACGTGACAGGCGAGACCGGTGACGTGATCACCGGCAAAGTCCCCGGCAGGACGGATGACAGACAGAAGATCCTTGCAGGAGCCGTGGGCATGAGCGTCGAAGACGTTATCTGTGCCGATCTGGTGTTCAAGAGAGCCATGGAAGCCGGCGCGGGCAGGATCATGGATCTGGAGTGCCTTAAATAGAATCATCGTGTAAAAGCAAATAAAAAGAACCGGATCAGCCGATCCGGTTCTTTTGATATTGATATGATGTGCGTCAATCCTCTTTTACGATGCGGATAGCGATCCTCTCCTCAGGATCGTCGATGCCGTTCTCAGCCAGAGCTTTGGAGCAGTTCTCGATAAGATCGAAATATACGTCCCAGTACTTGGCCGTCTCACACCAGGCTCTCACTGTGAAGATGTAAGTATCGTCATCAACAGCCGTCATACGCGCGAAAGGCGCGGGGTTTACAAGCACGTCGCCGGTATCCGCTGTGGCCTTCAGGAGCACTGATTTGACGAGTTCAGCGTCGATGTCGTTCGTGATCTTGAAGTCGATGTCGACTCTCCTGGTATCTTCCGCAGAGTAGTTGGTGACAGTGGCGTTCATCAAGTCTCCGTTTGGAACGAAGACCTTCTTGTTATCCACGGTAAGCACAGTGGTGTAGAAAATGCTGATATCCTTGACGACTCCGACAGCGCCGGCGGACTCGATGAAGTCGCCTACGCCGAAAGGCTTGAAGATCAGTATCATGACTCCGCCTGCCAGATTGCTGAGCGCACCCTGAAGGGCCAGGCCTACAGCCAGTCCGCAGGAAGCCAGGATAGCGATGACGCTGGACATGGGCACGCCCAGTATCTCTATGATAGCTACGATAAGGACTATGTACAGCAGGACTTTGACCACGTTCTTGGCAACGTTCTTCAGCGTGTCATCTATGCTTGAGCGGTCTATTCCCTTGCCCGCGGCTTTACAGAGGGCTTTGATCACGATCTTTCCTACGATGAGGACCACGATAGCAAGGATCAGCTTGCCGCCGTAGGTGCTTAAGAGGGTGATGAAGGTATTGGTGAATTGTTCCATGTGTTTTCCTCCCTTCGAGACATTCGTGACTTGTATTCTTTTCTAAATTATACAATGAAAAAACGATCATTGTCCAGTAGTTAATTGGATAATGGATATCATGGCTCAATGTGAATTTCCTGTGGAAAATATGCAGGAATATTTGTCTTTACGGAAGTTTTTTGCTATACTATATGCATGGCTAGGAAATCACCATGGCAAAAGGAATGGGCCAACCTCATGAGGAAAGAGGCCCGTTACAGAAAAAAGAGGGTGGACGGACCTACGTCCATGCTCCTTCAGAAACTGGACCGCTACATACCCGAGAAGCTGAGCGGTACTCTTGCTGTGGCCTTTTTTAAGGCCTTTCAGGCGATTTTTGAGAAAGGTACTCGTCTCATAGAGCTCACCTACAACCGCAAAAAGAAACAGGCTGACTTCATGGTCAACAACTACGCCAACGAGATGTATGGCAACCTGAGATCTGCCAGGCGTTTCACCAAGGACGCCAAGGGAAGCAGGCTGCTTAACCTGGTGATATCGTTTGCGGAGGGAGTCTGTCTGGGACTTCTGGGACTGGGCATACCCGACATACCGCTCTTCATGGCAGTGGTCCTTAAAGGCGTATACGAGGTTGCCCTGAGCTATGGCTACGATTACCATGACGAGAACGAGAAGATATTCATACTGAAGATAATCGAAGTAGCTATGAAAGATGATGAGGAATTCATCGAGGGAGACGAGGAGATGAACGAAGCCATCTCTGTCATAGCCTCAGATGGAGGAGTCATAGGAGGCTGGAGCATCTCTAAGGAGGATCAGATGAGGATAACCTCTGATTCGCTTGTCAAGGAGATGATCTACACCAAGTTCATACAGGGATGGACGATCCTGGGAGTATTCGGCGGGATCTTCGATCCGGTGTATGTGAACAGGATCACTAATTACGCGATGCTCAAGTACAGGAGAAGGTTCCTGGCAACGCGGCTGGAGGGAGAAAAGTTTGGAAAAGAAGACAACTAAAAGCAGCGCACAGTATCTGACGATGGCAGGTGTAATAGCTGCCATATACGTGGTGCTGACCTTCGTGGCGCAAGCCTTCGGGCTGGCCAGCGGAGCAATACAATTCAGACTCTCCGAGATGCTGACCGTACTTCCCATGTTCACGACCGCAGCGATCCCCGGACTTACCATAGGCTGCCTTCTGGCTAACATCCTTACAGGCTGCGCGGCCTGGGACGTCGTCTTTGGATCGCTTGCCACGCTTATCGGAGCGCTGGGCACGAGGCTCCTGAGAAGGACTGAGAATCCATATCTGGGAGTGATACCGCCCATAGCGTCCAATATGCTCATAGTACCGGCAGTACTCCAGAAAGTCTACGGAGCGCCGGAGAGTTACTGGTATCTGCTGGTGACCGTGGGGATAGGAGAAGTGGTGTGCTGCGGTGTACTGGGCGTGCTTTTGTACAAATCTTTCAAAAAGCACAAAGTGCTGTAGAATAAACGGAGATTTACCGATGAGGCATTATCTATTAAAAGAAAAAGATTTCAACACTTCCAGATGGACTGGCGGTAAGACCAAGGAACTTGCGATCTTCCCAAGGAACAGCAGATATCTGGACAGGGATTTCATATGGAGGCTGAGTTCGGCCACCGTAGAGACGGACGAGTCAGACTTCTCAAGGCTTCCGGACTATGATCGTGTGCTGATGGTCATGGAAGGCAGCGTCGTCCTGACTTATGACGGTGCGAAGACCGTGCGTCTTAACGAACTGGAGCAGGACAGTTTCGACGGAGATTGGCGGACTAAGAGCTATGGCAGGATCACGGACTTCAACCTGATGGTAAGGAAGGGCTTCGATGGAAGCCTGGACGTGATCAGGCCGGACAGCAGCGCCAAAGCATATGAAGACACTCTGAACACCGGGCTTAAGTACACGACTCACGGATTGTACTGCAAAGAAGGTTATTTCGTAGCCAATTTCAACGATCAGGCGGTCATGGTAAGCCCAGGCGAGCTTCTGGTGCTTGAGTTCATGGACGATGAGCCTGCATACACTCTTATGGGCGAAGGAGTCATAATCAGAAGCCAGATAGGATATGACTATGATTACTCCAAGGAGCCAACGCTCGAAGCTTCTTCAACTTCTGAAGCAGCTTCGCCTTCATCTGCATCCGGTAATTCCAGAGCGGAAGCGCGCATAGAAGACAGCGAATACAGAGGCGGCGGTTTCTCAGAAGATCTGGGTTGGGCTTTTATGATAGCGAATACCCAGTTCAGAGGCGCCAAAAAGATCATAAAGAAGCTGCAGACCATCTGGTATGACGATGTACTGCACGACAGGATCAAAACGCTGGAGAAAGTATATGTGACCTTCGCAGTCTATCTTTTCGGACTGCTGGTGGCCATCTCGATCTTTTTCAGAAACGGTGTTACAGAGGGCAAGCTCCTGCTGGTACTGGCCGTATGGACTTTGCTTGACATTCTGGTAGTTTCTCCTTTAATATATTATCTGGCTCTTCCCAAACCGATAGGAGCGCATATCAAAAGCGTTGATAAGCTGACCCCGGAGGAGATAGCTATACAGAATGAGAGGGACGGCAGAAACGAGCGCGTTGAAAAGATAATGAAGAGGTATAAGAATTCCGGGAGATATCTCGGAAGAGAAAGAGACGAAGACGTGGGGGATGAATAATGAAGAGATTATTGGTAATTTTACTGGCTCTAATGATGGCGTTTACTTTCAGCGCCTGCGGAGATCAAAATAATGAGGGAGAAGATCCCGGAGATGACCAGACGGTGACCGTCGACGATCAGCAGGACGCAGATGACGAAGACGAAGAGGAACCTGAGGATATAGATGAGGAAGAACCTGAAGATATCGATGATGAGGAGCCTGAAGACGAACCTGAGGATGAGCCTGAAGCCGTGAAGGATAATCTTGTCGATCCGTCAGAAGTTCCTTTGAGAGGAGACGAACCTCCAACAGGAGATGACAAAAGCGTCAGAGGCATTCCGGATCTGATCGATGTACTGACATATGACGACGGAGATCTTCTGGTACTGGTCAATAAATACCACGGCACAGTGCCGGATTATAAACCTGTTGATATGGTCGCGATCGATCCGTCGCTTGGTACATGGAACGACATGTCTCTTAAGAAAGAGGCATATGACGCATATCTAGAGATGTATAACGATGCCAAGGCTCAGGGTTATGACATTAAGATATGCTCCGCATACAGATCTTACGACGGGCAGCAGAGCCTTCATCTGAATGCGCTGGCTGCTTACAGCGCGGATTTCGCCAGAATGTATTCTGCATATCCCGGCAGGAGCGAGCACCACACAGGCCTCGCGGTAGACATCACTTCAGCATCTATGGGCTGGGGCCTCAAGCAGGATTTCGCCGACTACGCGGACGGCAAGTGGTTATATGATCACTGCCAGGACTACGGATTTATCCTGAGATACACCAAGGACGGTGAAGATATTACCGGATACATGTATGAACCTTGGCATTTCAGATATGTCGGCGAGGAAGCAGCCAAGGAGATCATGGAGCAGGGCATAACCCTGGAAGAGTATCTGGGCAAAGAGTGATTTGTGGTTTTTTACAAAATTCACAAAAAACTTCTAAAAAACTTGTTGACAAAACACTAATTTTCTGCTAACATCGCAGTATATTAATAATTGTTACTAAACCTTTGAGGGAGAAGTAAAACTGAGATACGAACTACAGCGAGTTCCGGACGGTGTGAGCGGGACAGTAAACGACTCAGAATAATGGGCTCCTGAGGGCGAGGGGAAAGCGCGAGAGCGCGAGTATCTGAGACGTGGTTCCAACGTTAAGGGAAAGAGGTGTGATGGCACTTCGTAGAGAGACAGGCGGTAATACGTCTGTAATCAAGGTGGCAACGCGGTCATTCCGTCCTTGAAGAATGTTCAGGGACGGATTTTTTGTTCGGGGCATACTCACGAAGCGCAGATGAATCAATAGGAGGTAAAAGAAATGACAGACACCAAAAGAAACGACGTTCCGTACAAGATCTATCTGAGTGAAGAGGAGATGCCAAAGTATTGGTATAACGTAAGGGCGGACATGAAGACGAAGCCCGCTCCGCTCGTAAATCCGGGGACAGGAGAGCCGATGAAGCCCGAAGAACTCCTGCCGGTATTCTGCAAAGAAGCGATCGATCAGGAATTCGACAATGATACGGCTTATGTAGAGATACCTGAAGACATCAGGAACTTCTACAAGATGTACAGACCTTCGCCGCTGACCAGGGCCTACTGTCTGGAGGAGAAACTTGGTACTCCGGCAAAGATCTACTACAAGTTCGAAGGAAACAACACATCCGGTTCGCACAAGCTTAACTCAGCCATAGCCCAGGCCTACTATGCCAAGCACGAGGGTCTGAAGGGCGTGACGACTGAGACCGGAGCAGGTCAGTGGGGCACAGCGCTTTCGATGGCCTGTGCATACCTCGATCTGGACTGTAGGGTCTACATGGTCAAGGTATCATATGAGCAAAAACCTTTCAGAAGAGAAGTCATGAGGACTTTCGGAGCATCGGTAACTCCTTCTCCTTCGATGGAGACTGCTGTGGGCCGCAAGATCCTCGCGGAGCATCCCGGAACGACCGGTTCACTGGGCTGCGCGATATCCGAGGCTGTAGAAGATGCCACAAGTCACGAGGGATACAGATACGTACTCGGCTCAGTACTGAACCATGTGCTGCTCCATCAGAGCATCATCGGTCTTGAGACCAAAGCCGCACTTGACAAGTACGGCGTGAAGCCTGATATAATCGTTGGCTGCGCCGGAGGCGGTTCGAACCTCGGCGGACTGATCTCGCCTTTCGTGGGAGAGATGCTGAGAGGTGAGAACGATTATCAGATCATCGCGGTGGAACCCGCGTCCTGCCCGAGCTTCACCAGGGGCAAGTTCGCCTATGACTTCTGCGATACCGGAAACATCTGCCCGCTGGCCAAGATGTATACACTCGGTGCAGACTTCATACCTGCTCCTAACCACGCAGGCGGTCTGAGATTCCACGGCATGAGCCCGATACTCTCACAGCTTTATCATGACGGATACATGGAAGCCAGAGCAGTGCCCCAGACAGAGGTCTTCGAGGCGGCCGAGTACTTCGCGAGATGCGAAGGCATCCTTCCCGCTCCTGAAAGCTCACATGCCATCAAGGTAGCTCTTGACGAAGCTAAGAAGTGCAAGGAGACAGGAGAAGAGAAGGTCATCGTGATAGGACTTACCGGCACCGGTAACTTCGACCTTGTAGCATACCAGAAGTTCAACGATGGGATCATGGACGATTATGTGCCCACAGATGGAGAACTGGAAGCATCCTTTGCTAAGTTGCCGAAGGTGGAATAAATACGGCTTAAATCATCAATTGGATCACGAGGCTGCTGATCGGTTATATACCGGTCGGCAGCCGGTTTTATGTGGCGCACTAAAAACTGCTTTATGGATCCCAGCAGAATGAGAAAGTCGCTTAAGCCTTGTGAAACAGTTATATTTGTAATATAATAATTGAGATGATCGATTGAGGTAATGATTTGATTAATACTATCACAGAAAACTTAACAGCGATCGGCCCT
>JAFYJM010000056.1 GCA_017538125.1 Bacillota bacterium
CCTCTTCCGCAAATGAGAACATATTCTCAAGTTCTGTTTTGACCGCGTCTGCACATTCAATGTAATCAGCCCGTCTTTTATTGAAATCTGCCCTGATCACTTCAAAGGATCCATTTCCTGAAAGTGTTCCCGCCTGTGAAAGGTCCTTCTCTATGGATTCCAGATCATGTATGATGCCGTGGAGTATCCTGCGCCTGTCATCAGAAAGCGATCTTGATCTTTTTCCGGCATCCATTTCATTGTTCTTCATCGACACCAGATCCTTCAACAGTCCGGACGCAGATGCGGACGGATCTTCCAGTTCTGTCTTTATCTTTTTTAGTGCCTCAAGTTCTTCTGTCAGGATCTGACCACTGTAATATACCTTCCTGAGATCCTTCCCGACCCTGTCAAGTATCAGGCCCAGAAGCGATAATCTCTCATCGTATTTTGCATTTGCAGCGCGAGTTTTGACATCATCCCCCGCCTCTCCGCTCAGTATATTGTCTATCTGATAGTCAGATCTGTATTTATTAAACAGGTCATAGTAATTGGCAAAAGATTTCGACACTCTCTTGTCCTGAAGATACTGCCCTATCATCTTTTCATCGACCGCGATCCCGTTCTGCTCGTATAGTCTGATCATATCTGACAGGTTGAGCCATGCCCTTGCAGTCACTATAGTTTTCCCTTCCACCGTTGTTTCGACCCTGTAAAAGTCGCTGCTCTTTATATCCAGGTATGTCGATATGGAAGGATGTACTCCGTGGTCCAGAGCATATTCTTTCCAGATCTGATAGTCCGGCTCAATGTCTATCCGCTTCATCCTGTCCCATGTAACTGTATCAAATTCCCGTACGGAATTATTGTATTCGGGAGGATTACCCGCAGTGACAACGATCCATCCGTCCGGGACGCGATGTCTGCCGAAGATCTTATACTGCAGGAACTGCAGCATCGATGGAGCAAGTGTTTCCGACACACAGTTGATCTCATCAAGAAACAGTATGCCTTCCCGGACTCCTGTTTCCTCCATCATGTCATAGACAGACGCAATGATCTCTGACATAGTGTATTCAGAGACACTGTATTCCTTATCCCCGTAGGTTTTTGTCCTGATAAACGGAAGTCCCAGCGCCGACTGTCTTGTGTGATGTGTCATGGAATATGAGACCAGGCCGATGCCCAGTTCAGATGCTATCTGCTGCATTATGGCAGTTTTTCCTATACCCGGAGGGCCCATTAGGAAAACCGGTCTCTGATCTTCTATGGCTATCCGGTATTCTCCGAACTCATCCCTGGTGGAATATGCAATGACAGCGTTCTTTATCTGTTCCTTTGCTTCTTTTATATTCACGGCGTCACCTCATCACAATAATTCTTCATCCTGCAGAACGATCTTTATCGCCCATAGTGGCACATCCGGATCGTTGTATTCGTTATCGAGGAACACGAATGCTGTTTCGTATCCCGGCTTACGGGCAGGGAAAGTACCCCTGCCGTCAGTGAAATAGATCATCCCTTTCAGATCTCTGAATTTGCCGTCCTCTATCAGCTTATCCACGAGACCGAACACAGGTCTGAAGTCGGTACCGCCAAGTCCGCGTATCTCCATTGAGCTTATATAGTCGTCCAGTTCTTCTTCGGATGTGATCCTGACATGTTCTTGAATGGCGGCATCACACTGGATGATGTGGATATTGACCCGGGAGAAGAAGTTTTCAGTCGATTTCAGTATATTATAGGTTTTCCGTAGGAACTTTTGAACAAGCTCGCCTGAAGTGCTGGCCGAAGTGTCCACGGCGATCACGAATTCCTTTACACGCTTTACTTCCCTGTATTCCAGCGGCTCCACAAGGGGCATGTTCCCATATAGTCTCAACCCGTATGTATAATAAATATAGTCAAACTCCTCATCATTTACACCTATCGTCTCCCCTAAAACGGAGAACTTTTTCAGAAAATTTGTATAATCGTATCTCTCTCTGTTGACGGCTTTCAGGTTCCGGACAAGTCCGCCTGCAGCATCGCCCTGCTCCCTGGAAAAAGTCTCCAGATCTTCCTGTATCTTCTCTGCTATCTTTTTCCACTCATCTGCAAGCTCTTCCAGTGGGCTGTGCTGAGGGAATGTGTTCTCCGGATCAACTCCATCCGGGATATCCTCTGCTGCGCTGATACTGTCACGATCCGGCAGTCTTCCATCACGATCGCTCCCGTTTCTTTCAGGTGTATCATTGTTGCTGCGGGACTTTTCACTATGCCAGCCTGAATGATCATCGACTTCAAACAGTCTCCTTAGTCTGGCAATCTCCAGTCCCGGGAGATCCGATTCCAGATAATAATGATATATCTTCTCGGCCGTGAGCATCCTTACTTCTGCTCTGAGTCTTTCCACTTCCGAATCCCTTGCGATCTGGTTGGCAATTCCGGCGATCCGCAAGCCAAGGTCAGACAATATGCTTTCGACAGCTATGTCGCACGCCAGGTCCCACAGTTCACGGTCAGCAAGCGATCCTATGAACATGTGTCTGAAAATGCAGTGCAATACTATATGGAGATAGTCATGCACAGGCTTTTCACGATCGCTCCTGAAACTCCTAAGGACATGTGACGGTCCGTAGATGAGCCGCCCTCCGTCAGTCGCATATGTCGTATCATTTTTAGCGACCGGTTCAAGTCTGCTCAATGCGATATCGAGGAACCGGAATCTGACGATCAGAGTATCACGTGTCAGTGCAAGCACATTCCTCGCAGCGTTATTTATTAAGACTTCTTTCTCGTTCATATTCAAAGTTCGTCAATAAACGGAACTGCGTGACCATTCATTTCCGACTGGCGTTCCAGCAGGAATGCCGTGCACTCATGCGCAGCCATCATGATGGAATAGTCCAGTATTTCCGGAATAGTATCTTTTCTGATCATGTCTATGTCACACAGAAGCGCCAGTGTTTCAATGTCTCTGTATCTAATAGCTCTCTGAGCGATGCGCGTAAGGTGTTTTTCAAGGTAATTGTTATAATACGCACGCGCAGACTCCGACATGCCATACGGGTATTTCGACCGCATGATAGCGAGCCTGTCCTTCCCTCTCTGGTTCCAGCCCACTCCGTCAAGCATCACCGTGTCGAGCATCTGATAATCAAATGTATTATCCTCCCTGAAAGCCCTTATCAATTCATTACGCATATGTGAATCAATATCTGAAAATAATGGCAGGAATCCGATCATTTTATCTGTCTCATCATCCAGGATCGTTACATCTATGGAGCTTTCCCAAAGATAGCTATGTATATCTTCTTCATCAAGCTGCCTGCGGTCATCGCGGAAGTAATTCCGGAACTCATGCAGTACAGACTCATATATGCAGATTTTCTTCTGTCTGTCTATAGGCCCAAAGCAATCCCTTCCGACATGCCTTACACTTTTGGGAATGATGATGCCTTCCTGTATATTGCTGAAGGCATCATCCCCAATATGCTGAATTGTTTCCGGTAGACTTGCGAGCTCAAATGAATCACAATTGAAAAAGGCTCTCGCCATGATGCTTTTGGCAGAGTCAAATCTCACATGCGATAATGATCTGCATCCGAAAAAGGCCTTTTCACCTATCATGCGGGCTCCGCTGATATCAACATGAGTCAGCGCCGTGCAGCAGCTGAACAAATATGCCGGTATCTCGTTCAGCCAGTGCAGATCCGCGCATCTAACAGCAGTATGTGAGAATGCCCCTGTCCCAACCGATCTGATCGTACGTGGAAATACCGGAACATCGAGCAAGCTGCATCCAAAAAAAGCCGCATCGCCTATTTCCGTGATGCTGTCAGCAGCAATGCTGCGAAGAGATCGGCAGAATTCAAAAGCTCCCTGCCCGATAATGACCGCTTCGCTCATCTCAACTGATTCCAGATTCGTACAATCCTGAAAAGCTCTGTCACCGATATACCTGACATTCCTTAGATCTATATATCTAAGATTTTTGTTGTTTGAAAATGCTCCCTCAGGTATCTCAATTACATCATCAGGCAACACAAAATATCCATTTTCACACGGTGTCTTTTCCATTCTTTCCTTCGGTCAATGTCCGCAATGATGATCTTTGCATCCGTGGCTTCCGCACTCGCCGCCATGGTGGTGATCATGACCGTGATGATCACAGTTTGCTTCTGAATTGTAATCAAGCGTACCTGCTGTAAGAGCCGCGACCGCCGTATCAGCAGATCCCTGCACGCCGCCGTACAGTTTTATACCGGCCTCCTCGAGCGCCATCTGAGCTCCCATGCCGATACCTCCGCAGATAAGAGCATCTACGTCTGCAGATTTCAGAAATCCTGCAAGCGCACCATGGCCGCTTCCCCCTGAACCCACTATCTGCTCTGCCATGATCTTTCCGTCTTCAATATCATATAGTTTGAATTGCTCGGTATGTCCGAAGTGCTGGAAAACCTGACCGTCTTCGTATGCAACTGCTATTCTCATTTGTGTACTTCCTTTCTTTTCCAATCCCAATGGAGCCTCCATCGGTACATATTCACACCGGCCACCCGTGATGAGCAACCGCTTGCCGTTGACCAGAGCATCAGCTATCTTGTGACGTGCGCTTTCATATATCGCAGTGACCGTTGTCCTTGAGATATTCATCCTCTCCGCACAGGCCTCCTGGTTCAGGCCCTCGTCATCGAGAAGTCTGAATGCTTCGAATTCATCAACAGTAAGATACACTGTATCCGACGCCTCTGCGTCTTCCGGAACAAAGCTCCGGTATACAGGCTGTTTTCCTATTCTGCGGCATCTTAAAGGTCTTGCCATGGCTAAACTCCTTTCATGGCATAATAATAAAGCATATTATTGACATATGTCAATAACGTGCGCATCAAAAACAAAAGACTTCGGAATGTGATAATTCCAACGTCTCGATCTGGCGGAGGACATGGGACTCGAATTAGTCAGAACCGTACAAACGTTGAAATTCCAAGGAGGAAACACGCCGTCCCGTTTGTACCCGGAGTTGTACCCATTACTTATTTCTTTTCCTCGACCATCTTTGAAAAAGGGCATCTTATTCCTATGCATTGATTATTCTGAGCAGAACGCATACAGATAACATCTGCTTTTTCCATCTCTATTCCGAAATGCTCTTTAGTGAAATCCACCGCTGCCAGAACTGACAGGTATGAATCCCTCTTGCAACATCTTGGGCCGCCCGCATCCGCAATAGCGCCCAACGATCTCGCTGTCATCATGTGAGACAGAGCAAAAGGCTCGTTCTCCAGTGGTGTAGAACCTGAAATGATGGATATGAACATCCCTGTGCTGATCCCTGCGCCGCATGCACCCCAAAAGCCACAGGCACCTCCGGGTACGCTTCTGCCGCGGCTCATCATTTCTTTCAAAGCACTCTCAAGATCGATGTCCCCTCCTGAATTCTTATATGCAGTCAGAAGGGCTGCTCCGACCATTACATGATGCTCCGGTCCATGCATATGACAGAATGGCAATGCCATCATCTTCTCAAGGACTGCAACAGGATCCCCGGAATTCTCATTCATGCAAACACCTATGATGCTGTCCAGACCTTCGGTGTGACATTCATTGCAAACATAGTGTCCGTTTACACATCTTGTCTTACTGTTTTCCTTTTTGTGGCATATCTCGCACTCCATGAGTTCATCCGTTTCAAGATACTCAAGCGGTGCTTTGCATATCAAACATTCTTCCTTCATAACAATTAGCCCTCTTTCTGAGCAAGACTTTTTTCCAGCAAGAGCTTTTCTACTCCCTTTCCCGGATTATCACATGCACGCTGTCAGCGTCACTTTTATGCAACTGCTTGCGAATAGACTTCAAGATTCCGATTACATAACAAATATTTCCGTTTTCGTCTATGACTCCCATATTGACGATGCTTCCGTCATACGGGATTCCGTCGAACGATGCATGGACTTTCACTCGTCCTTTTCCGAATTCCTCTCGGATGTTCCATGGAAAAATGACATAGGCGCCACCGTTGTCAGGTGTTTCATGAATGACCGCATCAAACTCGTATTCTTTATTCATCAGATGACCTCATAGCCCTTTGATGCCAAAACACTCAGGGCCTTTTCATAGTTTTCCGACTTGACCAGTATGTAGTCCGTATTATATGTGGATACAGCGAATATACCTATATTGTTATCCGCAAGGATCCCCGATATCTTTGAAAGTATTCCGATAAGAGAAAAGTCAAGGACTCCCTGGATGCGAAAACCCCTCCATCCGTCGTCGCGCTCTGTCGTGTTGTACGGCACATCACATGTCGGGCACACTAAAGAGATCTCTTCATCGGTCTTTCCTATGAAATACAAATCCCGGTTCAAATCTATATCCTTCTCTGAAGCGACCTTGCATACAGACAATTCATATTCTATCTTTTTCAGAATCATTTCCGTAAAACTCCCCTGCAAACTGGTTTTATTCATCTTTTACAATAAGTTCCAATACATCCGGCCTTGCATAATGACCTACAGCATCATGCTCCATCTTGCATGCTGCCGGAAGTGTCATGTCCAGTTCAGCATAAATGATGGTCTCTTCATCCCATACCGGTTCAGTCACATAATGACCCCGAGGATCTATGATGCAGCTGCCTCCCCTGCATACGATATCAGGCTGCCTATCAACTGCACTCCGCTCATTCAGTCCCTCCGGATAGGATGATCTCGTTACTATCATATCACTATTTATAAAATAGCACTTGCCCTCGATGGCTATATGCTGTATCGTAGCCTGCCACTCAGGATTGTCATTGGTATTAGGCGATATATATATCGTTATGCCTTTCTGGTACAGGGCAACTCTTGCCAACGGCATATAGCTCTCCCAGCAGATAAGACTGCCTATCGGCCCCCAGGGAGTCTCAGTAACAGGGAAATAGTCCTTATTAGCATCTCCCCAGACAACTCTCTCACTTCCGGTCGGTTTGAGCTTACGGTGGATCTTATATGTTCCATCAGGCTCAAATACTGCATTGCTGTTATACAGAGTGCCTGTTACAGCATCTCTTTCAGAAAAGCCAATGCTTATATATGCACCGGTTCTGATCGCAGCATCGGCCAGCTGTTTGAATTCATCACCACCTGCAACTACCGATGCATTGTAATATCGCATCCAGTCTTCTCTTCCCGCTTCCGTTCTCTTGCCCATGCTGAATCCGAAATTCATCCCTATCGGGTAGCCGGGAATGAACAGTTCGGGAAAAACGATAAGGTCAGCCTTGCCTGAAGCCTTATCTATATACGCGAGGACCTTCTCGAGTGATGCCTTCTTATCGAACATCACAGGTTCTGCCTGGACCAGTGCCACTTTACATATTCTTTCAATGTCTCTCATCTCTCTCACCTGCAAATTCAGATATGTCGTATATGTCGTTTTTTATCTTACTGAAATGATATCACAATATTTTGAAAGGAATCAAAACACTCTATAAGTACCTGTACCCCGCTGATTGCAACGAAAAACGGGGTTGCTATCGAACTTGAGGGTTCGTATAGGTTACCCCGGTGCATCTGGCGGAGGACATGGGACTCGAAGTCGAAGCTGATCTCTGGACCCGTTGAAAGAAGGGAGGTTCAGCCACATCGCTCCAAAGTGTAATCAAAAGAGTAATCATTATTCGGCCTCGTCGAAGGGAGGAAATCTAACATTATTTAGTCTTCCCTTTTGTTCATATTATGTATCACTACACCTGTCAATATCAGTATTGCTCCAATAATAATGTTTATTCCGAACGGCTCAGCGAGTACGACAGTTCCCAGAACTGCCGTAGTAAGCGGATTGAGTGCTGTCAGAACACCTGCTGTTTCTGAAGATATAGTTCTCTGTGCCACCGGCTGCATGGCGAATCCAAAACTCGAACAAATAACAGCCAGCATCAGAAGCAAGCCCCATTCAGCCGGAGTCTTGGGAAGATGCGGGCTTTCCGCCGCGACCGATCCGATCATTCCAAAAAGACCCATGAAGCCCACATACAGGATCCCAACCACGAATGCATCACATTTTTTTGACTCTTTGTCTGTCACTATTATCGCTCCGGTATACAACAGTGCGGCGATCATGCACAGTATTTCTCCGATGCCTATCCTGCCGCTCATATCACCCATAGCAATTGATCCAACACCTGCAAGGCAAAGGATCGCGCTCACGATCGTGATCCTATCGGGTCTTCTCCAAAGCAATGCTGCTTCAAACAAAGGGACCAGCACTACTGCAGAATTCTCGATGAAAGACGCAGTTGATGTCGTTGTGTGCTTCAGACCGTTCAGTTCCAGAGTCATTATCATGAAATACATCAGTCCAAGCAAAGCCCCTGCCCTCAGATTCCGATGATCGTCTTTGACAGCTGTGATGACTCTGCGGCCGAATAAAGCAAACAGGATAAGGAACGCAGTCAGCGATCTGACCCCAAGCAGGTTAAGCGGCTCCATCGTACGAAGAAGCAACTTTGAGAAAATGAACGACGACCCTCTGGCAACAGCTACTGCTGCCATGAGAAGGATCGCCGCACGTATTGACAGTTTGTTTTCCTGACACATATTGTCAGTCATATGGGCCCTCCGGCAGAATCATTCTTCAGGTGTCTGCAGCTTGTGATATCCGGTCTGCTGTCTCGCCTCTTTGAGAGTCATTCCTGCTTCGATCTTAGCCATGATCTGCTGCTCGACAGCTTCGATCTCGAGAGCTACCTTGAGGACCTCCTCTGCTCTTTTGAATGGAACTACTACGACACCGGTGTTATCCGCACATATCAGATCTCCAGGACATACCTGCACGCCGGATATGCTGACAGGCTCGTTGATGTGATCTACATAGACTCTGTCCTTGCCTGTCACCATATAGGTGCTCTTGCTGAAGATAGGATATCTGAGCTTGCGGATAACATTGATGTCCCTGCACACGCCGTCTACCACTGTGCCGGCGATCCCGTGCTTTGTGGCATAATAGCTCATTATGTCGCCCCAGACCGTGCAGTCAAGGCGGCCGTTGTTATCGATAACAGCAACTTCGCCGGGCAGTATATCGTCTATGAAGTCTCCTACGGTTCCCTTCACTTCCTCACCGCATGGTGCATAGTGTATGGTGAATGCCTGTCCGCAGATATAAGTATCAGGAACGACAGGGTGGATCCCCAGGCAGCCACCTGTGATGCGCAGCTTGTCCATAGCGTCCGAGATACTCGGTGTGTCAAGCTTGCTGAATGCTTCAATTATTTCTTTAGGTAATGTCAGTTCAGGTTTCATAGCCTATTCCTTTCTATCTTCAGAGTCCGTTTCACTGAGAGTGTTTTTTTGATCTATTTGTCTGAAAGCTTCTCTTCTACAAGCTTGTCAAATCCATACACTTCCATAGTGCTCATTCCTGCAAGTAGTTTTTCCCGTACTTCTATTTCGTAGTCATACTTCTTCAGGGCTTTTGCGAAGATCTCGTCTTCATTCTCCTGTGGGATAACTACTACGCCGTCGCAGTCACCATAGATGATGTCTCCCGGTCTGACTGTCACTCCACCGCATACCACTGGTACATAAACTCTACCAAGGCTTTCCTTGACCGTGCCTCTCGGATTGAACGCCTTGACGAACACCGGGAGGCCAAGTTCCCTGATATCTTCGGAGTCGCGGCAGCTGCCGTCGATCACTACTCCTGCAATACCCTTTACCTTACATGCCGTCGCCATCATGTCGCCGAAGTGTCCTGCTTCGGTGAATCCCTTGCAGTCAAATACGAGCACATCTCCGGCTTTAGCCATTTCCATACCCTGATGAAGCGCCAGATTATCTCCCGGGAAACACTCCACCGGCACAGCTCTGCCTATCATCTTAGACTTCGGATCTATAGGCTTGATCCTCGAATCCATGACTGAATTCCTGCCTGCTGAATCTGCCACGTTTCCTGTAGGCAATTTCAGTAATTCTGCTCTTTTGTTTTCTGTAAGTACCATATCTGTATCCTTCTTTCCGGAGTTACTTCTTCAGCATTTTTTCATAGTCGAATTTATCATCTGTACCAAGGATGTCACCCGTGGCGAGTATCTCTGCGAGCATCGCTTCTTCTTTGTCATAAAGTTCCTCAGCCTTGGTCAGTACTTCGTCCACATGCTCCCACGGAACTATGACTACTCCGCTCCTATCGCACATGACTACATCACCCGGTCTCACCTGTACACCACCGAACGAGATCATCTCATTGGTACTCTGCTCCATCACTCTGCCTCGTGCAGTCGCAACCACACAGCCCCTTGCATATACAGGGAAATCTGCATCGATTATA
>JAFYJM010000057.1 GCA_017538125.1 Bacillota bacterium
AGATAGTGATCGCGCCGAGCTTCGTATTGCCCTGCAGATTGTGACCGCCCATGATGCCGTGGATCTCGAGAAGCAGCCTGCCGTCCTCCTGGATGGAAGTGACGTTTCCGCCGCAGACGCGCTCGACTTCCTTGAGGATGCCGATGGTCTTGTCCATGGCTGGCAGCATGACGGTGGCGTTGGAATTACCGGTCGTCACGATGGCGTCAGCTTCCTGGACGGAGTCCGGGAGAGACTCGGACATGCCGTCGACTCCCGCGTCTTCGTTTGTTATGATAACAGTCTTGATACCGTTTCGCTCGAGTTCCTGGCAGACGATCATCAGGTCGGTCGTCGGATTGCCGAAGCCCTCCTGAGAAATTATGACTCCCTCGGCTCCGAGCATCTTGACTTCCCTCACGGTCAGCATCCTGTCTCTGAACTTCTCCTTTAAGGTAGTCATCAGAGGATTCAGGACGATGCCCATGAAGTTGATCTCCCGGCCGTGGATCTTCAGAAGTTCGCGGATGACAGCGTTGTTCTGATGCATGTATGTCGTGGTCTTGGAGCCCGGGGACACGCAGTTCCCGGAGACGATAGCGCCGTCCACGACTTCGTTCGGGGTTATCATCGTAGGAACCATGATCTTGGCGTCCCGACCATAAAAATACGTATCGTGGAGCAGTCCCTGAGCCATGCAGTTATACACGTAGACTACCTTCGGAAGATCCGGGAATTCGGCGTACTTCTCGCCGATCGGCTTCCATTCTATGTTCTCAGTCTCATAGTCTTCACAGTCAAAGCCCAGCTCTCCAAGTGCTTTTGCCACTTTGATGCCGGCAAGGCGCACGACCTGCTCGTGATCGTGCGGATCCACGTAGTCCTGCTTCTCGATTATCATGCAGAGATGGAGCATGGAGGAGTAGATCGTGTAGTCTACGCAGGGGCCGGACATGTCGATGACGCCCTCCTGGAAGCCCACGATGGGCCCGGTGGACGTGACTGCCATGCCTTTCAGACAGTAGGTTATGCCCTCGCCTGCTTCCTGCATGTCCTCTTTGAAAAGCCCGGGAAAGATATCTCCGCCCTCAAGCTTCGCTCTCGGTTCGATGACGTCCTTCACCGGCACGATCCTCACGGACTCGCCCGGCCTCGCGATATCGAAGGATACCGACTTGACCTTGCTGTCCTCGAGGACCAGTTCCTCCAGCTTCTTCGGATCCACATGAAGGACTCCGTCGACGATCTTTGCTTCGGTGTCAAAAACTATGTCTCTGATCTGAACTTTTCTGAGTTCCAGATTCATGTGCGTTTCCTTTCTATTGAAAGCATTAGAAATATGTCGTTTATCTGTTCGTGAGATGCCGCCGGTCAGCGGCAACTACCATTGAATATATTAGAGCAAAGAATATGCCAATGGTTTTTCAATATATATGACGGTTTTTATGGGATATCGCGCGAATTATGGGGGTCGCGCGACAGTTTTCTGTCGATGGCCGTGCCTGCCTATGCCTATTTTTCGGCGTCGAACGGGATCCCCAGCCTGTCCATCTTGTATTTCAGGGTCTGACGAGGTATGCCGAGGATCTCACCGGCCTTGGTCTTGTTACCGCCGCACTCGCCGAGCACGCGAACGATCAGCTCTCTCTCAAGCCTGTCCACGGCCTCCCTCAAGTTCATGCCACCCTGCTCCAGATCGATGACGAGTTTGGAATCGCCCTTCAGCGGCTCGGGTTTTTTGCGGCCTTTGGACTTGTGCTTGCCGCTAAGGTAGACCGGGATGTCCTTGATGTCCAGGATCTCTGAGTTTGTCATCGTGATCATGGCCTCCAGCACGTGCTTGAGCTCTCTCACGTTGCCGTCCCAGCTGTACTCCAGGAAGAACTCCCTGAGTTCCTCTGAAATGCCTTTGACGTGTTTGCCATAGACCGCATTGAAGTGGTCTATGAAATTGTCAGTGAGGTACTCGATGTCGTCCGGTCTCTCGCGGAGCGGCGTCAGATAGATCATGTTGGATGACAGACGATAGAAGAGGTCCTTCCTTAAGGTATGGTTCTCAATGGCCTCCATCGGATCCGTGTTGATCGACGCGATGATCTTCACGTTGACCTTCTTCTCCTTGCTCGCGCCAAGCGGTCTGAACGTGCCCTCCTGGAGCACTCGAAGCAGCTTGCCTTGCACTGAATAAGGCATGGCGTTCAGCTCGTCCAGGAAAAAGATGCCGCCGTCGGCCTCTTCGAACAGACCTTTTTTGTTCTCAGCGCCGGTATAGGATCCTCTGGTCGTTCCGAAAAGTATGCCCTCCATGAGGTTGTCGGGCACAGCGGCGCAGTTCTGGATGATAACCTTCTGCTTAGGCGCGACCATGTAGTTGATGATGGCCTGCGCGAAAAGTTCTTTTCCGGTGCCTGTCTCACCATAGATCAGGATCGGATTATTGTTGGACGCGAAGGTGCGCGCCTGCTCGATGCTGTTCAGCAGCCCGTCGTTGATGGTCAGTATGTCCTCGAAGCTTATCCTGTCGTTTGAGTCGCGGTTCGGATGGAATTTGCCTTCTTTGTTGATGGATTCAAGGAAATGCGGCTTATCCTCGAGATTGCCAACGTTGGTCAGATCCTTCGTGAGCTCCACGACGCCTACGACCTGGCCCTCGTTGAAGATCGGAAGCGTCAGGTTCTGAGTCACGTAGACCTTGCCGTTTATGTCCGTCCACTTCTGAACGTCGTTATAGACCGGCACGCCTGTCGACATGGTCTTCACGATAGAAGACTCGCCCCTACCGATCGACGGATACATCTCGAAAAAGTTCTTATATGGTGTGTGCCCTGAGGATGCTCCCATCCGCTGGTCGAACCTGGAGTTGTATACTATCTCATACTCCTTGTTGACCACGAGTATGTAGTCCGCCTGCTTGAAATCCAAAACGCTTTTCTGTATCATTTCGTCACCTGCTGTATTCTTCAATGCCTGACTTGATAAGCAAAAGATCTATGTACTGAAGATCTTCCAAAAGATCCTCATCGTATTTCTTCATATATGTGTTCTCCAGGAACTTACGAGTCTCCGCGATGCTGTCCTCGATGATCTGAACGGAGGTAAAGTCAGTGCCGGCTATTACAGTCGCTTCATCATCTTCGGGCACCTCCAGGAATATGGACTTGTACGGCGTCTCGTGCGGCCGGATCCTTCCCATCATAGGATGGATCAAAAGCCTCGCGCCAAGATGTATCCTGTCCCTCGCGAGCCTCAAAATCTCATCCTGAGGCAGTTCTCTGTGATACTCGGTCTCCACTACAGGCGAAAATTCGTCATAAACCCTGGGGTTATTTGTGATAATTAGGGCTTTCATAGTATAATGATACCTCAAACGACGAATATTCGTCAATCATATGGGCGAAAATATATGCTATTCCAATAGTTTTGCGATACTATTATAAATATTTATTATCACCGAGCTATAACGGTAAGCGCCCTTCCTATGCTATAATATCAATGTAAGAGCGGGCGCCTTGCCGGCGTCCCGGGAGGTAAATTTCATGGCACAGAACGAAAAGATCAGATTGACTAAACTGGCTGCCCACGGCGGCTGCGCGGCCAAGGTCGCGCCGGGAGACCTGAAGCAGGTCCTCCTCCAGCTACCCACTATGACAGATCCGAACCTCATGGTCGGTTTCGATACTTCTGATGATGCCGCTGTCTACAGAATAAACGATGAGCTGGCGCTCATACAGACGGTGGATATTTTCCCGCCGGTCGTCGACGATCCCTTCGACTACGGAAGGATCGCCGCTGCCAACGCCCTCTCGGACGTATACGCCATGGGAGGTGAACCGAAACTCGCGCTGAACGTGCTTTGCATACCGGAGGATCTGGACAAGGCGATAACGCTGGACATACTACGCGGCGGTCAGGACAGATGCCTCGAGGCTGGCGCCGTGATCTGCGGAGGCCACTCAATCAAGGACAAAGAACCCAAGTACGGTCTCTGCGTCTCCGGCTTCGCCGATCCTTCGAAGATCCTGACGAACTCCGGCGCGAAGCCCGGTGATGTACTGATCCTCACCAAAGCTCTTGGCACCGGCATTCTTAACACCGCGATGAAGGGCGATCTGATCGCTCCCGCTTCTGCCAAGGCAGCGATAGATTCCATGGCAACTCTCAACAAGCGCGCGGCAGAGATCATCAAGCGCTTCGAAGTCAATGCCGTGACCGACGTCACTGGTTTCGGCCTCGTGGGCCACTCCTACGAGATGGCTACGGGCTCAGGTGTGACGATCGTTCTGGAATCCGGCTGGCTGCCGCTCCTTCCCGAAGCCTACGATATGGCGCAGATGGGCATAGTCCCCGCAGGCGCTTACGGAAACCGCAGTTGGATAGACTGCGGAGCGGATACAGCCGAAGGCATAGACCTCGCGCTGACCGACATCATGTTCGACCCCCAGACCTCAGGCGGCCTGCTGGTCTCGGTGCCTGAGCAGAGCGCCAATGCTCTCCTCGCCGAGCTTCGCGACAGCATACCGGTCGCTTCGATCGTCGGATATGTCGAAGAGAAGCAAAGAAAGCCAATACTAATCAAATAGAACCGTGCTCCTGCACGGTTCTTTTTTTATTGATTTATTCTTTTTCACATGAGCAAAGTAAACACGCCTTCGTGCCTCAGCTCTCCTGAGTCTGCCAGCCGGTCGGCATCTCCGGAATTCTCCAGCGGCACCATCCAGCACATACCGCAGCCCGCGGAGATCTCGCCCGGAAGCGGTATCAGCCGGCCGGGAATGGACTTCTCCAGGCAGTACTTCTCGAAGGCGACGGCTTCAGTCGTCGTGTGGAAGGTTATTATTCTTCTGAAAGTCTTTTCTCTGGGCATGATCTGAAAGCTGCTCTGCAGCGCAAAAAACACAAACTCAATAATTCTCCGCGATCTCTCTGACCGCACTTATCGCGGCATCGATCTCCTCTTCAGTGTTGAAATATGAGAAACTGAAGCGCACCGCTCCCTGGGACACTGTGCCGAGAGCTTTGTGCATCAGAGGCGCGCAGTGCGCGCCGGGGCGGGTCGCGATATCATAGTCCAGCGACAGTACGTCAGACACCTGGCCTGAATCCAGGTCGCGTATGTTCAGGCAGACTATAGCGGCTCTGGGTGCTGTGAAATCTCCGTAGATCTTCACTCCGGGTATCTCCGAAACGCCTGAAACAAAGTGCTTCATCAGCGTCTGTTCCCTAGCATCGATCTGATCGACCCCTACTTCGTTTATAAAGTCCACTGCGGCGCTTAAACCCGCGATCCCGTGGCCGTTTAGAGTACCTGCCTCCAGCCTCGTCGGCAGTTCATCGGGCTGAGTCATGGAATAGCTTTGCACCCCGGTACCGCCTACCTTGAACGGACGGATATACACGTCGGAACCGATGATCAGACCTCCGGTTCCCTGAGGGCCCAGCATGCCTTTGTGCCCTGTGAAGCAAAGCACGTCGATACCCATCTTTCTCACGTCGATCGGCTTGCATCCCGCCGTCTGAGAGGCGTCCACGATATATATCAAGCCGTGGCTGTGAGCGATCTCAGCTACAGTCGCTATATCCACC
>JAFYJM010000058.1 GCA_017538125.1 Bacillota bacterium
CAGAGCAGCTCATTCGTAATGAGCAGGTTGTGGGTTCGATTCCCACCACTAGCTCCAATAAAAACCCACTGTTTTCAAGGGATTCAGTGGGTTTTTTGTTTTTTGATAGTTTTGCTCGTTTAAAATATGCAAAAATTCTGAAAATTTATCAAAAATCAATCGACAAACCCTTTGACTTGTGTTAAAATGCATATTCGTAATTATAATTTTCAAGGAGTTTTATTATGGAAAGAGAACGTTTAGGCAGCAGGTTAGGCTTCATTCTCATCAGTGCAGGCTGTGCCATAGGCTGCGGCAATGTATGGAAATTCCCCTGGATGACCGGACAGAACGGCGGAGCGGCCTTCGTACTGGTCTATATCATTTGTCTTATACTTCTGGGTCTACCGGCTATGACAGTCGAGTTCGCCTTAGGACGTGCGTCCCAGGCAAGCCCTATCAAAATGTATCAGAAACTTGAGAAGCCCGGTCAGAAGTGGCACATCCACGGAGCGCTGGCTTTCTTCGGAAACTTCGCTCTAATGGCATTCTATACGGTTGTAACCGGATGGATCGTGTACTATTTCATCAGCTTCCTGAGAGGTGAGTACGCCGACCTCGGCTTCGTAGACATGATCACGAACCCCGGTCTGAACGTTGGCTATCTTTTCGTAGTTGTTATCATTGCCTTCGTGCTTCTGTCTTTCAACCTTCAGTCAGGTCTTGAGAGAGTTACCAAGTACATGATGGTGGCCTTATTGATCCTGATGATAGTACTGGCAGTGAGGAGCGCTACATTCTCAGGAGCAGGCGAAGGCCTCAAGTTCTACCTGGTTCCCGACTTCTCCAAAATCACTTTCGGAGTAGTTGTGGCAGCCATGAACCAGGCATTCTTTACACTGTCCTTAGGTATAGGTTCCATGGCCATCTTCGGATCATACATCGGCAAAGAACGCTCTCTCATGGGCGAATCCGTAAACGTTATCATACTTGATACTTTCGTTGCTATAACTGCTGGTCTCATCATTTTCCCGGCATGCTCAGCCTTCGGACTTGAAGTGGATGCCGGCCCCGGACTACTTTTTAATACCATGGCGACCGTATTCAATAACATGCCCGGCGGCAGGATCTGGGGTACTGTCTTCTTCCTGTTCATGACATTTGCGGCTTTCTCAACAGTGCTTGCTGTATGTGAGAACATCTTGGCATGCGTGAGAGAAGTGACCGGACTTGACCGTAAGAAGGGATCTTTGCTTTGCGGTATAGTTGTCTTCGTATCAGCCATCACCACAGCACTGGGATACAGCGTATTCCACTTCCAGCCCTTCGCGGAAGGTTCAGCTTGGCTCGATTTTTGGGATTTCATCGTCTCAAACAATCTGCTTCCGATCGGTGCTTTCGTCATGACTCTGTTCTGCGTGAGCGACAAATTCGGTTGGGGCTGGGATAACTTCGTGCGCGAAGCCAATGCGGGCGAGGGTATGAAAGTGAAGAACTGGATGAAGCCCATCTTCAAATACGTCGTACCGATCATCGTGCTGGCGCTTTACATCATCGGATTAAAAGGCTTCCAGTGGAGATAATAATAGTGTATAATAAGATCAGCCGGACAGGTCGCCGGCTGATCTTTTAACATACGGAGATATAAATGACTAACGCAGTTTCATTCGATCTTTTAAAAACTGATACAAGAACCAGAGCTAGGCTGGGAACTCTGCACACGCCTCACGGGGATGTTCAGACGCCTGTCTTCATGCCGGTAGGCACACAAGCTACAGTCAAAGCAATGAAACCTGAAGACGTAGAAGGACTTGGAGCAGAGATAATTCTTGGAAATACATATCATCTGTACTTAAGACCAGGTCACGAGATAATCAAAGAGGCCGGGGGTCTTCACGAGTTCATGAACTGGCACAAGCCGATCCTCACTGATTCAGGCGGCTTCCAGGTCTTCAGTCTCGGACACATGAGAAAGATAAACGAAGAGGGAGTGACTTTCAGATCATATCTGGACGGTTCGAAGCATATGCTGAGCCCTGAGAGTTCCATGGAGATCCAGGAAGCCCTTGGCTCCGATATAATGATGGCCTTCGACGAGTGCGCTCCTCCCGAAGCAGATCACTCATATGTAGAGAAGTCAGTAGCATTGACCAATCGCTGGCTCAAGCGCTGCAAAGAATATCACTATATGTCTGATGACAAGGTCGAGAAGCAGTCGCTTTTCGGTATCCAGCAGGGAGGCATGTTCAAGGACCTTCGTCGCGAGAGCACCAAGTTCATTGCTGATATGGACCTTCCAGGATACTCCATAGGCGGCCTCAGCGTAGGCGAGCCAAAGGAAGTCTTCCTCGATATGATGGATGACTGCCCGGACATGCTGCCCAAGGAGAAGCCCAGATATCTGATGGGTGTTGGTTCACCGGATTACCTGTTTGAAGGAGTGGAGCGAGGCATCGATATGTTCGACTGCGTGCTTCCCACCAGGATCGCCCGCCACGGATTGGCGATGACGTCTCACGGCAGGGTCAATATCAAGAATAAGCAGTATGAGAAGGACTGGGGCCCGCTGGACACGGAGTGCGACTGCTATACATGCAGGAATTACTCCAGAGCATATCTGAGACATCTTTTCAAGTCAGAAGAGATATTGTCGTCCATGCTTCTATCCGAACATAATCTGCACTTCCTGGTGAACACCATGAGAAACATGAGGGAGGCCATCGCAGACGACCGCTTCCCTGAATATAAAAAAGAGTTCTATGACAAGTACGGGAGATTTTAATGATGGGTCTTAAGAGATCTCTGAAATCGTTAATAATAATATTTTTTGCGGTGGCTCTGGTTTGCACTTCTGTTTTACCTGTTGCGGCTGAAAGCACTACATCCGCCGGGACCCACTGGTACGTGATAAAGGACATCGGTTTCGCCCTTAAGGTGCCGCCTGATCTCAAAATCAAAAGGGCAGAAAAGAAGGGCAACTTCATCGGCTCAAATGACAAAATCAGGGTGAAGATCATCAGATGGAACCAAGTGAGCTACCCGAATCTGAATTCATTGTATAAGCTGGTTGGAAAGCACACCAGCAAGAAGATTAAGAAGGTGCGTCGAGGCGGACTCAAAATGGTGAAGGTGCTTGGTCTCAAAACCAAGGTCAAGTATTACATTTTGGCGCCTAATGGCGACGATTACATCATCACCATTAGTCCTAACAAGAAAAAGAATCCGAAGCTTAGATTCAAGGATATCAAGAAAGATGCCAAGGCCATAGAAGAAAGTTTCAGACTTCCTAAGAAGATACCTAAAGGCGCTAAAAGAATCACCATTAAAAAAACAAAATTTCCCAAGCCAAACTACCTTGTTCTGGTAAACTCTTCCAATAAGATTTCAAAGAAATGGTCAGATAAGATCAGTACTGTGAAGGCTGTAAACTCCAGAGGAAACAAAGTAAAGGCAGAGCGAAGGACTTACAAGGCATATCTGAAGCTAAAGCACGATCTTGAAAAGAATGACAGCGTATATGTGGATCTGGATTACGGTCTGAGGACTGTAAAGGAGCAGCAGGAAATCATTGACGAGTATACTGAGCGCTATGGCTACGCCTACGCTAACAGAATAGCAGCTAAGCCGGGATACTCTGAGCACCACACGGGTCTTGCTCTGGATCTTTATCTCATAATTGACGGTGAGGAAGTATATTTGAACGAAGAGATGGAGAAGTATCCCAAGGTCTGGAAAAAGATACATGCCAAATTGGCCAAATACGGTTTTATCCTCCGTTATCCAAAGAATTCCGGTTATCCATACGAACCATGGCACATCCGTTATGTTGGGAAAAAGGCTGCCAAAGAAATAATGGCTGAGCCTGGTCTTACCCTTGAACAGTATCTGGCAAGGAGTTGAAAATGACCAAAAATGAACTAAAAATCTGCCCCCATGATGAATTCTGCGGCGGCTGCATATACCAGGGCGTGCCTTATGAAGAGCAGCTGAGATCCAAGGAGAGGGAAGTTCGCACTCTTCTTGAAAAGAACGGCGTATGCCCGGAAGTGATAGATCCCATCGAAGGCTGTCCATCCCAGTACGCCTACAGAAACAAGATGGAGTACACCTTCGGCGATTTGGTGAAGGACGGTGAAACGACGCTCGGCATGCACATGAAGGGCAAATTCATGTCCATCATAACCGTAGATCAATGTCAGCTGGTACATCAGGATTTTAATAAGATACTAAGAGCCACGCTGGATTTTGTTATAGAACGTGGTTACCCTAAATACAACAAAAAGACACACGCCGGTCTTATGCGCAATCTGGTTATCCGCCGGGGTGTGAATACAGGCGAGATACTGGTCAATATAGTGACTGCTTCAGATGAAAAGGCTGGAATGGTTTTCGATAACGGAGCCTATGTGGACGTGATCCGAAACCTTGAGCTTCAAAACAATCTTGTTGGTGTGCTAAGGACAGAATGTGACACTCTGGCTGATGCAGTCATCCCTGACAGGCTTGTTACGCTTTGGGGCAGAGATCATTATAATGAGGAACTTCTCGGACTTAAATTCAAAGTCAGCGCTTTCAGCTTCTTCCAGACCAATGTGGAAGCTGTGACCAGGCTTTATTCTGAGGCACTTGCGCTGATTCCTGATATAGAAGGGAAGCGAGTCTTCGATCTTTACTGCGGCACCGGCACTATATCACAGATCATGGCTTTGAAGGCTGCGAAAGTCCTGGGAGTAGAAATCGTCGAGGAAGCAGTATTGGCAGCGCGTGAGAACGCTGCGCTGAACGGTCTGGACAACTGCGAGTTTTTTGCAGGAGATGTGTATAAGGTGCTCGAGGGAGAAGACTTCGAGAAGCCTGACGTCATAGTCGTAGATCCTCCGAGAGCAGGCATACAGCCTAAGGCTCTTGACAAGATAATCTCTTATGGAGTGGATGAGATCCTTTATATCAGCTGCGGCCCGAAGACGCTTTGCCAGAATCTGGCTTATTTAGAAGATCATGGATATCATGCTGTGTATCTAAAGACTTTCGACAACTTTCCGTTCACGAAGCACACAGAGTGCATAGCTTTGATCTCAAAGAAGTTGTAAATCGTAGTATCGGAACGCAGAAAATTTCGATAAATAGACTATGGATATTATTGTAAGAGTGTTTATTCTATATTTTGTTGAAAGGAGATGGGAGTTCATGACTAATATGATTAAGAAGCTGGCTGCGATATTGTTGGCAGTAGCGATGATCGTAACTTTTGTGCCGGTATTAGCGGCGCAAACGGCGTATGCGGATGAAATACCTGCGGCATTGGATGTGGAAAGCATTACAGTTCAAATATTGGATTCATCTGACACGATTGCGTATCCTGGCGATATAGTTAGGATTACTATGACGATTACAAATCATAGTGATAAATATCCGCCTATCTTATACCTTAAAAAACCACAAACCGGGAATAGAGCCCCTGCTGTACGGCCACATAGGATCGATGATACTGATAGTTGGTTTGTTGATGTTCCTATTAATCAAGGCGACGAAAGTGGTATCTGGAGCATATATTCGATCATGCTATTTTCTCAAGATGATAGCACAGTGTGGTATATTTGCAAAGGAGGAGATGGAAGTCCGGAAGACCATTATGTGGATTTTTCGCTTAGTAACTATGAAGTGAGCGGCACTACACCTGATATAAATCCTCCAACTGTTGATCTTACAACTCTAAATACCGTTCCTACTTGTGCTAATAACGGTGATACAATTACATTTTCAGTATCGATCTCAGATGAGACTGAAATAGGTGGCGAAACGTCGATATTTCTAAATGATCCGAGCGGTGAAACTATAACATGGCTTAAACTCAGTTTTAATCCGGATACAGGTAAATATGAATATAAGATGCCAGTGACAGCAGAAACTGCAAAAGGAACATGGAGCATATATTGCGTTTTTGTTACAGATACAAGCGGAAATGACAAATATGTTTATCCTACGGGATTATTAACTGATTTTTATATTAATGATATAACACATGCTCAGGTAGCAGATATTCCGGTAAAAGTTTATGATGGGACTTCAAAAGGTTTAGAACCAATCGTCACTTTTGGAAACAAAACTCTTTCTGATGGTACAGATTATTATCTATCTTATCCGGAATGCGAAGGAAATGTTGCTCCTAAAGAAGTCGGTGAGTATAAAGTGGTAATAACAGGTCAGAATGATTATATAGGTGCAATTGAAAAATCATTCACTATAACGCAGGCTTCGATCGCAGATGCTGACGTTAGTGGGATTTCTAATAAGACATATACTGGAAAAGCTATCACGCAGTCGCCTGTCGTAAAAATTAATGGCAATATACTTAAATCCGGTAAAGACTATACAGTAGCTTATAAAAATAACACCAATGTCGGCACAGCTACAGTAACTTTTACAGGTAAAGGGAATTGTATAGGCACTTTATCTAAAACTTTTAAGATCAACAAAGCCACTAACCCACTGAAGATCAGCCCGAAGACAGGCACAGTCAAATACAGCAAGCTTAAGAAAAGTAACCAGTCGCTTGCAGTCACAAGTGTGATGAAGTACACAAAAAATGTCAAGGATAAGAAGAACTACAAGCTTGAATCCGCGAAGAAGGGGACGAAATCCTTCAAGAAATACTTCACCATCAACAAGACGAGCGGAAAGGTCACTGTGAAGAAAGGGCTCAAGAAGGGCACCTACAAGGTGAAGGTCAAAGTCAAGGGATTAGGAAACTCTAACTACAAAGCATCTTCATGGAAGACTGTGACGTTTAAGGTCAAAGTTATATAAAAGACATTTAAGCTTCCCGCTGTGAATGCTTCATATCACAGCGGGAGGTTTTTTGATAAAAACATAAAAAATACAATTATTTTCAGAAAATTAATTGAAAGGCCATTCATAATGATATATAATTTATCATGATACAACATATATCGTAATGAAACCGTTTTGTTGTTATGAGGACCGGAATCATGAAGAGATCACACGAACTTAGGTTATCAGTAATATTTTTAGCGATGCTTTTGATGTGCATCGCTTTTTTTACGCTTAAAGCAGATGCTGCAAGCACTAAAACATACAAGGACAGCGACTCTGCTGAGTTGAGTGATCCCAGCGTGACATATGTCATCGAGGGAACGGGAAGTCCAAGGATCGGAACTAACTACTTCAAAGTCCAAAAAGGGAAAAGCAGTAAGGATAAGCCTATAACTATCATTCTGGATAACGTCAGATACAGTCAGGAAGACAAGAGCCCGAAATATTCGTTCATCCATATCGAAAGCGACAACTATGTGATCATCAAGCTGAGAGGGACCAACATAATCAAAGCATGGTCTCATCAGGAGACCCTTGGTTCTAATGACGGTATGTCGGCTATCCATGTAAGTAATGACTCCACCGTGAAGATAACTTCAGAAGACGGTGACGGCAAAACGACCGGTTCACTTCAGGCCTACGGAGGGGGCGGCAAATACGGCGGCGCTGCCATAGGCGCACGGTATAACAAGAAGATGGGCACCGTCATCATCGCCGGAGGCACCATTGAAGCACGCGGCGGATATGGAGCTGCGGGAATCGGCAGCGGTCGTAACGACACCGACGGTTATGAATATGACGTGCAGATCACAGGAGGTAAGGTCAGCGCTTACGGAGGCTATGAAGGCGCAGGCATTGGCTCAGGCCGTGATGGGAAAGCGAACTCTATCAGCATAAGCGGCGGCGAGGTCTACGCAGAAGGCGGAACCTATGCTGCAGGTATCGGAGCAGGCAATTCTGTTGATGCTGGATCAGGCGGTAATGTGGTAGACATTACAATCACCGGAGGTAAGATAGAAGCCCACGGCGGTGAAGGAGGCGCGGGCATAGGATGCAGCGACGAAGGAGAACTTTCCGGTTCGATAAAGATCGATTCATCAAAGATTGATATCAAAGCATACGGAGGCAAAAATGCTGCTGGTATAGGCGGCGGTAACAAGAGCAACAACGGCAGAACTATTGAAATAAAGGGAAGCGGAACCATCGAAGCATACGGTGGCGAAGACGGATCTGGCATCGGCGGCGGAAATGATGGAGGCTGCGGTCCCATTATCATAACAGGCGATACCAATGGTAAACTGGGTGAGCGCGGAGCAGCTCCCAGCGGAAGCCGCAAACTCACAATAACAGCTGTGGCAGGCAATCTCTACGGGGATAACAGTGATAACGACAAGTACAGTTTCGGTAACGAGGCTGCCGCGATTGGAAGCGGCAAGGCCACATGCGGAGACATTACTATAAATAATGCCGTTCTTAACACCAGAGCTGACGGCCAGGGCGCGGATATAGGCGGTGGCGGATATCACGTAACCCCTGAAGGAGCAGTAAAGAACATCACCATAGACAATTGCAAGATAACATCTTCTAGCATACATAAAGTAGCTCCAGGGATCGGTTCAGGCTACGGCGGGACCGTTCACAATATTTCCATATCGAATACAAAATACTATGGCGGAGGCATCGGAGGAGCTCCGATGGATGTTCCCTATACTAATCTCAACGACGTAAAGAGCATAACCATCCATAACAGCGACATCAGAGCTGTCTGGGATGAAATTGAGCCGGGCAAGTTCACCGGCGGTTTCACTCCGTACGCCGGACCGCAGGAATACGGTGCGGCAGGTATCGGAAGCGGCATGTACGGCGCTGTAGGCGAGATCACCATCACTGACAGTAAGATCTATGCCCGCGGCTACAGAAGCGGCGCAGGCATCGGCGGCGGAGGAGCAGGCGGAAACGGTTTCACAGAACTTGACCTTACAAAGTGGGACGTTGGTGATACCGGTACTATCATCATCTCCGGAAGTGACGTTGATGCTAAGAGCGGTCACGCTCATTGTGATCCACACAATCCTTTGGTCTTTTGGGACGGAGACGTGCAGATAAGGATACAGAATCCAAAGATGATGTACGGCGCAGCAGGCATCGGCGGAGGAAGCGCATCTGACACCGGGAAGATCTGGATACATGACTGCGGAGAAATTAATGCTGTCGGCGAAGGAGCCGGAATAGGCGGAGGAGAAGGGACCGGTAATATCTCAAAAGGCGCAGTCGATTACATTTGGCTTGAGAATATAGATTATTTGTACGCTGAAGGCGGTGACCATTGCGCAGGCATAGGAACCGGTGGTTCTATGGGCGGAGTCAATGTTTTTGATGCCAATTCCGGGTCACTCAAACAGATATATATTTATAACTGCAAAGATCTTATAGCCCATGGCGGAAGAGCCGGAGCAGGCATAGGACTCGGAGCCAAATCCCGTGCGTATTACCATATTACTGAAACTGAAAAAGGCGACTGGCCTCTTGTCATAATCGACAGCAATGTAAAGGCTTACGGAGGCCAGGCAGCTGCTGGGATCGGCGGCGGCCTCGAGGGCATCGGACTGAATAAAGGCGGTGAGAACCCCAGATGTCTCATTCAGGGCAAATGCCAGATAGAAGCTTTAGGCGGGCAGGAACTTGACTATACAGACGATCCTGTCGCAATGCACGGCGGCGGAGCCGGCATTGGCGGAGGATCCTGCGGAGCATGCAGCGTCATTGAGATCGATGTAACAGAGGATTATGACTGCGCTGCTAAGGGAACGTATGAAGATCCTGCTCCTTCCAAGTACTATGTGAAGGCAACAGGAAGAGACGGCGGTGCCGGCATCGGTTCAGGCGGCAGAGCCTGGGAGGACCAGTACGCAAATACTGAAAATGCTGACAGTGATACTATTATCATCAAACGCGGCGCGGTGTTCGCACAGGGAGGAGACGCCCTTCGCGTACAGTATTATGATTCTTATCTTGGAAGTAAGGACTTCTATCTCGGCGCTGGAGCCGGAATAGGCGGAGGTTCATTCGGAAGCACGATCAGATATGTGTGTATCAACGGCGGATACATAAATGCCGTTCCAGGAATGTGCGGTCCTAACCACGGAGATGCAGACTGTATAGGTGCGGGGGGCAGCCTGACGGATACACCGAGCAACTTTTTCGTTCCAAGTGATAGGAAGAATGGTAAGCTGCTCATAACAGACGGAACTATAACGGCTGCCACCATAGGCGAATTCACCGAAGAGCGCAAGGTCTCCGGAGGCAGCGTTTACGCAAAACTACTGGGTGCGACCGGCGTCGTGGACATCGACGGCGAAAGAGTCTACAAGACCACAGTTAAACTTCCAAAAGATATAAAGAAAGAAAAAGTTGACGGTTTCAGCACTTCAAGAAATTATGGCGGCAAGCATATTTACGCGGACTATGAAGGCAAGATCTATCTGTACCTTTATAAGAAAGGCGATGAGACTGACCATAAGCAATGGGCTGATATCGAAGTGAATACTTCTGCTGCAGGCAAGAACCAGTGGCACTATACCGGTTACACCGATCCATGGCATACGGGAGTGCTCAAACTTGATGGCGATGAGATCCCGTTCAAGGATCCCGGAGCAGTGAAGATCAACCGTGATTTTACTCTCGAACTGGATGACAGTGAGCTGCCGGAAGGTACGGAATGGACTGATTTCACATGCACAGGAAGCGCGTCGATCACCGATTCAAGTGATAATCAATCGCCGGGAGTATCTCTTGAGATGCATGCAGACAGCATTGGAGATTATACAGTGACTGCGGTGTCTTCATATTCGCCTGATTCGGAGATATACTGGGGCTTAAAAGCATCATTTACCGGTACTGTGGAGAAGAGCGTGCCTTCTACGATAACCTTCATCGAGGATCCATCAAAGATCTACGATGTGAGACCGGTAACAGACCCTTGCGTCTCCACCAACAGCCCAGGCGCACTGACTTATGAATACTTCACTGACGAAGCCTGCACTAAAAAGACCGGTGCAGTCAACGGAGCAAGCACTGAGGGCGGACCGCCATCCCATGCTGGAAGATATTGGGTGAAAGTAACCGTTGAAGAGACAAGTGTTTTTGAAAGCAGTTCCGCTGTAATGGAATTCGAGATCGTGCCGGCTCCCAGCGGCATCACGATAAGCCTTTTACAGAGTGGCAATAATACGGCTTCTGCTGTTGCAACAGTTACCGGACTGTATGAAGCAGATGGAAGTGTCGATTTTACCATAAAAGAGCAAAATAGGTCAGCTAAGGCAGGCTCCGATGTCCACACCATCAAGCTTTCAGAACTGGATGGAGACGGCCTCTGCAAAGCTGTACTGGATCACGAAATGCTTGAAAGCGGTTATGTCGTGGAAGCACATTATGAGTCTGACTCGGGCAACTATACTGAAGCGGATGCGGATGCTTCAAGCAGTGAGAAACTTACCACAAGGAGCATCGAAGCAACAAGATCGTATCAAAAGGACTATGGCGACGAACCCTTTAGACTTGAAGTGAGCACCGATAAGGAAAGCCCTGATGACGTCTGGTCATATGAAGTGATATCTGATGCTTTTGAGGGATATGGCATGCCTCCTGCTGTCACCGTTGATAACGAAGGATATGTGACGGTGGATCATGCGGGAAGGTCGATCATCAAAGTCACGCTGACGGACAGCGAAGGTGAATACGGAGTCGCTGAAACGTTTATTACAGTAAATGTGAAAAGGGCGGATCTCAAAGTAACGACATATGCTTATTTAAAGGATGATCCGGAAAAGAAGATAGTTTCAGAAGTTGATTACGGAAAGATAGATACTTTGGGCTTCAGCATTGAGTTCGAAGGACTCATGAAAGGTGATAAGCCTGAGACCTTCACCCACGGCCACGGCACCTTAAGTCCGGTTGCGATCCCTGAAACTACCGGCGCATCGGTTGAGAGAAAAGAGATCGGCATAGAACGCAATGGCGTAGACATAATTTTCAACGGTACCGAGAGAAATGTTTTCGTCGCCCGCGATTACAATATCATTGAAGATACCAAAACCTATGCGATAAAGATCAATAAAGCCACTGTTGCGATCGCGATCGATGACGCTTATGGCATTTACGGAGGCGATGAACCGGATTACGTATGGCACTTATCCGATGATCAGAGCGGATGTACTGGACTTGTTTCCTGGGACAGCGAGCAGACGATATTTGTATCAGACCCCACTATCGCAAGAGATGATACTGCATCCGGAGAATACAGCGAACTGGATGCAGGCACATATACAGACTGCCTTACCGCAGAATATGGCTGGTCTTCAGACAATTACGAGCCTCTGTTCATACCGGGAAGCCTTACGATCGATCCGGCGGATATTTCAGACACGTCGCGTTTCGAATTCGATGTGGAGGATACCGAATATAACGGTGGAGTTCAGAAGCAGGTGATCACTGTCAGGGATATATCGACCGGAAAGAAACTTAAGGAAGGTATTGACTTTGAGATCCAGTATCCTGATGATGCCCAGATGACGGACGTCGGAACGGTTGACTTGGTAATCACTGGAAAAGAGCCGAATTATACAGGGATACATGATGCAGAATATGATATCACGCGCAAAAAACTCGTGATAGTCACCGAAAGCGCATCTAAGGAATACGACGGTGAGGCACTCACTGCTGCAGGTGCTTTGGAAGGTCTGGTGAATGGAGAGACTGCTGATCTGGAGATCACAGGAAGCCAGACTGAGATCGGTAAGAGCACAAACACCGGCAGCATCTTATGGAACGGCACTGCAGATCCGGCCAACTATATATTGACCGAATCCTTCGGCACACTTACAGTAACGGAGCCCGGATTTGAGTATTACTGTACAGAAGGCAGTGATGCTAAATGGAAGAAAGGGAGCAAAGATGGTCTGTCTTTCACATTCAAGCGCAGCTGGAACGATGAAGAGACTATGGACAGATTCGTAGGCGTTGCTGTCGATGGCAAGGACGTGCCGCGTGAATACTATGACGCTGTACGCGGAAGCGTCATTATAACTCTGGATCCGTCGTATCTCGAGGATCTTAAATCAGGCAGCCACAGCATAAGCGTATCTTTCGAGGATGGCACTGCACCTGATGTTAACTTCACTATTGAAGAAAACAAAACCGATCCAAGTGACGACCCATCGGACGATCCCACAGATGATGAACACGGTGATGATCCTTCTGACGAACCGTCAGATGACGACCCTTCATACCATCCTTCCGATGATCATCCAGGAGATGATCCTGCTGAAGGAACGGATGATGAAGGAGAGGGATCAGGCCCTAAAACTGGTGATGAAACAGACTTTGTCACCTGGGTACTGCTGATGCTTGAAGGCCTGATGATGCTCAGCCTTATGGCAATGTTCCGCAGGATAAGAAAAAAAGAATCCAGATAGAGGTGAATATATGAGAAATGTCGAAAAAGATGAAAAAGAAATGGCTGCAAAGCGCGAGTTGATGCTTGAAAAGGGATTCAGGATGTTCACAGAGGACTCCATCGAATCCGTATCCATGCACAGCGTTGCGAGCGCCTGCGGTATCGGACCTGCGACTTTGTACAGATATTTCAATACTAAACTTGCTTTGGTCACAACTATCTGTGCCAGACAGTGGAAAGACTATTTCAGAGAAGTCGAACTTGAATACGCGATGATCGGAGGAGAGTCTTTCACGGCGGCAGAAGAATTTGAATTCTATCTGAACTCTTTCATAAGCCTTTATGCCAAGCACACCGATATGCTGAGGTTCAATCAGAACTTTAACGTATACGTTAGGCACGAAGCAGGTACACCGGAACAGATCAAAGAAGTATTTGAAGCGATCGGTATGTTCAGAGATAAATTCCACGTCGTTTATGAGAAGGCTTTAAAGGACGGTACGCTCAAGACTGATATTCCCGAAGAAAAGATATTCAACAGCACCATGCATATAATGCTCGCTGTTTGTATAAGATTCGCAAGCGGTCTGCTGGTGATAAACGAGGTTGACATGACTGAGGAACTCATCATGCTAAAAGATATGATGATGGATAAATATGTGATAAGAGAGAAAAGGCAGTGATCGACGATGAATAAGGCGGGACTTCTTTGGAAGGTTATAAAAAGACTGAGTTTTGATAAAGTTCTTTATGGCTTTATAGGATGGCTGTTGATCGCCTCAGTTATCATAATGGCAGCAGAACCGGGAATCACTAACTTCGGTGATGCTCTTTGGTACACATTCGTCGCTTCGACTTCAATAGGCTTCGGCGATATAGTTACAGTAACTTTCGCCGGGAGGCTTATTACCGTTATCACGACGATCTATGAGATAGTGATAGTAGCTATGTTCTCAGGAGTTGTCGTCAGCTATTACCTTGAGATAGTTCACAGAAGAGAGCAAGAAGAGCTTATGCGTTTTATGGACAAAATGGAACATCTTACTGAGCTCTCACCCGAGGAACTTAAGCAGATAGAAGATAAAGTCAGGGCACTGAAGTGACCCATGAAAGGAGAAATGTTTATGAATATCAATAACAAAATCTTAGTTCTGTTTCTGGCATTTGCCTTGCTGTTCACGATGACAGCCTGCGGCTCAGATACACCGGAAGACACACCTAAAGAAGTGACGCCTGTCATAGCAGAGGGCCTGCCGGAGTATACCGTTCATGGTGAAACGGATCTCCCCGGTAACTTCTACCTATCTTTTGTGTTTACCCGCAATCTGATCATGATGGACGGTAAGGGAAACGTTATCTGGTCGAAGCACGAGGAGCAGCCGTCTGAAGATCTGCATACCGGTTTTTGGGATTTCAAGAAACACGTGATCGATGGAGAGACATATTACAGTTATCATGACCAGACGGGCACGTATGACAGCTATGGGCTTGAAGGCTTTGCTCCGGGCGAGCGCGTTATACTCGATTCTGATTTCAATGAAGTGAAAAGAATCACCTTCGAAGAATCCGCCACAGTTGAGAAGGGGCATCCTCTGGATGGACATGATTTCCTGATGATCGATCTGGATCATTACTTCCTTTCGGGCTATATCAAAGACACTGTCTACAACGTTCCGGGATATCCTGACGGTTCAAGCGTCGTGTATTCCTATCTGCAGGAAGTTGTGAACGGCGAAGCCGTTTGGGACTGGAAAAGCTGTGACTATCCTGAGCTTTATGAACTGACTGTGACAGATGCTTCTGAGACTGCTAATGATTATGCAAACGAGAAAACAGACGTACCAGATATCATTCACTTCAACTCCATGAGGCTGAACGATGACGGCGATCTGGTCTGCTCATTCCGCCATATCTGTTCAATTCTTTGCCTTGACAGGACCAAGACCGAAGATCAGATCAAATGGAAACTTTCAGGCGGAGCTGATGATTTCGGACTTACTGAAGATCAGAAATCTTCATGCCAGCATTACGCCAACTATGACGGCGACTATATAGCTATTTTTGACAACGGCAATAAGACAAGCAAGACTAGGATCTGTGAATATAAGATCGACGCGGATAACAAGACTCTTGAGGATTTCAAATCATACGCAATTGACGGAAAGTACTCCTCGGCATGCGGAGACGTTCAGAGGCTCAACGATGATACTTTGATGATTGGTTGGGGACACACTGTAAACGACTCGATATGTATGTGTGTATATAATTTTACCAACGATGAGGAACTGCTGTCAGTAGAACTTGCCAATCCCCAGAACTTCACCTACAGATGTGTATACTACGATTGAATTCTGTTCGATCCATTACAAAAAAACAGTCGGATTTACATCCGGCTGTTTTTTTGATAAAATAATATTTACGAGTGTTATCATAAATTCAATGCTTATAAAAGCGAGTCTGAAGAACATGAGTTATTTAGAGTTTGACAACGTATGCAAATATTATAAAAACGGCGATAAAGAAATAGCTGCGGCAGACCATGTGACTTTCAAGGCAGAGAAGGGCGAGTTCGTAGTTATTGTCGGTCCGTCAGGAGCAGGCAAGACGACAGTACTAAACATCCTCGGAGGTATGGATACCGCTGACGCAGGACACATCTGGCTTGACGGGATAGATATCACTTCGCTGGACGAGCGAAAACTCACGGAATACAGAAGGTTCGACGTGGGCTTCGTTTTTCAGTTCTATAATCTGGTACAGAATCTTACTGCCAGAGAGAACGTGGAACTGGCTTCGGAGATAGCGAGGGATCCTCTCAAAGCTGATGACGTGCTGGCTGAAGTAGGTCTTACCGACAGAATGGATCATTTCCCTGCACAGCTGTCTGGCGGCGAACAGCAGAGAGTATCGATAGCCCGCGCCATGGCCAAGAATCCGAAACTGCTTCTCTGTGATGAACCTACAGGTGCACTGGACTATAACACAGGTAAACAGATACTCGGCTTGCTTTATGATACATGCAGGAACATGGGCACTTCTGTGATCGTGATCACTCATAACCAGGCTATCTGCGGCATGGCTGACAGAGTCATCCGTATAAGAAACGGCAGCGTGCAGGAGGAGAGGATCAATCCGAATCCGATGTCGGCAGCCGAGATAGAATGGTGATATCAATGCGCCGGCTGGTTCACTTTTTCTGAAACAAGCCCGGTGCTTTTATTTGGAAACAGTACATGAACAAAACGGTCATAAAACAGATATTGAGGACCATACACAATACCAGGAACCGTTTCATCGCCATCTTCGCCATCACAGTGCTGGGCGTAGGTTTCCTGACCGGTCTGCTCTGTACGGGCCCTGACATGAAAGAGTCAGTGGACCGGTTTTATGATACCCTGAATTTCATGGATATAGATATCAAGTCGACTATGGGACTGACCGATGAGGATCTCAAGGAGGTAAGTTCGTTCACAGGCGTCAGACAGGTCACACCGCTCTACCAGCAGGACCGCACGTTATCTGATGCAAATGGCGAGCAAATAACTGTCAGAATGACAGCTTTGGACCTCAGGAATCTCTCTGATGATGACGCGAACTTACCGATACTTGTGAGCGGCAGGCTGCCGCGCAAGGCAGGAGAATGCGTAGAGGTGCTGATAGGACCGTTTTCGGACACAGGCACTATTGGAGATGTGATACGCCTTGACGATATGGATGATCCTGATGACGAACACTTCGTCAGGAAAAAATTTAAGATAGTTGGTCTGGTAAACGTACCGCTCAGCATGTCTGTTGACAAAGAGATGACAAATGTGGGAAGCGGAAGTATCTCAGAATACTATTATGTGCTTCCTGAAGTGATCGATTCTGACGTATATACGGATTTCTATCTGACCTTGGATGATGCGTCTGATATGGATACTTTCACCGATGAATATCAGGACTGGGTGGACGACCACATTGACAGGCTTAAAGATCTCGGGAAGATACGAGAGAAGGCTCGCTATGACAGCCTAATAGACGAAGCAAATGATAAGATAAAAGAAGGAGAGGACGAGTATAAGGAAGAAAAGGCAAAGGCTGAAAAAGAACTTTCTGACGCAAAGAAAGAACTCAAGGATGCTGAAAAGGAGATCGCTGACGGCGAGAATGAACTGGCCGACGGCAGGAAAGAACTTGACGACGCCTGGTCCGAATTGAGCGACGCTGATAAAGAACTGACAGACGCTGCGAAGAAACTCAGCGATGCTAAGAACGAACTCGACTCAAATGCTTCAGATATTGAAAAGGCAAGGAAGGCACTCAGAGAAACTCCGTCTAAGATCGAGGATGCCAAAGACGCGATAAAGGACTATGAAAAAGGTCTTAAGGAGTACGAAAAGGGAAAGAAAAAACTCGATGAATCTAAAACCAAATTAGACGATGGCGAGAAAGAATATTCCAAAGGGCTTGCAGAATATGAAGCAGGTGAAAAGGCTTACTCAGATGGGCTGAAGGAGTATCAGAAAGGTGAGGAAGGCTATGCGGCCGGCCTGTCACAGTATGAAGAAGGTCAGGCCTCTTATGAGGCCGGCCGCGCCGAGTATGAAGCAGGTGAAGCGGCATATTCTGAAGGCCTTGAGGCATATGAAGCCTCAAAAGCTGAATACGATGAAGGAGTTGCTGCATACGAAGCCCTCCAGGAGGCTCTGGAATACGCCTCAGACGAGGAAAAGCCCATGATCGAGGCTCAGCTTGAAATTATGAAAACTCAGCTGGAATCGGCTGAAATAGAGCTTGCAGCAGCTAAGGAGCAGCTTGATCAGACAAGAGTTCAGCTCGATCAGGCCAAAGTGACTCTGGATGAAACGGAAAGCGAACTCATTGAAGCCAAGGCTCAGCTGGATGCCTCTCGTGAACAGCTAGATGATGCTTATGAGACACTCGATGCTTCACGCAAACAACTCGATGAAGCCAAAACAGGACTTGAAAAAGGAAGAAATGAACTTGATGAAGGCTGGGATGCGTATAACGAAGGTAAGAGCGAGCTTGATGATGCGAAAGCCCAGCTGGACAAGGCAGCTCCGGATATAAAGAAGGCCAGAGACGCTATCAGTGAATGGGATGAGAAATATCCTGAACTTATCAGCGCTGTCTCACAGTACGAAGACGGACAGAAAGCATATGAAGACGGTCTCGCTGAGTATCTTGACGGTAAGAAAGAATATCAGGAGGGTCTGGATAAGGTAAGAGACGGCGAAGCCGAATACGTTGAGAATCTTGCCAAGCTTAACGATGCCAAAGAGGAATTGGCTGATGGTTGGGAAGAATATGAGGATGCCAGAAAAGAAGCCGATGATAAGTTCAGGGAGGCCGAAGAAGAACTCGAAGATGCCCGCAGAAAGAGAGATGAAATAGAATATCCGAAATGGTATGTGCTTGACAGGAACGCCAATCCCACTTACATGAGTTTCGTAGAGAACGCCGATAAGGTCACGGATATTTCCAAGGTGTTCCCGGTATTCTTTTTCCTGGTGGCTGCTCTGGTAGCGCTGACCACCATGACCAGGATGGTAGAAGAGGAGAGGACCGAGATAGGCACGATGAAGGCTCTCGGATACAGGAACAGAGTGATAGCTTTCAAATATTTGATATATGCGGGCCTTGCCGGAGTGCTGGGCAGCGTGGCCGGCATACTTATTGGTCAGTGGATCTTCCCTACAATAATCTGGAACGCCTACGGTATTATGTACTATTATCCCGGATTCAGGACTCAATTTTTGCCGCAGTTCGCTATCCCTTCAGCCCTGGCAGCTGTACTTAGCGTTCTCGGTGCGACCTGGTGGGCGGTCAATGACAGCCTCAAGGATAAGCCTGCGACTCTAATGCTGCCAAAGGCACCCAAAGCAGGCAAGCGCATACTGCTTGAATCTGTCACACCTGTCTGGTCAAAGCTCAGCTTCATCTGGAAAGTCACCATGAGGAACATCTTCAGATACAAAAAGAGATTCTTCATGACCATCATAGGCATCGCAGGCTGTACTGCGCTGCTTCTTACCGGATTCGGCCTCAGAGATTCCATAGATCATATAGTTGAGAGGCAGTTCGCTGAGATCCAGAAATATGACCTTACAGTTAGCGTGGACGAAAAGATCGAAGATGCAGACAGAACTCTTTTCGAAAACTATCTTAATGATACCGGTGAAAGATTCGTAACGATACACTCTGAGATGGGCGAAGCTAAGCACGGCAAATCAAAGGAGAACGTTACGATAGAAGTTCCGGACGTGACTGAAACGTTCACTGATTTCGTTGACCTCAGGATCAGGAGCAATAATGAAAAACTCATATTCAACGATGACTCAGTGGTACTTGCTGAGAAGCTTGCGGACAATCTCGGCGTTAAGATAGGCGACACTTTCACTCTGGAGAACTCAGACAGCGAAGAAGGAGAGTTCACAGTGACTGCTATTACAGAGAACTATATAACCGGTTACGTTTATATCGGCAGGAAGGCCTGGGATGAGGTTTATCCTAACAGAGGAGGGTCTGACACATATTTGATCGATTCTGAAACTCAGTCTTCAGACGAAGACTACAAACTTACTGAGATCCTTAAATATGAAGGCATTACTTCTGCGATGTTCTCTACTTCGATCATCGAGACTTTTTCGAACATGCTGAATAAGATCGACTACATTGTCATAGTATTGATAATCTGCGCCGGGCTGCTCGCTTTCGTCGTCCTGTACAACCTCACAAACATCAACATAAGCGAACGTCAGAAGGAGATAGCCACAATCAAAGTCCTTGGCTTCTATCATGGCGAAGTGAATTCATACATCTACCGTGAGACCGTACTTTTGAGCATCTTCGGCATCATGCTTGGGTTGGTTTTGGGAGTTTTACTACATAAGTTTGTAATTGTCACAGTAGAGATGACTGCCATAATGTTTGGACGAGAGATATTCGCGATGAGTTTCGTATACTCAGCTCTGATAACTCTAATATTCACTGGACTTGTCTGTCTGGCGCTTTCTGGCAGGCTCAAAAAGATAAGCATGGTAGAAAGTCTTAAGTCTGTTGACTGATCGGAAGCTTTTGTATATAATAGACATAATTATAGATATTAAGGGGGAAAACACATGAAAAATAAGCTTGAATTCCTGAATCGCATCAGGGAACCTGAGCTTGGGACCTCGAAAGCTGCCAGCATCCTTTCTACGATCCTGGTCTTAATGTTCGGAGTCTGCATAGGAGTTTTTCGTGAGGCTGTACATTACTTTTCCACGAACAGCACGATATGGTGGCAGGATATCGTTAAAGACCTTGAATTCGACATGGTCTTCGAGAAGCTTCCTGTCTGGTTCATGCTGGGTCTTACCGTGGCAGTATGCAGCCAGAGGCCTTTGAAAGCGGCTATCAACGAATTGGTTTTCTTCATCGGAGTCATCGTTGGCTTTCATCTGCTTCCGAAGATATTCGCAGATGCAGAAGTACCCGAGAGCACTTCTAAGTGGATCATGATCGCGGCAATTTCGGTTCCTTTGGCGGTGGTATTTTGGTATTCCAAGAGCAGGAGCTGGGGCTCGATCGCCTTTGACTGTCTGATCCTGGGGGTTATGGGTGCATACTGTTTCGAGTGCGGACTGGTATACTTCCACTTTACTGATATGTTAATGGATATGTTCAATATAGTCATTATCGTGCTCACAGCAATTGCGCTGGCTACCGGAGTCATCCAGGTGGTGGTGAGTCTGATAGGCGGTGTGATCATAGCCATGGCTCTAGGTCCAATGATACAGATGCCATTATAAACAAGTCTCATTTAATTGCCCCTGCGGGGGCTTTTTTTGTTGTTTTTTAGGCATCTGATAAGGTATAATATAATTTAAGATAAAATGCAGGGAAAGGCGTCGGCATGAACTGGATAAAAGAAGAAAATTACGAAATCACTATGAAGACTCTTGTGGAGCCTTTCGTAGACAGCCGTACTGAAAGCGGCACCTTCGAGCGCGTTCCCGGAGAGTATATTTATTATGAGCACTATAAGGCTGAAGAGCCTAAAGGAGTCATCGTCATAAGCCACGGTTTCACAGAATCCGTTAAGAAATTCACCGAGTCCGTCTATTATATGCTTCAGGCGGGGTATGAAGTCTGGGGATTGGATCACAGGGGACACGGACGTTCGATCAGGCTGATAGATAATCCTCACATTGTCCATGCCGAAAACTTTGATGACTATGTGCTGGATCTCGTATACTTTACGGAGGAGCTAGTCAAACCTGCATCGGGCGATCTGCCGCTTTATCTTTACTGTCATTCCATGGGAGGCTGCATAGGCGCAAGGACGATCGCTGAATATCAACATCTTTTCGATAAGGCTGTACTGAGTTCTCCGATGTTGGGGCTGAATTTCGGTCGTGTACCGGTTGGCCTGGTTTATGCCGTGGCGACCATAATGGGAATAGGCGAGAGGCGCAAAAACGCTTTCGGCTCCGATGGGTCATTTGATCCTGAACCAGACTTTGAAAACAGCTCCGGATCTTCGGAATGCAGATACTATTATTATTTCAATAAGACGCTTGAGGATCCGTATATACAGACATGCGCTCCATCGATACAATGGGGCAAGGAAGCTGCCAAGGCTTGCAGTTATGTGTTCACTGAAGCGGATATGATCAAGATACCTGTGCTGCTTTGTCAGGCGGGAGCCGATACAGTC
>JAFYJM010000059.1 GCA_017538125.1 Bacillota bacterium
CAGAGTTGAATGGTCGGAGATAGATCTTCTGGAGACCAACAAAAAAATATCCCGCATCGCCAGGGATGTAGGCTTCTCCACGACTTCATACTACGAAAAATACTTCATCAAGTGGTTCGGCACAGATCCCCAGACCTACAGGGAAGAGCACATGCCAATGGTCATGAGCGATATCAAAAAAAGCGAGATGGAGAATCTGAATGCAAACGAAGCAGTCGCTGTGATCAGGAAATCCCTCTCCTCTCTCAGCTCCCAGACGCCCAGCAACACCCACGTGAGCGCCCTTAAGCTTGAGCTTAACGTCAATACAGACGCTCCTTCTATTTCAACCATCGACCACTATCTGGATATTATGATCACCCTTGATGATTTCAAAGTTCTGGGCTATTCCATTTTCGGCGTCCTCCAGGAACTGAATCCGGGGAGAGTCACTATTCTTACGGAACCCGAAGACTCGCTTTCCGATATCAACAGGGTCAAGATCCTCCTGTCATCCGCAGGATTCGAAGTCGGCCTTAATGAAAACTCAAGGAACGCGCATATGGCGCATTACGGCTACGATTCCATCGCCTATCCGATATTTTTTTTCAACAGGATCATCAACTCCAAAGAGCAGTGGATCAAGGTGAGACTCAGAGATCCCGGCAGCCATAACAATGAAATAATAAAAGGCTACCCCGCCGCCCTGACTTCCGGTGGCATCAGGAAGCCGGCCTTTTACGCTTATGAGGCTTTGAGTGCCATATCGGGCGAGATAATCTACTGGGGAAAGCAATACTGCGTCATCAGATCCTACAATATGGGAAGACCGTATTATATAGTCATCTGCTATAACTTCAACGAGCATATCTATAATCTCTGCCTCAATGAATCCACAGCGCAGAACGTTAAGGATGTAATAAACGATTTCAAGGATGAGATCGATATCTCAATGAATATGACCATCAGTCAGGGAATGTATAACATCATGAAGTACTCCCTGCCAAGGAGCAAAGGTATATTCTCATATCTTTCGACTCTTAATTTCCCTTCGGATATGAATATGCTTAGCATCTTTCATTCTGTTATTTCCACTGAACCTGACCTGGAAGTTTACACTGAAGACGTAAGAGCAACTTTCAACATCAACTTTACCATCAAAGGCGCGGGCATCCAGCTGGCCGTTATTTCACCCAAGGAGTAGATACTTGAACAGCAAGGGCAAAAAATACGAGCTTCTGGCAGTACTCGGTCTGCTGCTTGCTGCTCTGTTCTGGGGCATCAGCTATCCTCTGACAAAGTTTGTGCAGGAAGTTCCCACATTCTATATAATATCCGTCAGGTTTGCCTGCGCAGCAGCCGTGCTTGCCATTTGTTTTTTCAGGCACTTCAGGCGCTTTAACTTCGATACGCTGAAACTGTCCTTCATTCTCAGTTTCATCGTCACCGCCATGTATATCTTCAACATAGTGGGAGTCAAGTATACCACCTCGGTAAGAGCCTCGTTTTTCACGACCCTGAGTTTCCTGGTGTGTCCCGTGATAAATCGTGCGCTCTACAAAGTCAGGATCTCAGGCATCATCGGAAGGAGTGCGCTTATCTGCCTGATAGGGACCTGTATGCTTTGCTATAAACCCGACATGGGCGGACTCGTGATAAATCCGGGAGACATTCTCTGCGCTCTCGCGTCGGTCTGCGGCGCGATCAATATCATTTACATTGAGAAAATGTCCCACAGGGCAGACATAGACAACACTCTGTTCACCATTTTTCTGATGACCTTTATCTCTCTATGGGGTACTGTCATCGCTCTTTTCAGAGGCGAATTCAGTTATCACTCAGCTATAACTTCATCCCAGATGACTGCCATAATTATCATGGGACTTTTATGCAGCGCGGGAGCTTTCATACTTCAGATTCATTCCGAGAAGCTGGTGCCCTCAAACAGAGTAGGTATTATCTTCTCGCTGGAGCCGGCGTCCGGCTGCATACTGTCGGTGCTTCTCATTCATGAGACAATGTCTCTCATAGGCTGGATGGGCGCTCTGGTGATCATGATATCGATAATTTATATGGAACTGGCGAGCAGCAAAGAACAGGCGAAACTTTCAGACTGCGAAGGAGATCAAAATGTCAGATAAATATACAGTAACAAGATATGAAGCAGACATTCCCATGGAGGAATTCATCTCAGAGTATTTCGATTATGAGAAAACACATAAACTGTGTCAGGCCTGTCCCGGGTACTCCGGCACCTGGGCCTGTCCCCCTTTCGACTTCGATCCGAAGGAATATCTCATGCAATACTCGAATTTCCACATGGTCGTGGATAAAATAGACAATTCCGGGGCAACATCCGTTGAAGAAGCTCAGGGGTGGCTTTTCAGCGAGCTAGACCGCTTCAACCGGAATCTGCTGGAAATCGAGAGCCGCATATCCGGAAGTTGTGCAATGGCCGCTCAGGAATGTCAGTACTGCAAAAAATGCGCACGCCAGAGTGGTCACCCATGCATACATCCGGATCTCATGCGCTACAGCCTTGAATCCATCGGGGCCTTCCCTGTCAAGCTGGTACACGATAAGCTTGGCTTCGACATACTGTGGTCAGACGGGACCTCGATCCCGGAATATTACATTATGGCCGCGGGAATTCTCAAGAAATAAAAAAAGAGCCTGAGCTCTTTTTTTATTTCTTTTTTTTGGCTTTTTTCTCGGCCTTCTGGCGCTGCATGGCGTAGATCATTTTGGCTTTTCTTTCCTCTTCCGCCTGCCTGGCCTCTTCTTCGGTGAAATCCTCAACATATATGTTCGGATTCATGCGCTTTATGAAGTCCATAACATCCTGCACCTGAGATTTTTTGAAAACGAAGCCTCTGATGGTGACCTCCTTGGCGATCTCGAGCAGTACGTCGGGTTTCGCCTTGGAATAATCCGGACGCACCACGGTGATAACGTCCCAGGTCCACGTATAAGGGATCTTGATACCAAAAAAGTTATATACTATATGAACGCCCTTCTCATC
>JAFYJM010000060.1 GCA_017538125.1 Bacillota bacterium
AAGCGGCAGGTTCAGAACCTGCCGCTTTCTTATTTCAGTGGTTTCTCATGCTTCTTTCGATATTACGTTGGGCGTCCTTCTTGGCGATGGCCTCGCGCTTGTCATAGTTTTTCTTGCCTCGGCAGAGGCCGATCTCCAGCTTTGCCCGGCCGTCCTCGTTGATGTAGAGCTTGAGCGGTACGAGCGTCATGCCCTGGAGGGTGAGCTTCCCGGTTAGTTTCCGGATCTCCTGCTTATGCAGCAGGAGCTTCCTCTCACGAAGCGGATCTACGTTAAAACGGTTCCCCTGCTCATAAGGGGAAATGTTCATGCCGATCACGATGGCCTCTCCGTTTCTGATCCTGACGTAGGCTTCCTTGATGGACACTTTGCCCTGACGAATGGACTTGATCTCGGTGCCGGTGAGCACGATGCCCGCCTCATAGGTCTCGTCCACGAAGTAGTCGTGGTAGGCTTTTTTGTTGTTGGCTGCGAGTTTTATCTGCTTTTTCATAAGTTTAAGAGGCGCCGCATCAAGCGGCGCTTTTTCAGAATGTCTGTATCTTGTTGAATGGATAGAGCCTCAGAATGACTTTGCCGACGATGTCGTGCTCGTCGACGAAACCTACGTCTTCGTCCCTTGAATCCACACTGACTGCCCGGTTATCACCGCAGCAGAAAAGCTTCCCCTCGGGCACGGTGATCCTGTCCATATCACCGGACATACCCTCCTCGAGAACGTAGGGCTCGTCAAGTTCCTCTCCATTTACATAGACGTAGCCATCGATGATCTCCAAAGTGTCTCCGCCGACAGCGATGACCCTCTTGATGAGGTTTTTATCCTTGCCGTTGCTGTCCTTGAGCGTACTGCGGAAAACTATGATGTCGCCCTGTTCAGGCTGAGCGGAGAATCTGTACGCCTGCTTGAACGTGATCACGTAGTCGCCCTGGTAGAAATTAGGCTCCATCGAATGCTGCTGTATGATGATCGGTTTAAAAAGAGCGAGCACTATCAGCGCTATCAAAATAGCGATGAGTATGTCTCTTATCCATCCAAGTATTTCTTTTTTCAATTCTCTTTACCTTGATTGACCTTTCAAATTGATCTGATTATCTGAGAGTGTCGCGCCATCCGGTGAACAGCCTGTCGGCTATCCCGATGAAGTCTTCGGGCGGCTCCTGGATTATGACCTTGCCGGACATGTAGGCAAGCTTGCCTGCAACTTCGTCCGTGAAGACCAGCTTGTAGCTGTGGAGCAGCTGAGTCGATCTGTCGCGGGCTCTTATGCCGTACTTATAGTCTCCGTAAAGCGGATGACCGACGTTGGCAAGCTGGACGCGGATCTGGTGAGTCCTGCCCGTAAGGATCTGAGCCTCCACAAGAGTGTAATCCCTGTCTCCGGCCTTACCGTAAGCGAGGGGACGAGCTATCGTCTCCATGTATTTCGAACCGTCTGCTGTACCGACTATCTTCGCGCGGTTGGTTTCATTGTCCTTGACCATCTGATCCCTGAGAGTCATCTCGCCGGACAGCCTGCCGTTCACTATGGTCAGGTAGTATTTCTCTATGCCGCGCTTGTCCCTTAGGAGGGCATTGAGCTCCCTCAAAGTCTGAGGATCCTTTGCGAAGATAACAAGTCCGGTCGTATTGCGGTCGATACGGTTGGCTGGTGACGGCGTGAACGTCTTGTCACCCACGGGATCATAGTCGCCCTTTTCGATGAGATAGTCGATCACCTGATTAGCCAGATGGTTCTTCTTCTCGTGACGGTCGCCGTGGGTCAGCAGACCGTAGGGCTTGCTTACGATGAGAAGGTTCTCATCTTCATAAGCGATCTTGAACTGACGCTTCGCTCTGACATGCTCCTTCGCACCGCGGAGGTTCGCAGCTTCAGTCTCAGTCAGATATATCGTGATCTCATCGCCCGCATTGAGGACCACGTCCTCTCTGGATCTTTTGCCGTTCAGTTTGATGTCTTTGCGGATCATCCTGTAGATCAGAGAGAGTGGCGCCTTGTCGAAGTATTTTTTTAGAAATCTGTCCAGGCGCTGGTTTCCCTGGTTTTCAGTGATGATTAATTTTATCATGCAAATATTATACTCCAGATTCCCTTGTTTTTAAAGACCAAATCTGTTAAAATACTATGATAGAGGTTTATTTTAATAAGAAGGGGAGAAAACATGAACAAGATCAAAGACATAATTTATGATAAAAGCGATATCCTGATAGCCATACTCATACTCGCGCTGGCTGCCATCGTTATCCTTTGGCGTCTTGGGATCATCCTGGAGTATCCGAAGGAGATAATCGGTACTGACGATCCGACGAACATTCTCACAGAACCGACCGAAGAGGGAGAATCGGGCGAGGCTGAGGAGACCGGCGATCAGGGAGAAGCCGGGGAGACGGGCGAGAACGAGAACGGCGAGAGCACGGAGACCGGAGAGAACGGCGAAGCCGGTGAGACTGGAGAGAATGAGACAGGCGACCAGGGAGAAGCTGGAGAGAACGGCGAATCAGAAGAGACTGTCACCACGACAGCTCAGTGGGACGGCAACAAGCTGGCCAAGGATCTGGAGGTCACGATCACCGGAACTACTGCGACGGCTGCTGTACAGTGCCTTGTAGACGCAGGCGTTTACGAGGACTACGCAGACTATAAGAAGGTCTGCGAAGAAAACGGCTGGAATCACGAGAAGATGAAGGCAGGAGTCTTCACCTTCGAAAAGGGCACCACCAAGAAAGAGATCACCAGAGCAGTCAACTGGAGCTGATCTGAACAAGTTATATCGGTTGAAGAGGAGATAGAAAATGGCACTCGTAACAACAAAAGAAATGTTCGCGAAGGCGCTGGTATCGGACTATGCCATAGGAGCCTTCAACGTAAATAATATGGAGATCGTACAGGGAATAGTGGACGCTGCGAAGATCGAGCAGTCTCCTCTGATCCTTCAGGTATCTGCCGGCGCCCGCAAATATGCGCGCCCTGCGTACCTCCTGAAACTCGTGGAAGCGGCTATCGAGGACACTGGCCTGGATATCTGTCTTCATCTTGACCACGGTGAAGATTTCGAGATCTGCAAGAAATGCGTGGACGACGGTTTCACCTCGGTCATGATAGACGGTTCCAAGCATCCTTTCGAAGAGAACATCGCCCTTACCAAGGAGGTCGTGGAGTACGCGCATGCTCACGGAGTGGTGGTAGAGGCTGAGCTTGGTAAACTTGCCGGTGTAGAAGACAACATCTCTGTAGACGAGAGATCTGCCAAGTTCACAGATCCTGATGAAGCCGCGGAGTTCGTAGAGCGCACCGGAGTAGACTCATTGGCGATCGCCATCGGCACCTCGCACGGAGCCTACAAGTTCAAAGGAGAGCCTTACCTTGACTTTGAGAGGCTCAAAGTGATCCATGGACTTATCCCACAGACGCCTCTGGTGCTCCACGGAGCGTCCACCGTGCTTAAGGAATTCGTGGACAGATGCAACGAGTACGGCGGCCAGATCCCCGGCGCGCAGGGCGTGCCCGAGGAGATGATCAGAGAGGCCACCAAGTATGGCATCTGCAAGGTCAACATCGACACAGACCTGCGTCTGGCCATGACCGCCGAGGTCAGAAGATTCCTTATAGAGAATCCTTCTGAGTTCGACCCTCGTAAGTACTTAGGCCCAGGCCGCGACGCTATCCAGTCAATGGTACAGCACAAGATCAGAAACGTGCTGAACGCATCGAATACGTTATGATGTAAGTGCTTCGCAAAATCTAAAATAAAGAAAGCCTGCCCCGAAGGGCAGGCTTTTAGTATGCTTCGAATCATATTATGATCAGTTCCGTTATCAGTACGACGACGCAGCAAGCTGCGGCAGTGCCGAAGAGGCCGGCGCCCAGCCAGGCCGCCGCAATGCCGAATATCAGCGCGAGGGCGCCGGCCACAGGCGACTGTGTCGCTTCCATTATGGCAGGGAAGGTCATAACGGCCAGCGTGACATAGGGCACGTAGTAAAGGAACGACTGTATGAAACTATTCTCGATCGGTTTTTTGATCAGCGTGAGGGGAAGGACTCTGCAGGCATTTGTCGCAAGCGCCATTACGATGATCCAGATATAGATATCAGGTTTCATTCTGCTCGCCTCCTTCCTTCATATGGATGTCAGGCTGTTCGTTTTTGCGCGGAGCGATGACGGCAGCAGCAATAGCGATGATCACGGTAAGCAGTATGGTGCGGTTGCCCGGAGATATCTCCTGGATGTCTGGGATCGTAGCTGCCAGATAGCTTGCCGCGAAACTGAAAGCGACGGCGACTCCGATAGCCTTGTCTTTTTTGATTGGCGGGATGATGACGGCCAGAAACATCCCATAGAGTGCTACGCTCAATGCGCTGACCGCCCTGAGAGGGAGGATGTTACCGACGGCGATACCCAGAGCATTTCCGACGGACCACATCGACATGGCTGAGATCCAGCATCCCAGACCGAAATACGGATTGGCATAGCCGGGCCTTGCGATGCTGACTCCGAAGATCTCATCGGTTATGGATAGGCCTATCATTATCCTGTGAAGGAGCGACGTGCCTTCGCGGACTTTCTGGTTCAGCGCTACTCCCATGAGGAGGTAGCGAGCGTTTGTAACGATCATCATAATGATCAGCTGCAGGAGGGTAGCGGCTTCGCCGTATAAGGTGAAGCCAACATACTGACCAGCTGACGCATAGCTAGTCAGACTGGTCAGAAAGCCCTGAAAAGCGTTGAACCCGCAGTCCCTGGCTATGATGCCCAGGCTGAACGACACCGCAAAATACCCGATGCCGATGGGTATACCGGCTTTCAGTCCTTCAGCGAATATTTCTTTGTTCGTGCGTTGAAGAGTTGTCATTTATTATCCTGTTTTATCGTCAGAGCGTGTGCCCGCCACGCTCAGTTTGTTAGGAGCTTATGTATTCCTTTATCCAGGCCGTTCAGAGTTAGTTCGTACATCGGGAAAACTTCTCTTACCATGGATATGGTCTTTGCGCCCCAGGCGTTATGCCAACGGGATTCCTTGATCGGATTGAGCCAGATCACTTTGTTATAGAAACGCCTGAACTTCCTGAGCCAGTCAATACCGGGCTCCTGGTTCCATGCGTACCAAT
>JAFYJM010000061.1 GCA_017538125.1 Bacillota bacterium
GCATTTAAGAAACAGTAACGTCAGCATACTCAAACTTTACGGCTTTCATAAGATCATCAGGCTTGAGCTCGATCTGATAGCCTACCCTTCCCGCGCTCACGAACATGCGCTCATACAGCATGGCAGTTTCGTGGACATACGTCGGGAAGGTTTTTTTCATGCCTATGGGCGAGCAGCCCCCGTGAACGTAACCGGTAAGCGGCAGAAGTTCCTTCTGCTTTATCATTTCAACATACTTTTCGCCGCAGGTCGAGGCGGCTTTTTTGAGATCCAGTTCCTCCGCCACAGGGATCACGAATACGTAGTGATCACCTGACTTCCCAACGGTCACCAGGGTCTTGAAGGCGGAGTCCGGGTCTTCCTTAAGAAGTTCTGCGATCTCTACACCGGTCATGGTCGGATCCGGCTCATAGGTGTGGCTCACATACTCCACCTTAAGGCTGTCCAGTACGCGCATGACGTTTGTTTTATCTTTTAAATCCTTTGATTTTGCTTTCATAATAAATGCTCTTAGTACAAAAGAGCTGCCGCGAAATGCAGCAGCTCCTTTAGTTTTAACCGATACTTGTTATAAGGAATATCAATAGTCCAATGGCCACGATGAACACGCCTCCCACCAGAAGGGCTGCGGTCACAGTACCGCCTATCAAGGCTCTGCGCTCTTCAGCGCTATACTGCACCTGGTATTCCGGATGCTGTTCGGCCTCTGGTTCCTGCCCCATGTCTCTCCGCTCGCTTTTGTGGAAGTGGTCGAAGCGAGGCATGATCAGAGGCTGACGTCCCACGTCGCTCATATCGGCGACGATACGTCCGTCATCGTCGTCATACTGTCTTTGGTTCATGGCCATGGTCTTTACTCCTTAAACGGTCACTTTCCTGCCCTAGGCTTCAGCTGCGGGCTCAGGTTTGGCGAGAGTCTCGTCAACGTAAGCCTTCACATCATCAAACAGATGGCATACTACGAAGTGATCCTTTTCGATCTCTTTCTGCTCAGGCGCTACCGTCTTGCAGATCTCCATGCACTGTGCACATCTGGTGTGGAACTTACATCCTGCCGGCGGATTTGCCGGTGAAGGAATGGATCCTTCCAGCACTATCCTCTTCATCTTGACCGTAGGGTCAGGAATAGGAATAGCTGAGAACAGCGCCTTGGTGTAAGGGTGAAGCGGATTGCTGAATATATCCTCCGTCACGCCGTATTCTACCAGATTTCCGAGGTACATTACACCTACGGAATCGGAGATATGCTCTACGACTGAAAGGTCGTGCGAAATGAACAGATATGAAAGCTTATGCTCGTCCTGAAGGTCGTTCAGCAGATTGATGATCTGTGCCTGAATGGATACGTCAAGAGCCGATACAGGCTCGTCGCAGACTACGAATTCAGGGTTCAGAGCCAGAGCTCTGGCTATACAGATCCTCTGTCTCTGTCCGCCGGAGAATTCATGCGGATAACGATCCTTGTGGAAAGGCTGGAGTCCACACTCGTCCATGACCTTGTCGATATAGTCGTTGAACTCAGCTCTCGGCACGAGATTGTGTTCTCTTACTGCTTCTCCGATAATTTCGCCTACTGGCATACGCGGTGAAAGCGATGAGAATGGATCCTGGAAGATGATCTGCATCTTCGGCCTCATGTCATGCATCTCTTTTTTGGTAAGGTCGTAAACTTCCTTTCCGTTGAAGAGCACCTGACCTCCGGTCTTTTCGCCTGAGAGACGAAGGATCGTACGACCGGCTGTGGTCTTGCCGCAGCCCGACTCTCCTACCAGGCCCATCGTGGTTCCGCGCTTAAGGTTGAAGGTTACGCCATCAACAGCCTTCACGTAGCCCACTACCTTCTGGATCATACCATCCTTGATGGGGAAATACTTCTTAAGAGCATTTACCTGAAGGATGTACTGAGGATCCGGTTCGATAGGAGTAAAAGTATTGTCTATTAATATTTTATCTTTAGCCATTACTCTCCCTCCTTTATTCCTTCATAGAAACGGTAGCAGCTTACGAAATGCGTAGGTGAGATCTGGATCTCACACGGATATTCTCCGTCGCAGACAGATCCTGCCCTCATCTCGCAGCGGTCTCTGAAGTAACAGTAGTTAGGCATATTGATGGGGTTGGGAACCTTACCCGGGATGGAATAAAGTTTATCAACTTTCCTTCCGACTACGGGCTTGGATGCCATAAGACCTATGGTATAAGGGTGTGCCGGATTCGCAAAGATCTCCTCCGCAGTACCCTTCTCCACGATACGTCCCGCGTACATAACTACTACATAATCAGCCATCTCAGCGATAACGCCCAGGTCATGGGTGATGATCATGATGGATGAATTGATCCTGTCCTTAAGGTTTCTGAAAAGGTCGAGGATCTGGGCCTGAATGGTTACGTCAAGAGCAGTCGTAGGCTCGTCTGCTATTACAAGCTTCGGGTTGCAGGCCAGAGCCATAGCGATCATTACACGCTGTCTCATACCTCCGGAAAGCTCATGAGGGAACATCTTGTAAACGCCCTCCGAGTTGGCGATACCTACCAATTCCAGCATCTCGATCGTTCTGGCCTTGATCTCTTCCTTGGTCATGCCTTTACCATCATGGAGTTCAATAACCTCGTCAACCTGGTCTCCGATACGGAATACCGGGTTAAGTGAAGTCATGGGCTCCTGGAAGATCATGGAAACATAGTTTCCTCTTATGTGCTGCATGGCCTCTATAGGAGTATCCTTGATCTCATAGGCCTTGCCATTACCGAGGTTAAGTCTGATGCTGCCCTCTACTATCTGGCCCTGAGGTCTCTGCAGGAGCTGCATTACACTGAGACTGGTTACAGACTTGCCGCAGCCGGACTCACCCACTACGCCTACGGTCATGCCCTGAGGCACCTCAAAGGTTACACCGTCAACAGCTTTCGAAGTACCTACATCAGTAAAGAAATATGTATGCAGGTTTTCGATCTCAAGAACGTTGTTAGGATCCTTCATCTGAGTCAGATATTCGGATTCCGGAACGTTCTTTCTTTTGTACTTCTTCTCAAATACGTCGGTTATCTTTCTGTTTTCCTTTGCGATCCTGCGTGATTCTTTGGCGGAAAGATAGCCATCATTATTTTTCTTTGCCATTTTCTTTCCTCCTTTAACGTTTCATCTTAGGGTCGAAGGCGTCTCTTAAACCGTCACCAACGATATTGAATGCAAGTACGGTGACTAAGAGCAGTACGCCTGCAGGGATCCAGATAAACCAGTAATTTGTAAGTACGAAGGTATCATTTACGTCATTGATGATATTTCCCCAGGAAGCGAAGGGGAATCTGACACCGAGTCCCAGGAAGGACAGTGTAGCCTCCATGATGATCGTAGAGCCGAGGCCCATGGTCATTACAACGATGAGCTGAGGCATTACGTTTGGTATAAGGTGTCTGAATATCCTTCTCGATACCGCGATTCCTCCGGCCTCAGTAGCGGTCATAAATTCCTGTTCACGAAGGGACAGGATCTGACCTCTGACGAGTCTCGCGGTGCCTGCCCATCCAAGGAAGCCCAGGATAAGCATCAGGTACATCATTCGAGTCATGGCCGGAACGTTTGCAGCATCCATAGCAGCACCGAGGATGATGAACAGAGGCATTGATGGTATACAGTAGAAAATATCTACAAGTCTCATAATGAGTCCGTCTACCCAGCCGCCGAAGTATCCGGCGATACCGCCCATGATAACACCGATGATGGATTCGATGGCGACCGCCACGAATCCGATGATCAGGGAGATACGTCCGCCGTACATAAGACGGGTAAGCATATCCATTCCGTTTCTGTCAGTACCCAGCCAGTGTTTCTTAGAAGGAGCTGCATATGTATCAAATACACGTGTCGCTATCTTCTGCTGAACGTCCCACTGCTTGGTGGCTGCGTTGTATTTAAGGATATACTCCGCATCGACTCCGTCCTTGTCCTTGTACTGGAATGATGTCTGTCCGGCTTCCACAGCTTCGATGAGTTCGTTCTTGAACTCACGGGTAAAGAATACGTCTCCCATGATGGGCCTTACTATGTAAGCGCTGACATATCCAATTTCCTTGCCGGATGTATCGAAGATCACTCCATCTTCGTCAAGGGTATATTCCTTGTCCTTAACTGTGAAACTTGTTTCTCCCTTGGCCTTGGCGTTAAGCGCCGCAAAGGTCATATCAAATGAGAGACTCTTTTCTTCATTTGTTGATGAATTTACAAGTTCCTTGCTGGCAAGTCCTACTACTTTACCGCCGCTGGAAACAATGTAGAAATCATCGGATACTTTCTCAAGGCCGTATTTGACGTCTTTGTAGGTAAATGAATCCTTACCTTTCTGGATAGCCAGGAAGGCCTGAGCCTGCACAGTACTCTTGAAGAGGTTCTTGTCGGCTACTGTATATCTGAATTCCTCGTTATGAATGATACCTGCATAATCCTTGGTCTGGGAATCATATCTGTAGAATTTCTGGTCCTGTCCATAAGGGCTCAGAACGCCTCCAAGGAATGAAAACAGGAACATCAGGATCAGGATGACCATACCGGTAACGGCAAGTCTGTTCCTGAAAAACCTCTTGGCGACAAGCGCTCCGGGTGAAAGCACCTTTACACGTCTGTCATCACTTAAGGAATACTGTTCGTTTGTTTCTTTTATCTCGCCTGAAGTCTGGGCGGATTTTTTGATTTCTTTTTCACTCATAATCCTGCCCCTCCTTTAAGCTATCCTTACTCTCGGGTCCACCACAGCGTACAAAATATCCGCTATCAGGTTGCCCAGGAGTGTCAATATTGCAGTGAATACCAAGAAAAACATTGAGAACGGAATGTCGCCTGCCACCATTGACTGATATGATGTGTAACCTATGCCGGGTATGGCAAATAGAGTTTCAGTGATCAGTGCTCCGGAGAAGAGTCCGGGGAGTGATCCTCCTATGATGGTTACTATCGGTATCAGAGTATTTCTGAAAGCATGGTGGTAAATGACCTTTCTCTCCGAAAGTCCCTTGGCTCTCGCGGTTCTGATGTAATCTGCGCTCAGGACCTCGAGCATGTTGGTTCTGGTATAACGCATAAGTCCGCCCATGCTGATAACAACTAGGGTAACTATAGGTAACACGAGGTGATGCGCTTTATCCATCAACTGGCCCATGGCAGAAAGCTGATCGTAGCTTCGTCCGACAAGGCCGAACAAATCGAACCAGCCGAGTTTGACCGAGAACACCAGCTTCAAAAGCGAAGCAAAGAAGAACGTCGGCAGCGAAATACCTGCCAGCGCTATTACTGAAATGGCGTAGTCAGTTTTTGAATACTGTTTTGTGGCAGCTATTATTCCCAAAGGAATGGCTATTATGATCTCAAAAATAAACGAGATCAATCCCATTATGAAGGAAAGCCAAACAGTATCATTGAATTTTTCCAATACAGGAACTGTATACTTCCAGCTGTCGCCGAAATCTCCTCTGAGCATCTGACCGAGCCATCCAAAGAAGCCGGAAATGATGCTTCCGTCAAGATTATACATGGCGGAGAGCTGCTCC
>JAFYJM010000062.1 GCA_017538125.1 Bacillota bacterium
CTATGATAGAGTTCACTTCCCTGGAACACACTTCAAAGAACATCATGATAAAAGCCGTGAAAACGAGGACGCCTGACGCCCCTGCATCGAGGCGTGCCGGAGAAGAATATGAAAAGCTAAGGGACGAATACAACGTGTCCCCCACTATCGACCAGATGTAAAAAACAAAGCGATACAAAAAGACTGCCTGCGCTGTGCAGACAGTCTTTTAAATTGGCCTGAATGAATCTTTTTACTCTTCCAGTATGAACTCGTCCTCGTCGCTGTATGGGATCTCTTTGCGCCCCATAAGTCCGATAATGAGTCCTGTGATCCTGCCGCCTACGAAAGCGATGGCAACGGTCACGATCATCGCCAGTATCTGTGCGCTGATGCTGAAGCCTGTCACGTCGGCAGCCTGAGCCACGAATATGGCACAGATGCCTCCCAGAAGTCCCGGCATGCCGTGGAGGTTGTGTACTCCGCATGTGTCAAGTCCTTTGATCAGGTTGCATACCTTCGGCGCGATAACGCTGTATCCAAGCGTGCTCAGTGCTCCTGCCGCTATACCAATCAGCAGCGATGATCCCGGATTTGCAATGTCGCATGTGGATCCGATGGCTACGCCGCCTGCAAGAGCTGCGTTTGCGATATCCTCAACGTCGAGTTTACCTCTGATGAGTTTGGAGAATACGTAAGTAGCGATGGATGCTCCGGCCAGAGCGAATACAGTGTTGATAGCTGTCAGCACTACCCTTTCAGGCGCCGCAATAGCGCTTGTGAATGAGGGCCAGAATACCCACAGTATGAAACTGCCCAGAAGGCTGAACTGATTGCTCGTGCTGTCGGTCTCGCACTGAGGTCCGTCCTCGAACTTCTTCATTGTCGTCGCAACTACACCGAGTCCGAAGTATGCGCCGAATGCGTGGATAACTACGCTTCCGCCGGTATCCTGGAAACCTTCGAAGCACTTCAGTCCGCTATCCAGTATCAGTGTTTCATTTACAAGATAAATAACTGTGAACAGTACGGCCATCAGGACGAACTGGTCCATTTTGAGCCGTCCGAGCGGCGCTCCTATCGCTATAAGAAGACTTGCCGCGGCAAACTCTCCCCACAGAAGCGCTTCGATGTTTACAGCAGGCTCTTCACCTACGAAACTCTTGATAAGCATATATACCGGAACTGATATGCTGACCACGAGAAGTGTAGCTGTGATGGTGCTGTAGCCATGTCCCCTTACGAATACCATGAGGAATCCGAAACCTAATAGCAGCATAGCCAGTATATGGATAGATCTGCAATAAACAAGCGTGTCAAATATCGTATGGGCTTCTGTAGAAGCAACAGATGTTGACGTGCCATTGATAGCCTCCATACTTTCCTGCACGTTGCTGTTCACTGACGGCAGAAATGCAATAGCCATAGCGATGGCTGCCAGAAGGATTATGATAAGAAAGGCAACATTTCTCGACCCGTTATTATTAGCCAATTGTTTCATCTCCTTTGTATGCCTTATTGATTATATTGCATTAACATTTGTGGCAAAAAATACGTATTATTACTTGTATATGTTTGTTTCACAGAACGAATGCGGTCCGAAAACCGCATTCGCCCTATATACCTCTGATATATTTTTACATGAGAAGTTGTGTTATGCCGGAAGGTCATCAGCCTTCTGACATATCTTCGATCTCTTCATCGCTGTACCCCAGTGATGAAAGGATCTCCTTTGTGTGCCATCCTTCAGGATAACCTGCGTGCTTGTACTCTACAGGCGTTACTGAAAGGTTGATCGGGCATCCCAGCTGCTTGACTGTTTTGCCTTCAGCCTGCGGAAGCGGTACATCCGGGAACATTCCTCTTGCATTGAGGTGTTCGTCGTTTGAAGCCTCCTCCAGTGACAGTACGGGCTCTACGCAAGCATCGTAATCAGCAAATATCTTGACCCATTCGTCTCTGGTCTTGCTCTTGAAATCTTCAACGAGCGTCTTCTTTACCATCGGCGTATCTGTCTTCAGGATCTTGCCGTCTGCCCAGTCAGGATGACCTGTAGCGTTACAGAGATCTGCGAAGAACTTAGGCTCAAGTGATCCTACTCCCATGTACTGACCGTCCTTGGTCTCATAGAAATCATACACTCCGCCGCCGTTAAGAAGTCCTGCTTCTCTCTTGGGCTCTTTTGCTCCAGCGAAGAAGCTTGCGCCGTCCATCGAGTTGAACGGAACAACGCCGTCCTGCATGGAAACGTCTACGAACTGTCCCTCTCCTGTCTGATCTCTGTGTCTGATAGCTGCCAGGATACCAATGATAGCATCCTTTGATCCTGCGGCTACGTCAGCGATCTGGAAGTTGAACAGTGCGGGGCCTGTTGACTGGCGTCCTGCCGCTGAGATTATGCCTGAACGCGACATGTAGTCGATATCGTGGCCTGCTCTCAGAGCGAACGGTCCTGTCTGGCCGTATCCTGTGATAGCGCAGTAGATGATCTTCGGGTTAACAGCTTTGAGAGCCTCATACCCGATGCCCAGTCTGTCCATAACTCCGGGACGGAACTGTTCAACTACTACGTCATATTCCATGACCAGCTTCTTTACTGCTTCTACAGCAGCAGGCTTCTTCATATTGAGATGTATGGTCTTCTTGTTTCTGCCCAGCCATGCAAGAGCTCCGGAAGTATCTGTGCCCTCGATTATTGGCGGCCAGTGAACGACCAGGTCATACTTGCCTGCGCTGCTGACTTTTACTACGTCTGCTCCCAGGTCTGCCAGCGTCATCGTAGCATATGGTCCCGGAAGGAGTGTCGAAAAGTCTAATACTTTTATTCCATCTAATGCTCCCATTGTAATTCCTCCTGTTTACCGTTTGTTGGAACGTCTCCAGATCTTCATTGCTTCAGCTTCCTTGATGAGCTGATCGCGGAAGTCAGGATGTGCGCATGAAATGATGCTTTCTGCCTTCTGCCATGTGGGCATTCCCTTGAGCCTTACCTTGCCGTACTCAGTTACGAAGAAGTCTATGTTTGAACGTGTGTCAGTTACGATAGATCCTTCTTTGAGCGTAGGACGGATCCTGGAGAGAGTCTCCCCTGTCTTCTTGTTCTTGAATGTAGAACTCATGCAGATGAAGCTCTTACCATTGTTAGCTCTGTAAGCGCCCAGTACGAAGTCAAGCTGTCCGCCTGCTCCGCCGATGTGCTTTGTTCCGTTTGTCTCGGCATTTATCTGTCCGAAGATATCGCAGTCAACAGCATTGTTGATGGAAACGAAGTTGTCCAGCTGTGAAATAGCGATCGTATCGTTTACATAGTCGATAGGAACACTCATACATGCCGGGTTGTTGTCCAGGAAGTCATACATTTTCTGAGTTCCTGCGCCGAATCCGTAAACCATTCTGTACGGGTCGATGTTCTTTCTTCTGCCTGTGATCTTGCCCTGCTCGGCTATGTCAACGAAGCAGTCGATGAACATTTCTGTGTGTACGCTCAGGTCTTTCAGATCTGATTCAGCGATCATCTTACCAACTGCATTTACCATGCCGCCGATACCCATCTGCAGGCAGCTTCCGTCCTGGATCTCTTCCATGATGTATCCGGCTACTTTCTTGTCAACATCTGATGGTTCACCAGAATCTGGTATTATGTCCATCGGTGGGTTGTCGCCTTCCACGATCATATCAACGTCGTTGATGTGTACGCTTTCAGCCCATCCGCCGAGGCAGTTGATCATGTTTTCGTTTACTTCTACGATTACCTTGTCAGCTTTGGCAACCAGATCCTTCATGTGGCTGTTGTTGGGGCCGTAGTTGAAGAATCCGAACTTATCCATAGGAGCTACCTGGAACATTGCGACGTTTACTGTCTCAATGTGCTGTCTGTAGAACTTAGGAAGCTCTGAGTATCTCATTGGGTTATAGAATGCGAAATCTTCACCGAGATCGATGTATTTACGCTCTATACCTGTCATGTGCCAGCTGTTATAAGTAAAGTGCTCGCCCGGGTTTTCTACCTGAGCGATAGCAAGTGGATGAAGTACCATACCGGCTCTTATGTTCACGGTATTGAATTCTTCAGCTCTTGCTGCCAGCGCCTTATCGAGAGCTACCGGTGTTCCTGTACACCAGCCGTAGTCTACCCAGTCACCGTCTTTGATGCATTTAACTGCTTCTTCTGCAGTCGTAAGTTTTTTCTTATAATCGTCCTGGTAATTCATTTATACCCTCCATTGGTTATAACTTTTCCTTTAGGCAAATGAGAGCCCTGAAACAGGGCTCTCTTTACTCTTAAATGTCAGGAATCAGCTGTTAGTGAAGTTCTTTTCCTTTCTCTTCTCTACAAATGCGCCCATGCCTTCCTTCTGGTCATTCGTGTCGAATGTGCTGCCGAATATCTCAGCCTCGAATGCTATGGCGTCATCCATATTCTTTTCGAGTCCTTCATTGACAAGCTTCTTGCAGTCGCGAACTGCTATAGGTCCGCATGCTGCGATCGTCTTTGCCATCTTTTCGGCTGCAGGCATAAGTTCTTCCTGAGTGTATACAGCGTTTACAAGACCAAGTCTGTAAGCTTCGTCAGCCTTGAAGTTCTTGGAAGTGTAAAGTATCTGTTTTGCCATGCCCGGATTGATCAGACGAGGCAGTCTCTGTGTTCCGCCGAATCCCGGAGTTACTCCGAGAGCTGTTTCCGGCTGACCGAATACCGCGTTGTCTGAGCAGATACGGATGTCACAGCTCATTGCCAGCTCGTTACCGCCGCCAAGAGCGAATCCGTTGATCGCTGCGATTACCGGAAGCGGGAATGTTTCGATCTTACGCATTACTGCATTACCCTTGATGCCGAAAGCCTTTCCGCCTTCGCCGTCCAGGTTGTGCATCTCGCCTATATCAGCGCCGGCTACAAATGATTTGTCTCCTGCACCTGTGATAATGAGGCAGCGGATCACATTCTGATCTACGTTGTCGAATACATTCTCAAGCTCAGTCAGAACGTCTGAATTGAGTGCATTTAAAGCCTCAGGACGATTGATAGTTATTGTTCCTACCGCACCGTCAACTTTGTATTCTACTAAAGCCATATTCTTTCCTCCTATTTTGCATCCAAGATTGCTTTAATGGATTCTGTGAGCATCGGAGCAACCTGGAACAGGTCACCAACGATTCCGTAGGAAGCTACGTCGAATATCGGTGCATCCGGGTTCTTGTTTACTGCGATGATGCATTCACTGTCCTGCATACCAGCTTTGTGCTGGATAGCGCCTGAGATACCAAGCGCAATGTAGATGCTCGGGTGTACAGTTTTACCTGTCTGTCCAACCTGGTGGTCCTGGGTGATGAATCCGGAGTCTACTGCCGCACGTGATGCGCCAACTACACCGCCGAGTACATCTGCCAGATCCTGAGCGATAGCCTTGCCCTTTTCAGGATCCTTACTGATACCACGGCCTACAGATACGATTACGTCAGCACCGATCAGGTCAACCAGTTTTCTGGCAGCCTTTTCAATGCTCTCGATCTTAACGTGGATATCTTCAGGAGCAAGTGCTACAGCGCAATCCTCGATTACGACTTTGTCTGCTCCGGCCTGATCGAACGCCTGTGTCTCCATAACGCCCGGACGTACTGTTGACATCTGAGGACGGAAACGCGGGCAGATGATCGTTGCCATAAGGTGTCCGCCAAATGCAGGACGAGTCATCTTCAGGTTGGTGTTGTTTTCGAATTCCATATTGTCAACATCCAGTGTGGATACTGACTTCAGGAAAGCCTTATACTTCTCAACATCGATGTCAAGATGTGTACAGTCAGCTGTCAGACCTGTGTGTGTACGGGCTGCACAACGAGGCGCGAGGTCACGTCCGATGTTTGTAGCACCTATAAGAACGACCTCAGGCTTCTTATCCTCGATGAGATCACACAGAGCTTTAGCATAGCCGTCTGTTGTATAATCTTTAAGGAGTTCGTGGTCGAGATTGTAGATCTTGTCAGCACCGTAGCCTCCAAGTTTCTTGATCTCATCTTTGTCGACTCCGCTACCCAGAACTACTCCGCACAGATCTGTTCCCAGGTCGTTGGCAAGTTTTCTGCCTTCGCTCAGGAGCTGATGGCTGATCGTCTGGATCTCTCCTCCACGCTGTTCGCAGAATACCCAGATTCCGCTGAAAGCAGCTGTATCTCTACTATCAAAAGCCATTTATTGATCTCCTTTCCTAAATGATATGTTTCTCGTTGAGCATGTTAGCTAACTGATCACATGTCTTCTGGTCATTGCCTTCTAACATGATTCCGCCGCCCTTTGGAGGTGGTGAGAATGATTTGTATACGTTAGTCGGTGAACCCTGCAGACCAATAGTATCAGGATCGATAAGCGGCTCATCCTTGAGTGTTTCGAAGTCATAAACTTCATACGGTTTGGAATAGCATGATGTGATTCCGTCAAGAGTCATATATCTTGGCTTGTTGAGTTCCTGTACGCAAGTGATAAGGCAAGGTGTCTCAACTGTGAGCATCATGTGTCCATCTTCCAGCAGTCTCTTAACTGTGACTTTGTCACCGTCTTTCTTTATGTCGGCTGCATATGTTATCTGCGGCAGACCCAGCTTCTCAGCGATCTGAGGACCAACCTGAGCTGTGTCTCCGTCGATAGCCTGACGTCCGCAGAATACGATATCGTCTTTGTCAACGCCGATCTTGTTTACTGCTGCTGCGAGGATCTGTGATGTTGCATAAGTATCGGATCCACCGAACTCACGTGCAGATACGAGAACTGCTCTGTCAGCGCCCATAGCCAGGAGCTCTCTGAGCATTCCTTCTGCCGGAGGTGGTCCCATCGAAACGACGATTACTTCGCAACCCGTGTCATCCTTTAATTCCAGTGCTGCTTCAACAGCTGCCAGGTCATCATGGTTGGTGATGGTAGCCATTTTGGAACGGTCCATGGTTCCGTCTTCTTTGACCGCAACTACACCGGATGTATCCGGAACCTGTTTTACACAAACAATTGCTTTCATGTATATTCTCCTTTATTTCAGAAGATCTCTGCTTATAACGATCTTCTGCACTTCAGATGATCCTTCGTATATGGTAGTGATTCTTACGTCACGATAGATACGCTCTACAGCATAGTCTCTCATGAATCCGTATCCGCCGTGAATCTGTACAGCTTTGGCTGCTACCCAGTTTGCAATCTCAGATGAGAAGAACTTAGCCATTGAAGCTTCCTTCGTAGCGCTCTGTCCTTTGCTCATTATTGATGCTGCTCTCAGTGCCAGGAGCTTAGCTGCATCGACTCTCGTCGCCATCTCAGCCATATACCACTGAAGTCCCTGATTTGCAGATATGGGCTTCTTGAACTGCATACGCTGCTTTGAATACTCAATCGACAGATCGAGAGCGCCCTGCGCATAACCTATTGACTGAGCGGCTATGCCGACACGTCCTGAATCCAGTCCGGAGAATGCAACGTGCATTCCTTTTCCTTCTCCGCCGAGAACCTGTGAGCTTGGAACTCTGCAGTCTTCGAAAATAAGTTCGGAAACGGCAGCTCCGCGGATACCCATCTTGTCCTCGAGCTTACCAAGTGTGAATCCCGGTGTACCGCGGTCAACTATGAACGCTGTAACTCCGCCGTGGCTTCCCTTGGCTTTGTCTGTAAGAGCGAATACGATAGCCCACTCGCCTTCGTTAGGTCCCATGTTACTGATGAACACCTTGGATCCGTTGAGGATGTAATCATCGCCGTCTTTTTCAGCTGTCATCTGCAGTGATCCGGCATCTGATCCGGCTTCAGGCTCTGTCAGCGCGAAAGCACCGATCTTACCTTCTTTAGCCATTCCCAGATACTTTTTCTTCTGCTCTTCATTACCGTTAGTAGCTATGATGTAGTTTACAAGAAGCTGAACTGCGAACATCTCAGCTGTACTACCACAAACACGCGCTACTTCGATGATGGCAAGTACTTTGCATATATCGTCCATGCCGGCTCCGCCGTATTCCTTCGGCGCATTGAGGCCAAGCAGACCGATCTTGCCCATTTCTTCATAGGTTTCCTGTGGTATGAAGCCCTCTTTATCCACTGCTTCTGCTCTTGGTTCGAGCTCGTTAGTGGCATAGTCGCGGACCATTTTTACCAACATTTCCTGTTCTTTTGTAAGTTCGAACATAGTTCTCCTTCCTTATAAGTGTATACTTGCTTGACTTAAAAAATAAACTTATAGGCACAGCACAGAGGAACCCGTACGGATCCCCCTGAGCTGTATAGATAACTCAATTGATACTTGGGTTATTGTGACTATTTGTTGTACTCGTAGAATCCGCGTCCACTCTTAACGCCGAGTCTGCCTGCGTCAACATACTGTTTCAGCAGCGGACATGGACGATACTTGGAGTCTTTGAATCCGTCATACAGTACGTTCAGAATAGCCAGTACTGTGTCAAGACCGATGAGGTCAGCAAGAGCAAGAGGTCCCATTGGGTGGTTCATGCCCATCTTCATAACGTCATCGATAGCCTTTGGCTGAGCAACACTCTCATAGAAGCAGTAGATCGCTTCGTTGATCATAACCTGGAGAACACGGTTGCTTACGAATCCCGGGAAGTCATTAACTTCTACAGGAGCCTTACCAACTGCAACTGACATATCTTCAACTGTCTTGTATACTTCGTCAGTTGTTTCAAGACCACGAATGATCTCAACGAGCTTCATTACAGGAACCGGGTTCATGAAGTGCATTCCGATAACCTGCTGCGGTCTCTTTGTTACAGCTGCGATCGATGTGATCGGCAGTGATGATGTGTTTGTTGCAAGGATAGCATCCGGCTTGCAGTTCTCGTCAAGAGCTCTGAAGATGTCAGCTTTCAGATCCATGTTTTCGCTTGCAGCTTCTACAACCAGATCTACGTCAGCCATGCCGGCGTAATCCTGTACATAGTGGATCCTTCCGATGCTTGCAGCTTTTTCTTCTTCAGTGATTCTGCCTTTGTCCAGCTGCTTCTGGAAATACTTTTCCATCTTAGCCTTAGCTTTTTCTTCTGATGAGTCGGATCTTACCCAAACTGTTGTGTCATATCCGCTCTGCGCGAATACCTGGATGATTCCTCCACCCATCTGGCCAGCGCCGATTACTCCGCATTTTTTGATTTCCATTGTTTTGTTCCTTTCTTTAGATAATTAAGTCAGTCGAATTACTCAACTTCGATCCAGCATGCATCACCCTGAGCCATACCGGAGCAGATAGCGCAAACGCCGCTCTTCTGTCCGCGTCTCTTGAGCTCATAGATCATTGTCATGAGGATACGAGCACCGGAAGCACCAATCGGATGTCCAACTGCTACTGCACTTCCGTTAACGTTAACCTTTTCATCCATTTCTTCATAAGTCATTCCGAGAATGCCTATGCAGGATACGAGAGGAACTGCTGCGAATGCTTCGTTGATCTCGATGAGATCGAATGCTTTGTGATCGCCAAGACCGTTATCATCGATAACTTTCTGGATAGCAAGACCAGGAACTGTAGCGATGTACTTAGCATCACGAGCAACCTGTGCAAATCCCTTGATTGTAGCCAGGACTTCGCATCCGAGTTCCTGAGCTTTTTCTCTTGTCATGATAACAACTGCTGATGCTCCGTCGTTTGTTCCCGGTGCGTTACCAGCTGTTACTGTATTTTCTGGATCGAAGATCGGTGGCAGAGCCTGAAGTCCTTCCATCGTTGTCTCCGGACGAGGAGCCTCATCCTTGTCAACGATATTAACTTTGCCCTTCTTGCCCTTTACTTCAATCGGGAATCTCTCTTCGTCAAATACGCCCTTTTCTTCTCCGGCTTTCCAGTTCATCTGTGAACGATAAGCCCATTTGTCCTGCATTTCACGTGAAATGTTGTATTCCTTAGCAACTCCACCGCCGTGTACAGCCATGTGTACATCGTACTGTGGGCACCAAAGACCGTCCTTAACCATTCCGTCGATCATCTTGGTGTCAAACATTCTCTGACCCCATCTCATGTTCGGAGCATAGTAAGGAGCGTTGGACATGCTTTCCATACCGCCGGCTACGATAACATCAGCGTCTCCTGCTTTGATGATCTGAGCGCCGAGTGTTACTGCTTTCAGTGCGCTTCCGCAAACCTTGTTGATTGTGAGACATGGCTTCTCAATTGGAATGCCGCCCTTGAGTGATGCCTGACGAGCAGGAACCTGTCCATTGTTAGCAGGGAGTACCATTCCGTAGATCATTTCGTCTACATCTTCGCCTGTGATCTTTGCACGGCTGATAGCTTCCTTGATTGCAAGTCCGCCAAGATCTGTAGCTGAAAATGACTTGAGTCCGCCACCATACTTACCAAACGGTGTACGTGCTGCACTTACGATTACAACTTCTCTCATGTTTTGCCTCCTTTTAGGTAATAAAATAAGGTACTGCAATTGTTTATAACTTTTAATATTCTGAACTTTGCAAATATACCTCTAACTTTGACATATTTTTAACATAACATTTTACACCGTACATTTCAACTGTCCTTGTTAAAAATGTATCATATAAATATGCTATTTTAGTGTTATTTTACAAAGTCAAAATGCTTCATTATAAAGATAGCATAAAAACAGCAGTTTCTGCAACTGTTTTTAATACAATTCAAGCCATTGTTCCGATATTTACAACTTTAGTAAGTTTCCTTGATTATGCCCTTTCTGTAAGCACAGATCAGACTCTTGAGTTCCTCAACCTGCTGCTCCAGTTCTCTGCCCTGATCGGTATCGCGAATGAGCATTCTTTTCTCAAGGGTATATACCGTAGTCAGTTTGGGACTGTGGAACACCTGAGTGCCGTCTTCCCTGAGCGGTTCGTAAGGCTTGTGCTCCGCAAGAGACATGAAACGGGAGTTGAATATGAAGGTGTATCCTGCTATTCCTGTCTGCTTCTGATAAGCCTTTGATATGCCTCCGTCGATGATGTAGAGAAGTCCTCCCCCTTTGGCCGGACTTTCCCCGTCTTTTATCTTTACGGGAACGTGGCCGTTGAGGATCTTGGAGCTCTTCTTGTCTAGTCCGAATTCCTTCAGGATCATCTCACACGTGGATCTTTCGTTTATGAATTTATAGTACGGAACTGTGTGTTCCTTGTGGGTCTTCTTGTCGGCGATGAAACATCTCTCAAAGGTGGTCATCTGATCCTTGCCGAAAAGCGGCGAATCCTTACCGAGCCACAGATACCACATAATGTCCCCCGGGCGGCCTGAACTGTCCGGGTTTTTGGCTATGTAATAGGCTCTCCGGACTTCTTCGTCCAGATAATCCATGTATTCTTTGCCCTTCTTCGGACCTCCGCCTATATCGCACTCTTTGAACTGACCGTCTTCCGTCATAGGAATGCAGCCGTGGAAAAGCAGATTGCCGTTGGCGCATTTGTAAAGAGCGCCGTGGCTGAACAGATACTTGATATGCCTTTGGAGTTTTTCGCTCTTGACGAATGACGCCTCCAGTCTGTTGAGCAGGTCGTTTTCATCGTCTGTCAGTTTATACGGGTCCTTCGGATCGATGGTCGGGAAGTTCTTGTCTCTCAGTTCATAAGTCTCCCCGTTGATCTCCATGGTGCCCTTCTCATAGTCGACTTTCTCCAGTGACAGCCTGTTATCAAGATCATATTCCGGATGATCTTTGATGCGCTGTCCCTCCACCTTGAACTGGCAGATAGCGATGGCCTTGTGCATCTTGGCCGCAAGATTCTCATCCACCGGATCGTATTTGTTTTCGTCCAGAACGTGGGGCTTGAAGAATTCGCACGGGTCGTCCTCGTACACCTTCAGTGCGAAATTGGAAAGCGGTCTGAGATTGATGCCGTATCCGATCTCGAGCATATCGAAGTTGTTGTAACTTATGTTCATCCTGAGCACATTGGTAATGCAGGCCCAGTTACCTGTGGCCGCGCCCATCCAGACGATGTCATGGTTGCCCCACTGGAAGTCCACATCGTGATAATCCATAAGAAAATCCATTATGGAATCCGGGTGCGGCCCTCTGTCGAATACGTCGCCGATTATGTGCAGTCTGTCACAGGCAAGGCTGCTTGTGACTTCCGCCAGTTCCTTGATGTATTCTTCTGCCACTCCGCATTCCACGATGGATCTGATGATTGCGGTATAGTATGATGCCTTGTTGGCTTCGTCATCTGCGTGAAGAAGCTCGTCTATGCTGTAGGCGAAGTTCACGGGAAGTCTGCTTCTTACACGTGAACGTGTATATTTGCCGGAAACTGATTTACAGATCTGTATCATCTGATAGATCATCTTCCTGCACCATTTGCCAAAGTCGTTCTCCGTCTTTTTCTTGCGCTTGATCTCCGCCTCTGCGTTGTATATGAGGGATGCAAGATCGTCACGCTCTTCGACGGAAAGATCCGGCCCGAAGATCTCATCGATCTTGGATTTTATGACGCCCGAGGCACTCCTTATCATATGGATAAATGCTTCATGCTCGCCATGGAGGTCACTGAGGAAATACTCCGTTCCTTTCGGAAGTGCCAGAATAGCGTTAAGGTTGGTTATCTCCGCGCTTGCCGCTCTGATATTGGGATA
>JAFYJM010000063.1 GCA_017538125.1 Bacillota bacterium
TAAATTGATAAAGCTTGAAAACCTGAGCTATTCATACTCAGATGATAAAAGTGAAAAAGCGCTGGATAATATTTCCCTGGAGATCCCTAAGGGAGAGTTTGTCTGCGTCGTCGGCCCTTCGGGCTGCGGCAAGACCACTCTCTTAAGGCTCCTGGCGGGCCTGAGCCTTCCCACTGAGGGAAGGTTTACCGTGGACGGCAATACTTCCGATGGACCCAGAGACGACACGGCAATAGTGTTTCAGGATTATGCGCTCTTTCCATGGATGACCGCATATGGCAACATCCGCTTCGCCTTAAGGCATACCAGGAAAGGTCTTGCCAGGGAAGAAGAGGACAGGCTTTGTGATGAGCTTCTTAAGAACGTGGGAATGCTGGAAGCGAAAAACAAGCATCCCTACCAGATGTCCGGCGGCATGCGCCAGAGGGTTGCCATAGCCAGAGCCCTTGCCATGGATAGGGACATATTGCTTCTGGACGAGCCCTTTGGAGCCCTTGATTCGAGGATAAGAGCCGATTTGCAGAATCTGTTGGAGCAACTGTGGTGTTCGGATAAAGACAGGACCAGAACGGCGATTTTCGTCACTCACGACATAGCAGAGGCTGTACGCATGGCCGACCGGATCATCGTGATGGATCACGGCAGGATAATAAACGAGATCAATGTGCCCTTGAGAAGGTCCAGAGCCATCATATCCCTGGAGGAGGAAAGGACTATGAGGGAACTGAGGCTTCAGCTTTCGGAGATCATGATGAATGATACCGGGGACGCAGGGCGGTCCTGCAGATGCGGAGGTCCGGCATGAGAAGAGAATCTTTGAGACTTATCATAGCGCACCTTCTTTTGGCCGTCCTCCTGGGCACAGTTATTTTTGCGCCGAAAGCAAAGGCAATACTGCAGGGACCTGCCGCGCTCATAGCAGGCATCGCGGTGATGGAACTGCTATTTATCATTTCAGCTCTGAGGAGCCGCAGAGAGAAGGGCTTCGTGGGCACCGGCCCTACGGACATCATCACCTTGGTCTGGATACTGATGATCATCTGGGAGCTCTGCACCTCCGTGCTGGACATAGCGCATCCTGTGCTGGTGCCTGCCCCTGAAAACGTGTTCTACACCTTCGTGGAGCACTGGCGGACCATGCTTCTTAACGTGTCATATTCCATGACGCTTCTTATTGGAGGAATGGCGGCAGGGCTTGGAGCTGCTATAGTGCTTGGACTGTTCTGCGGCTGGAACAAGCGGCTCAAAGCCTTCGCATATCCGGTGGCAAACGTAATGGCGCCGATACCGGCCATAGTCATATCACCTTATCTGGTAGCCATAATGCCCACTTTCAGGAGCGCCTCGCTGGTGGTGGTGATCCTGGGCGTCTTCTGGCCTCAATTTCTGGGGATAATCAACAGGATCGCCTCCATTGAGCCGGAGATCCTGGACTCCGCCAGGATCATGAAACTGAGCCAGCCGGTGATGCTTTTCAGGATAATCCTTCCATACATTATCCCGGGGATACTCACCAGCCTGAAGGTCACCATGACCACATCTGTCCTGATGCTGAACTTCGCCGAACTCATGGGCGCCACCCACGGCATGGGATATTATATCCAAAACAGCATCGTATATGCTAATTACACCCATGCTGCGGCAGGAATAATCGTCATCGGAGTTGTTGTCACCATACTGGGAGGCATCGTGGGAATGATTCAGAAAAAGTTCATAAAGTGGCACTAGGATCACGGACCTTTTGCGCCTTCATCAAAAAACAGAAAAGTTTACTGTTGTTAGTCACTTCATTTTTTGCTAAAATAATCTTGGAGAGAAATTTGGCTAAGCGAGAAGGAACTAACCATGGTTCAGTACAAAGGCATCGTAAAGAAAAGATCATCTGATAGAAAGATCCTGTTGGTCGTCGTTGGAGCGATCGTACTTTTTCTGTCGTATCAGCAGCGCAACCCGCTTTATATCATAATGGCGGTCATCATGATAGCTGCCATATTCTTCGACAAGGAACACATTGTTGACGAGAAGGGCGTGCATATAGTTTATAACTTCCTGGGCATCAAGATCCCTTACAGTTGGAGCTGGGATGTGATAACCGCCATGCGGCCCGACTATAAAAAAGCCGCCCCGAACGTACTCATGGAAATCGGAAAGGACGTGACTATCCGAGCCTTCACCTTCACCAAGAAAGACGCAGTAGGCGTCATGGAACTGGCTAAGAAGATGAATCCTAAAATGTATGTTGATGACAGAGACGAAGAGCAAAGGGAACGCGATAATGAGGAGCATAAGGCTAAGATGGCTTATGCCAGAGAGCGGGCCAGAGCTGAGAAGAAGGCGAAGAAGAAGAAGTAGAGCAACTCAATAAATTTTGATCGAAACCGCAGAGCAGGATCTGCGGTTTTTGTTATGGCAATCCAATTGGCGAATTTGTATGAATATACAAAAAAACGACTTAAAATATGCCTATTATGGCAAGTCAATTATTTTTTGTAGCAATTCAATTAGTTGATAGATACAATTGCTTTTGGTAAAATATTACTATTATAAGTATGCCAAAATGTAAAAAACAGCAAATCAATCATTTTTTGTTTATTCATCAAGGCTATCAAGCGTTATTATTCATTCTTACTACAGGAGGTTTATAATGGCAGTAAGTAAAAGAAAAGAAGGAGAGGTACTGCCCAATAAGTTTCTGGCGATCCTGCCGGTATTAGTACTTCTCGGACTTATGCTCTCGAACTATCTGTTCGAATGGGGACAGGATCCGCATATCTACGTATTGATGGCGGCTGTTACCTGCGCTTTCGTTGGCTATCTCTGCAAGATCCCTATCAAGGAAATGCTCGCAGCAGGATTTGACGCTGTGTCACAGTCACTGGAAGCTATGTTCATTCTGTTATTCGTAGGATGTCTGGTTGGATCATTTGAATGGTGCGGAACCATTCCCGCCCTTGTATTCTATGGACTCAAGATCTTCACACCGGCTATCTTCCTTCCGATGGTCTGCCTGCTTTGCGCAATCGTAGGTCTGTCGCTTGGTTCATCCTACACCGTAACCGCTACTCTGGGTATCGCATTCATGAGTATCGGAGCTACAATGGGAATCAACCCTGCAATGATCGCAGGTGCTGTTCTTTCCGGAGCCTGCACAGGAGACAAGTTCTCCCCTCTGTCTGACTCCACCAACCTTTCTGCAGCTTCCGCTCAGACAGGTCTGTTCGACCACGTAAGAGCCATGGTAGCCACCACATTCCCCGCATTCGTGCTGGCTTTCCTCGGTTACTGCGCACTTTCCTTAACAGGACATGCCGGTCAGTATGATCCTGAACTCGTAAAGGGACTTTCAGATGCTATCGAAGGCAACTTCCAGTTCATGAGCCCCATCCTCTTACTCCCCATCTTAGCCATCATCGTGATCGCAGTAGTTCAGATGCCGGCTATCCCGGGCGTACTTCTCGTATCAGCTATCGGCTGCATTTTCGCAGTTATCTTCCAGGGTGCTAACTTCGCAAACTGCGTTGAGATGCTCCACTATGGATATGGAACTGAGACCGGAAACGAGCTTGCTGACAAGCTCATGAACAGAGGCGGTATGGACTCCATGCTCTGGACCATCAACATGGCTCTGATCGCTATCGGATTCGGCGGTATGTACTCCAGATCCGGCGCTGTAGAGTCACTCCTTGGAAACATGATCAAGAAGATCAGAACACCTTTCCACATGGCTGCTGCTATCATCCTTACAGCTATGTTCTGCATCCTCACAATGTGCGACCAGTATCTGGGACTCATCATCCCTGCCGGTATGTACAGAGAGAAAGTGGACGAGATGGGTCTTTCCAGAAACCTGCTTTCAAGATGCCAGGAAGACGGCGGAACACTGTTCAGCCCTCTGGTACCTTGGTCCAGCTGCGGTGTATATCACTCCGGCATGCTTCAGGTTTCCACCATGGCATATCTGCCTTGGTGCTTCACAAACATCCTGAATCCTATCATTTCCCTTCTTACCGCTTCCTGGGGAGGCAATATCATCTTTGCTGACGGTTCCAAGACCGGATTCTTCGGCGGCAAGATCAAAGAAGGTAAGCCTGCAGGCGCTCCTGAAGAAGCACATGAATATGCTATGCAGAGACTTGCAGAACTCCGTGCAGAAGGCCACATCGGCAACATCGGAGAAAAGATCCACAACTAATTAAGGATCACAAATGCAAAATCAAACCCGCGCACAAAGCGCGGGTTTTGTTTTATATTACCTTCATCGGATGTCTCGCTTCCGGTCTTCGTCGCTTGTAACAGATACTCAGTCCGCCTCGCTTCTCGGGATACGTGCAGAACTCGCCATCTAAGATGGCTCAGACAGCTGCACGTATCGAGCCGATCAGCGTCGGCGAACTTTCGTCTGTTTCAACGCTCCTCAGAAAGAAGCTCAACATCCATAAACGTAAATAAATCAAATCCCGCGCATTGAACGCGGGATTTTTTATGTGTGATTACGTTAAGAGGGATGACTCTTTTTCGAGGAGCGTTGGAACTGTCTGAAGAAGGACGCAGATGATTGGCTGACACACGCAACTGTCTGAGCGTAGCGAGTTTTGCGTGTGTCCCAAGAATCAAGTCCTTCGAAGATACTGTTCCAAGTGACGAGAACTGAGAGTCATCCCTTTTGAATGTGATTATATATGAAAAACCCGCATTTATGTGCGGGTTCTTTTATACTTATTTCATCAGCACTCCTGCTACCATCAGGTAATACTCCGGTATGGATTCACCGTCTGACCATAGTATGTCGAAGCCAAGTTTGTCGTGGACCAGCTTCACGGGGAAGGCGCCGATGGACTCTAAACTGTAGCGCATCAGCTCCGGATGTATGCATGGGATGCCGGATTGACGTGCGCATTTTTTGCAGTACTGGCATTCTTGCGCGGCCATTGCGCGGCTTCCGGGGATGTGGCTCTCGATATCCAGCAGGTTCCGGTTGAAACGGTCCAGCTCGCTGAAAAGCCATTCCTGAGCCTCCTCTGCAGAAGTTGCGTTGGAGTTGTCTATCTTGTCCACTATCATGTGGAAGGTCGAGAACTGTGAGAGATGATCCTTCGGATCAAAATCGAAAGGAGGACAGGCCCAGGTGCCGGAGTAGCCCGGACAGGCCTGACATAATTTGTGAGTCTCCTCGTAATTGAAGTAAACCTTTATGAACTCATCCATCGGGACATCTGTTTCGTATCTTGTGATCGTGTATTTTTCTGACATTTCAATTTACCTTCCTGTCTGATAGTTTAGCCTGTTCTTTGTTGTTTGCCAGTTCCATATATATTATCGATATCATGATTACCACCGCACCGAGCCAGCCTATCAGGGACATGGTCTCATGAATGAGTAGCACTGAAAGGATGCAGCCTGAGGCAGGCTCCAGTGAGAAAATGATGCCGACCCTATTGGAAGGAACCAGCTTCTCACAGTGGATCTGGAGAATGAAGGCGCCTGCGCTTGAGAAAAGTCCCATGATGATCATAGCCGTCATTTCGGAGGAGACGACCATCGAATGGTAGGCGAACTCTCCTCTCACCAAGGCGATCAGGGTGCCCCAGACGGAAATGAAAAACATCAGGCAAATGGTGAACATGGTGTTGTCGATATTTGCCCTGTGGGATATTTTTTCCATGTAAATGATGTTGATGGCACCGGCGACGGATGCCAGTGCGCAAAGCACATCACCAAGGTTTATCACGAGGCCACCCAAATCCGGTTTCCAACAGAGCATACAGGTACCCGCTAGGCAGATCAGAGCGCTTCGACCGATGATCTTAGAGATCTTTACCTTATACAGCAGCCAGTTGATCACAGGGCACACCAGAAAGCTCAGTGTGGTGAAAAACGATGCTTTGACTGATGTGGTGTACTTGACTCCCACGATATTGAAAATGTACATTGCCGTCACTATAAAGCTCAGAATGAATGAAAACTTCAGAGTGTCGAAGTTGAGATTTCTGAAGTGACGGAAGCCACATATGCTCAAAACCAGGGTTGCCAAGGAAAATCTTATTGAAATTATATAGAATGTCGGAACAGCCTCCACATACTTGGTCAAAGGATAACTGATGCCCCAGAAAAGGGCAGCAAGGATGAGACCGAAGAATGCCAGAAGCTCATGCTTTCTATGATCGTCTTTCAAGGCTACTCCTTGGGCGTGATGACAGCCAGTTGGATGCCCGCGCCCTTGATCGAAAAGTTGATGTTAAAAGTTGCTCTCACATCTTCCACGTACATGTCAAGCTCCGGCTGTGTGGACACGATGCCAGGCAGAGACTGCAGCTCATGCACGCCGCTAGGGAAATTAAGCGTGGAGAGGTAAGAGAATATACCGTTGCTCCTTGAGAGGGAATATTTCATTATCGTATACATGCCCTGATCGATGGACATATTCATGGATATGTCCACCTCGTCCTTAAAGTCGTTGATCACGTCCTTAACGTTCTGAACGGTGGAGTCCTTGACGCAAAGGTTATAGATCTGCTCGCTGAAATTGCAGCAGATGATGATGTAGAAAGGTTTGCCTCTGTGGTAAGAGCGAATGACGCAGTACTGTTTGCCCCAGTAGATTATCTCACCGGAGATAGCGCTCAAAGCCTGATAGGCATAGTATACGGGCTTCTTGATACCATCAGATGTGAGCGCAGCCGGGAATCCTTTGATTATTGATGAGTCTGTGGCCGGATCCCTCAGCCTGAGTTTGATCCACTGTTCTTTGGATTTCAGGACTCTGTTGAAAAGGAAGATAGGATAGGCGATAGAGTCATATCCATAGGAGACAGTATAGGTGGCAGGTGTGTTCTCGTTATGACCGACTTCGAAGCCCGCAGAAGTCATGAGTATCTTGACCCTGTTGATGTCCGAAAGCGTATCCGTGGGCTCAGTGAGAATGGTCACTCTTCTCGGGTTCAGATCGGCTATTAAGCCGAAGATAGAATATCCGAGCGACTTGAAGTCGTCCAGCGTTATATGCACATCAAGATAGTGATCCAGTGTTGATATGGATGGAGACTGGGTGTTCACGTTCAGCTCCAGTTTAAGGGCATTAACATGCGTCTTGCTGGGGTTCTGTGAACTCAGGGAGGAGAGTGACTTCCTTATGATGGAGATCGTCTCGTTCGAGTTAAGACCCTGCATCTCTCCCTGACGTATATCGCTCATTACGAGCGGCATATGCTGCTCGCGGTAAGTCTGTGGATCAGTACCGAACCACTTGCGGAAGTATTTTTCGTAATAAGAGGTCGTGGAGAAGCCCACGTCACGCGCGATCCTTGAGATCTTCTTGTTGGTCTCGAGAAGGTCTATCTCCGACCATTCGACTCTGGCGAAGCAGAGGAACTCACGGAAGTTCATGCCCGTGTAGTTTTTGATGATATGGCTGAGATAGAAGGTGGACAGGTGCTCCATGTCCGCGAGATCGTTTAGCGTTATCTGGTCTGAGTGGAATTCATAAATGTAGCCGATGATGCGGCTGATACGGTCGATGGTTATCTGATTGCCGGACTCGAAGTTGACCACGACGTCGCCCTCGAAGGCGAAGAGGTTGAAATACTTGTCTATGTACTTGATGACATCGACCATCATGTAAGTGCACTCTGATCTGTAATTGAAGCCTTTGATCGAGTACTGGAGAAGTATCTCCAAAAGCTTCTCCCTTAGAGCGTCATGCTTCTTGGTATGGCCTTTGTTTGTATAAGTCCTGTAGCAAGCCTTGGTCAGGTTCGGGAAATATTGTGAGAAATAGTGAGTGCTGATCTGGATCACCGCGACTACGTTGTCACTGCCGGTCGATGTCAGGCTGTGGACCTCATGCCCGGAGTTGGTGAATATATCACCCTCGTGAAGAAGATATGTGCAGTAGCCGTTTTTTAAGGCGATCTCACCTTTTAAGACCAGAACGAATTCAGTATCCTGATGATAGTGGATCGGATATTCCTTGATGTTCGCTATGGTTATGTTCAAAGGGAAATCGTCCTGATAGGTTATTTTTTCGAATAGCATTTTGGTTACCTTTTTGTGGTGGAATTGGATTATTTTGCTGTTTTTCTTATTATAAACCCAAAAGTGCAAAGAATGAAAGAGTTTTGACGCATTTTCTAAGCAAAAAAATCGATTTTTAGAGCAATATAATTGTTGCGCGAAAGTCCCCGCTAATCTAAAATTAAACTAGGCATACTGAAGAAGTATGTCCGTAAATACAGTCAAATCAATTAGATATATCAATAAACGGAGGTAAGATCAAATGAAGTCAGAAAGAGTTGTTGTAGTAACAGGAGCCGGCGGCGGTATCGGCAAACAGATCGTTAAGAAATTTGTTGACAACGGATATTTTGCATGCTTACTCGATATAGCTGATGAACCGATCAAAAAAGCCATTGATGAACTGGGTTATGATGATTCGAAGGTTGCAGGATATGCAATTGATATTTCATCCGAGGATCAGGTAAAGGCAACCATCGCGAAGATCATAGAAGATTGCGGCAGGATCGATGCTCTCATTAATGCAGCAGGCATCTGCGGCAAATATGCTCCCACGATCGACTATACTTTTGAGAACTTCAAGAGGATCTACGAGATAAACGCATTCGGTACCTTCCTTATGATGAAGTACACGCTCCCTCAGATGGTAGAACAGAAGAAGGGCGCTATCGTCAACTTTGGATCAGTATCAGGTATGACCGGTTATACATGGGAGATAGGTTACGGCTCCAGTAAGTGGGCGGTTATCGGAATGACGAAGAACGTAGCGAACGAGTACGGCGGAATGGGCATCAGAGCCAACTCCGTATCACCCGGATGGGTAGACACCAATATGCTCAAGGTATCACTGGAAGACTTCGAGGCCATCACAGGCGCAGCTGACATCACACTTGGGCCTATGGGAAGAGTCGCTTCACCTGTTGAGATCGCAAACGGTGTATACTGGCTCTGCACAGATGACGCAAGCTATGTAAACTCGACGAATCTGCTGATCGACGGCGGTATGATGTTAGGTTAAGCCCCCCCCCAGTTTAAACGGAGGAAAAAATGAAAGATATTTATTTGAACGAAAGATTGTCCAGGATGAGGGAGAAACTCTGGAACACCAGACCGGCCATTACGGCAGAGCGTATCGTCCTGGCAACAGAAGCATATAAACAGTTCGCGGGCGATGCAGTGCCCATCTTCAGAGCCAAGGTGACTAACTATGTTATGGAGCATATGACCACCCTGATCATGGAAGATGAACTGGTTGTCGGTACCGCGACTAACAGGTACAGAGGCGCCAACCTCTATCCGGAGTTCCAGTCGAGCTCATGGTATATCTCGGATATCGATGATTTCGTGACAAGGACCAAGGACCCTTACGACATCACGCATGAGGACAGGGAGCAGATCCTGGAGACTTTGAAGTACTGGGACGGCAAGGCTATGGAGGATATAGCGGCGACAGCATTTCCGCCTCATATCAGAGCCTGCATGAAGGACGATATAATCACTGTCGGCCTCACAAACGGCGTATCAGGAGAGACCACCTGCGACCATGAGAAGATCTTAAAAGTCGGCATGAAGGGTTACATGGAAGAGTGCCAGAGGAATATCGACAACCTGATCCCTTCATCTATGGAAGAACAGGCTAAGATAGATTACTGGAAGGCCTGCATCATCCAGTGTCAGGGACTTATCACCTATGCTCACAGAATGGCTGAAGAGGCTGAACGCCAGGCGGCTGAATGCACTGACGATAAGAGGAAAGCAGAGCTTCTGGGTATAGCCGCTAACTGCAGAGTAGTACCCGAGAACCCGCCTGAGACCTTCTGGCAGGCGCTCCAGATGATTTGGTTCGTACACGTGTATTTCCACATCGAGGTCTGCACCACAGCCAACGGCTACGGCAGATTCGACCAGTACATGTGGCCTTTCTATAAGAAAGACGTGATCGATGAGAAGAGGATCACTGAGGAAGAAGCTTTCGAGATGCTGGCCTGCCTCTACCTCAAATCCTGCGAGGTCTATGAGGTCAGAGATAAGTGGTACGCTACGTCCTTTGCGGGCTATCCAATGTGGGAGATCCTGATCGTAGGCGGACAGAAGCCCGAAGGCGGAGACGCGACGAACGAGCTCTCATATATGTGTCTTGAAGTCGCAAACAGACTCAAGACCACCCAGCCGGTAATGGCCGTGAGGGTCTGGGAGGGAACTCCTGAAGAATTGATCAGAAAAGGCTGTGAGATGATCCAAGACGGACAGGCGAACCCGGGATTCTTCAACGATAACGCTGCCATGAAGATGGCTCTCGGCAAAGGCTGCTCAATCGAGGAAGCCAGAGACTGGACCATCGTGGGCTGCATCCAGCCCGGACCCGGAGGCGGATCCACGGACGGATCGCCTGACGCCGGTTATGTCAATATGGGCAAGATGCTCGAGTTCGTGCTCCATAATGGCGTAGATCCTTCGACAGGCAAACTAATGGGCCTCCAGACCGGAGATCCGAGAGAGTTCAAGAACATCGAAGAGTTCAAGGACGCTCTCAAGAAGCAGATCCTTCACCACTATGATCTGATCAGGATAGGCTACAACCTCATGCAATCCATCCACATGAACAGATATCCGGTGATCTTCGCATCCATGGTGACCAAGGGCTGCGTTGAGTCCGGTAAATCCGTACAGCATGGCGGAGCGAAGTATTCCACAGCGGGACTTTATATCACAGGAGCCGCCAATCTGGCAGACTCCATCGCAGCTGTTGAAAAGTGCGTTTTCGAGGATAAGGACGTCACTATGGATGAGTTGATCAAGGCCTGTGGCGCTAACTTCGTAGGCTATGAGAGACTGAGACAGCTTCTTCTTAACAAGCCTCCCAAGTTCGGTAATGACAACGAGCACGTGGACGCGATCTATAAAGAGATGATGCACTTCATCGCGGACAACGTACAGACCTGGCATGATGCGAGAGGCGGCTGGTATTCCTTCAACGTGCACTCGCAGACCGTGAACGTTTCACATGGACAGGTCACAGGCGCTCTTCCTGACGGAAGACTGGCCGGTGAACCTCTCTGTGACAACGCTTCTCCGATGATGGGAAGAGACGTGAACGGCCCTACGGCTACAGTTCTTTCGGTCGCTTCCATGGGTCAGGATGCTTTCCATGACGGAGCTCTCTTTAACCTGAGATTCGACCCTAAGGGTGTTGAAGGTGAGAAGGGACTCACCATCATCGAAGGCGTCATCAAGACTTTCTTCGACCACGGCGGCGAGCACATCCAGATCAATGTTGTGGATACCAAGACTTTAAGAGACGCCCAAAAGAATCCCGAGAACTACAAGGGACTCATGGTCCGTGTGGCGGGCTATATGGCTTACTTCACGGAACTCGACGAAAGCGCTCAGGAGGCCATCATCTACAGGACAGCGCACCTGGAAGAGGAAACGGCTTAAGTGAAAAACGCTGCGCGGGATATGATCTGCGCGGGTATTACAAGAGGAGAGATCGATGAGCGATAAAAGGCTTACCGCTCTGGTTGGCTCACTTCAGAAGTTCAGTACGGAGGATGGCCCCGGGATAAGGACTACGGTTTTCCTGAAGGGCTGTCCTCTTAACTGCAGGTGGTGCCATAATCCGGAGCTTATCGATTTTAAACAGGATATAATAAGGCTGCCAAACAGCTGTATCAAATGCGGTTACTGCATCAAGGAATGCCCCAGAGGCGCGGTCTTCGTGGACGAGAATGGCAGGATAGACATAGACCGTGAGAAGTGCGACCGCTGCATGAAGTGCACGGAGATCTGCTATGCCAATTCACTGGATCCGGTAGCCGAGGAGATGACGCCTGAAGAGGTGATCAAATACGTCGCTCAAGACAAGGGCTTCTATGATCACACCGGTGGCGGTATGACGATCTCGGGAGGAGAGATGCTCTCGCAGGCGGACTTCTGTGAGGAACTGATAAGACTTGCTTATGAGAAGGGCATTGGAGTTTGTCTGGACACATCAGGCTATGGTGACGGAGAAAGGCTTCTTGCCATGGCGAAGGATCCTGCGGTCACAAATATTCTATACGACATGAAGGCAATAGACGACGAGGTGCACAGGGAGTACGTAGGCCAGTCCAACGAGCTTATATTGGACAATCTCAGAAAGCTTGCGGCTGATCCGGATGTAAGGCCGAAGATCTTGATGAGGATGCCTCTCATAAAGGACGTGAACGATACGGATGCGATGATCAAAGCGTCCGGGTCTTTATACAGAGAACTGGGACTTGAGAATGTGTTCCTGCTGCCTTATCACACTCTTGGAGTATCGAAGATGAGAAATATCGGACTGGAACCTGAGACCTTCGAGGCTCCTTCAGACGAGAGGGTAGAAGAGATCAAAGCTTTCTTCGAAAGCCTTGGCATGAAGTGCGAGATCCTGGGCAAACAGGCTAAAAAATAAGCCATGTGATATGTGATTCATAGCGGGTCGGCGCATGCCGGCCTGCTTTTCTTTGCGAATTTTGATTATGTTGCTCACCCGACCATGAAATAAAGCAAGAAAATAAGATAGTATTGCAAATAAATCGCATTTTCTTTTAACCATTTATCCTAGTATTTATAGTATAATTAAGATACATATGAGTATGGAGAACCATATGTATCGGATGAAAAGTTATTTTATATAAAATGTTTGGAGGAAAAAATGTCAAAAGAAGCTATTTTTGAGAAAGCCAAGGATTCCATCATCGAAGCTGATGAGGATATGGCCATGGAAGCACTTGAAGAAGCCGAAGCAGAAGGCCTTGATCTGGTAGAGTTACTCACAGATGGCTACAGCGCCGGCATGAAAGAACTGGGCGACCAGTTCGGAATGGGAGAGATCTTCCTTCCTGAGCTCATTTTCGCTACCGAAGTAATGAAGGTCGTATCGGCTGAGATCGAAGGCAAGATGGACATGTCCCAGGTACAGCAGAAGGGTACTCTGGTAATCGGAACTGTAGAAGGCGACGTACATGACATCGGCAAGGGCATCGTAGCTTCTCTCGTCAAGACCAATGGCGTCAAAGTCATTGACCTCGGAAGAGAAGTTCCCGCTCAGAATTTCGTAGACGCAGCCATCGAGCACAATGCTGAGTTCGTAGGATCATCGGCTCTGCTCACCACCACCATGACAGTACAGAAGGATATCGAGGAAGCACTGAAAGAAGCCGGTATCCGTGACAAGGTAAAGACTATGGTAGGCGGAGCGCCTGTAACCGGACGCTGGGCAGATAAGATCGGCGCGGACCAGTACTGCGAAGACGCGTCTGACACCGTAAACTTCATTATGGACTGGATCGCGAATAATAACTAAGCGATCATAAGAGTATTTATTTGGAGAGTGAATCATGAGCAAAAAATTTACGTATGATAACGACATGCTCGGTTATCATGTGCTCACCAACGAGGATCTCGATGCCATCCATGAAGCGACGTTGGATCTCATGCACGACTACGGTGTACAGATGCACGGCAAGGAAGCTCTGGAAATTTTAGAAGGAGCAGGCTGTGAAGTCGACTATGAGATCGACAGAGTAAGGTTCCCCAAGGGACTGGTAAATGATGCCATCGAATCCACACCTGCGGAGATAACGCTTTGCGGCAGAGACCCGAAGAACGATACCGTTCTCGGAGGCAAGAAGGTCTGCTACAAGAACTTCGGTACCGGCGTTTTTATCTTCGACCCTTACACAGGTGAGCTGAGAGAATCCACCAAGGAAGACCTTGGAAACGTAGCCAGATTCATCGATGCCATCCCTGAGATCAACTGCTTCTCCATCGCGGTAACCGCAGGAGACGTAAACCAGAAGGTAAGATCCCTTCACGAGGCGGAAGTCGTTCTTAACAACCTTACTAAGAACTTCGCTCACGACCTTGAAGGTATCAAGAACACTCAGAGATTCATCGATATGGCAGCCCTTATCCAGGGCGGATACGACAAGCTGAGGGAAAGACCCATCATCACAATGGGTGCCTGCCCGAACAGCCCTCTGGAAGTGAATGAGAATGAGACTTCCATCATCAGGCTTTCAGCTAAGTACGGACTTCCGATCGATATCCTTTCCATGGGACTTTGCGGAGCCACAACTCCCGCCACCATGGCAGGAACTCTGGTATGTACCAATGCTGAGATCCTTTCAGGTATCACACTGTCACAGATCCTGAACCCCGGCAACCCGATACTCTACGGTACGTCGACTACCATCATGGACATGAAGACCGCGCAGTCTCCCGTAGGAGCGCCTGAGCACGCAATGTGCTCCGCAGCGGTCGGTCAGATCGGTCACTACTACGGAATACCTACCAACGTAGGCGGCACGTAGGCGGACAGCAAATGTTTCGATGTCCAACTCGGACATGAGAAGACCATCACAAACGTTGTTCCCGCCCTCGCAGGTTCCAACCTGATCTACGGCATGGGAATGATGGAGATGGGTATGACGATGAGCTATGAACAGCTGCTTTGTGACGCGGAGATCGCGAGAATGTCAAGGAGACTTATCTACGGCATCCCCGTAAACAAAGACACATTGGCACTGGACGTTATCAAGGAGGTAGGTCCTGCCAACAACTATCTGGCCACCAGACATACCCTGAAGTACATGAGAAAAGAACTTTCGACCACTCAGTATATCGATCGTACTCAGAGAGAGACCTGGGAGAAGAAAGGTTCAATGACCATGACGGAAGCCGCGCATGCCAAGGCTATCGATATCCTGGAGAACTATCACCCCGAGCCGCTTCCTGAAGATATTCAGAGAGCTATCCACAACATCGTGGAAGAAGGCGAGAGGGAAGCTGAAGAATTAGCTAAGTTCAAAGCATCAAAGAGATGATCAAGTAATCTTAAGAAAGGAAAACGATATGGCAGAAGAAAAGAAATTTCACACCCGAATGGGAGACGGTTCTGTCGTATATATGACAGAAGAAGAGATCCGTGCCGACATGCGTGAAGGCATGGCGGATGCCGTCAAGCGCGGCAAGATCGATCCCATGAGCGAAGAGGATTTCGAAAGACTTTATGAGATCATTACCATGCCCGGCGGCGTGGTTGGCGTAGAACCCGGACGCGAGATCGTTCTTACCAACGACTCCGGTGGATACAAGATCAACGTCAAGTCCCAGATGCCCCTTCCTAAAGAAATGGAATCCCTTATCTATGAGAGATGCCTTGGCTGCGACTCAGTAGATATCGGAAACACGGACTATAACTACAAGACTGCCAAAGGTGTAGCCAAGCGTGAAGCCGGAGCTCTCAAGCAAGCTCTGAACGTTACTACGATGCCTCTGTTCTACGGAGCTATGCCTGATATGGGCTTCTACACACAGCCCGACGGACCTGTAGGCAACTGGGCAACACTTCTTCCTGACGGACACATCAAGGAAGCTATGGAGGCTCAGGAAGCAGCTGTAGACCTTTCAGTCAAGGATATCTGCTTCGTGGCGGACCAGGTATACGACGTCGGCGCTGACGGCATGAACCTGGATACCTGCGGAGCTTCCGGAGACGCTGACTTCCTGGCTGCTCTTAAGGCTTGCGAAGCTATCACCACAAAGCATCCTGATCTCCCTGTAGAGATCGGTATGGCAGGTGAGTTCGTCTTGGGAATGCACGGCAGACTTAAATACAACGGCAAGAGACTTGCCGGCCTTTATCCTCATGATCAGGTCAAACTGGTCGAGCAGGCTGGTGCAAGTATCTTCGGCCTGGTAGTCAATACCAACTGCAACAAATCTTTTGCTTGGAACATGGCAAGAGTTATTACCTTTGTCCAGGCTTGTACCAAGGTAGCAAACATCCCGGTACACGCAGACGTTGGTATGGGCGTATGCGGAATTCCTATGGTGGAGATCATGCCTGTAGACGTTATGTCAAGAGCTGATAAGGCTCTCGTCGAACTGGGCAAGATCGACGGTTTCTAGGTAGGCGTTGGTGATCCTTTGGGCCAGGAGGCTACACATGCGATTTGTGCTGGCATGGGAGGAGTACGTACGGCAGGTGACCTGGTACTCAGAATGCAGCTCGCTAAGAAGATGAAGATCGACGAGGCGAAAGAGTATGTAGCTTCTAAGCTCGGCGTAAGCGTTGCAGATCTCTGCGACGTAGTAACGATGTCCGATATCAGAACTGATATGGGATTGGGACTTTGCCACGTTGAGCCTTGCAAAGAAGAAAACAACGGCATGGCAGCTAAGTTCAGGATCGCTGA
>JAFYJM010000064.1 GCA_017538125.1 Bacillota bacterium
CCATTATAGAGTCAAGACCGTCCGCACGGTAGCCAGCGGCGGAAGCTCATACATCACAGGCAGGAAGGCGGAGGCCGAGGCGAGAGCCGAGAGAGAAGCCAGATACGCCAAGAGCAAAACCAAGAAAAAAGTCAAAGGCAAAGGTAAGAAAAAATAAACCTTAGATCATACGCCAAGATAAACCTGTCCATGGACGTGCTTGGCATAAGGGAAGACGGTTTCCACGAGGTGGCTACTGTGATGCAGCAGATCTCCCTTTATGACGAGCTCGATATAAGGTGGCAGGAGGACGCAGAGTCCGGACAACTGAAGATAGAACTTAAGACTAACAGACCGTACCTCCCGACGGACGAGAGGAACCTTGCCTACAAAGCGGTGCTTCTTATGGAGAAGCATGCTGCATCGCTCGGCATGATGAAGTACGGCAGCTTGTCCATAGACATTATGAAGAGGATACCGGTGGCGGCTGGCCTGGCAGGCGGAAGCGGCAACGGAGCCGCTGTGATGATCGCACTGAACAGGCTCTGGGAGCTAGGTCTCGACACGAGGAAGCTCTGCGCGATAGGCGCTGAGCTCGGTTCGGACGTGCCCTTCATGATCCTGACCCAGAACAGCAGATACACCTGCGCTATGGGAAGGGGCAGAGGAGAGGAGCTGACGCCGATATCGAAGGACCTGGACATGAGTTTTCTTCTGGCTAAGCCTAGGTTCGGAGTCAGTACGAAGGAAGTTTACCGCGGGATCGATGAAGCCGGCGAGCTCGATCATCCCGACGGAGAGAAGCTCACGGAAGCGCTTCTTAAAGGCGACACGGAAGCTGCGCTTAAAGAGATGGGAAACGTGCTAGAAGCCTATACTTTGAAGGCTTATCCGGAGGTCAGGGAGCTCAAGGAGCTTATAGCAGGAACCGAAGGAGTCAGACTGGCCATGATGAGCGGCAGCGGCCCGACGGTCATAGGCTTTTGTGAAAATATCGCAGACGCAAAACACGCCGCCCGGAAGTTCAAGGAACTCGGCTATGACAGTTATTTTGCGGGAAATATGAGAAGGATCAGAGGAAAGTAATGATTAATTTCAGTTTACAGAATCACAGACCATTAAGAGAGATCGTATATGAGGAGCTGAAGCGCCAGATCATGGTGGGCGAGATCGCGCCCGGCACCAGGATGATGGAAGTCGACCTGGCTGACGAGATGGGCGTTAGCCGCACGCCGGTGAGAGAGGCCATCAGAAAGCTCGAGAAGGAAGGTCTGGTCACCATCGAGCCCAGAAGAGGCGCCTACGCATCGGACATTTCCGCCAAGGAGATGGAAGACGTGCTCGAGGTAAGGCAGGATCTGGAAGGCATGGCAGCAGGCCTGGCCGCCCAGAAGATCGATGAAGAGGACAAGGACCAGCTGATCCGCATCACCGAGGAATACCGCAAGGCTGTAGAATCCGGCGACGTGAGCGAGATCATCAAAAAAGATGAGGAGTTCCACAAGTACATCGTAGGTCTTAGCGAAAACAAGACTCTGATCAAGATGGTCTCACAGGTCCAGGAACTGGCTTTGAGATTCAGATATATATATTATGAAGATTTCTCCAGGTTCAAGAATCAGCCTATGGAGCATCAGGAGATCGTGGAAGCGATCGTGAGCGGAGACGCGAACAGCGCCAGACGCCACGCTGAAGTCCACGTATCCAGACTCAAAGATTTCGTCATTAGCGAGGAAGGCCAGCTCAGCAAGCATTTCGCAGGCCTGAAGAAATAAAGGCTCAAAGTTATTTGGATAGCCAGAAACAGACTCCAGACAAAAGAGCGACGATATACACATAAGGAGACATGAACCCCACGTGAGAACGCGGGGTTTTTATAATGCTACCCGCACCAGCCTCATAGCAAAAATCACAAAAATAACTGGGTTATTTGCGACTAGAAGCAGTCTCACAGAAATAATGCTAAAAAAGACTGGCATAATTTTCTGAAACCCCAGTCTTGCAGTAATAATGCCAAAAAAGACTGGAATTTACAGTGCCAAAACCCAGTTTAATTTAAAAAATGTTAAATGAGACTGGAATCCATTTATAAAAACCCAGTCAAAAATGAGATTTTTCAAATGAGACTGGAATCCATTTATAAAAGCCCAGTCAAAAATGAGATTTTTCAAATGAGACTGAGATTCGACTCTAAGAACCCAGTCTGAAATGAGTTTTTTAAAATGAGACTGAGATCCAGTACAGAATAATCCAACATAACGCAAAAAATTCTCCGATATGAGTGCCTCGGAGATTCATTAGTAAATGAGGGTGCCACCCAAGGCTTTAACCGAACCTTGAGAAGCACCCTCAATTAATTCTCAATAATTAGAACTTATTATTTAATTGCCTGAATCGCTAACGCTTTGCTTCTGCTGTTCAGGCTGTGACGCTTCCAGTTCAACGTCGATCTTGACCATCTCGTTGTTTCTCACGACCGTGAAGGTGACCGTGTCGCCTATCTGGTGAGACTGGATCAGAGCTACCAGCTGACCGGTGGAAGTGATCTTTTCGTCGTCAAGATAGTAGATCAGATCTCCGGGCTGGAGACCGGCCTTGGTGGCATTCTTGCCGGTGACTTCCTTGATGTAGACGCCTGTGATGGTCGCGCCGTACTGCATGGCAGTGCTTGGATCAGTCAGGTCGATGATCACGATGCCGGCCTGAGGTCTGCCCTCAACGTAGCCGTTCTCTATGAGAGATTTAGCTACCGTGGCTACTTTGTCGCAGGGGATAGCGAAGCCAAGGCCCTCAACGTCGGATCCGGAAGACTTGGCCACTACGATACCGATGAGGTTGCCGTACTGGTCGAAAAGTCCGCCGCCGGAGTTGCCGGGGTTGATCGAAGCTGAAGTCTGGATCAGAGTCATCTGCTTGCCGTCAAGCGTTATCTCTCTCTCGAGCGCGCTTACGATACCCTCTGTGGCAGTTCCCGAAAGGGTGCCCAGAGGGTTGCCGATGGCAACGACCGCATCGCCGACGTTGACGTTTGTCATGTCACCCATGGTGATGGGCATCAGTCCTGTCGCGTCGATCTTGATGACCGCGATATCTGTCATCGAATCGGTCGCCACGAGAGTGGCATCATACTCTGTGCCGTCGTAGAGGGTGACCTTGATGTTGGAGGCTCCGTCTATGACGTGATTGTTAGTGATGATGTAACCATCCTCGGAATAGATGACTCCGGAACCCGCGCCCTGGGTGACATACTGGCCTACCCAGAAGTCGGTGGAAACCGTTTCCGTGGAGATGGCGACTACGGAGTTTTCATTCTTTGCGATTATCTCCTGAAGGGAGAGCACGCTTCCCGTAGCCCTTGTAAGGTTGTAGTTGGTGGTCTTGATGGTCTTGTCTACTGTGGTGCCTCCGAAGGTGGACATGGCCAGCGCGTAGCAGGCTGCGCCCACGAAAGCTGAAAGCAGCATGCAGATTATGACCGTGATGATCATCATCTTGCGGGTCACATACTTCGGTTCCCTGGCATAAGCACCGGCACCTTCAGTACCTGCGCCGTAGTCGGTGTATACCGTCTTTACCTTAGGCGCTGATTCTCTCACTGAAGATGAAGAATCGCTGTAGTTGAATTTTTCCCAATCATCCATTGATGTTGCCTCCTGTATCAAATATCTGTTGATTATCTGTATCGCGTACTTTTCCTTAGTACACAGAAATTATATTGAACTTTTGTGTAATTTATGTGTAAAAAATATGTGAAATATGATAAAATAAGATGTAAAAATATGGAGTGATATGAGTAACGTATTAACAGCGATAGACAAAAGCGGATCATACCGCGTATATCTGGCCATAACGACAGATCTCGTTGAAGAGGCGAGGAAGATACACGATACCACGCCTCTGGCTTCGGCTGGCCTCGGCAGGGTGCTGACAGGCGCGGGCCTGATGGGCCTGGATCTCAAAAACGAGGGAGACAAGCTAACTGTGCTCTTCAAGGGAGATGGCCCGGCGGAGCAGATCCTGGCTACGGCTACCCAGGACGGCAGGGTCAAGGGCTACATAGCCAATCCGAACTGCGACCTTCCTTTGAACGACAAAGGCAAGCTGGACGTGGGCGGTTCTCTGGGGATCGGCGAACTCACGGTCATTAAGGATCTGGGTCTCAAAGAACCCTACGTGGGCACCATTGCCCTTGTGGACGGAGAGATAGCCGACGACCTCACGGCCTACTATTATATATCTGAGCAGCAGAATACAGCCATATCCCTCGGAGTCAAGGTGGACAAGGACTGGAGCATCAAGGCCGCAGGCGGCATGTTCATCCAGATGCTTCCCGGCGGTGAAGAGGGAGCGGTGGATGCGCTCGAGGATATGCTGAAGGGCCTCCCGCCGATCACAACGATCGTGGATGAAGAGACGGAGAAGGGCGCTGGCAAGACGACCGAGGGCATACTGGAATCGATGCTCCAGAGGATCTTCGGCGGCATGCCTCCCGAATATGCCGTGGAGGTGCTGGACAGAAGAGACCTCGTCTGGCAATGCGACTGTTCCAGGGAGAGACTGGAGCAGGTGCTGATGACGATAGGCACGAAGGATCTAAGGGAGATCATCGAAGAAGACGGACAGGCGGAGCTGGTTTGTCAGTTCTGTCTGAAGAGATATCATTTTTCAAAAGAAGAACTGGAGAATATACTGGAGGCAATCAGTGGATAAAGACAGGATCGCTATAATTTTCGGAGGACGCTCGTCAGAGCATGAGGTATCGCTCATGTCGGCGGCATCCGTCATAAGAGCCATAGATAAGGAGAAGCATGATCTGGTCTTCATCGGCATCACGAAGAAGGGCCGCTGGAGAGAGATCACGCCGCCCAAAGGCAAGGACTTCAGCTGGGTCGCAGATCGTCTGGACGACGGCACATGGGAGAGACGTTCAAAGAACTTCGCCCTGAACAAGCTCAAAGCCAGGGCAGACTTCATCCTTCCGATCGTGCACGGACCGTATTGTGAAGACGGCAAGCTGCAGGGATTTTTCGAGACGATCAATATGCCCTACGGCGGCTGTGGAGTGCTCGCTTCGGCGCTTGCCATGGATAAGCTGGCCGCCAAGGACGTGTTCGAGAAGGTAGGCTTCCCAATCTGCAAACACAGGGCGCTTTTCAGATACAAATACCTTGAGGACAGGGACAAAGTGGAGAGAGCCGTGGCAGAGAATCTTGGCTACCCATGCTTCGTCAAGCCAGCCAATATGGGATCGTCTGTAGGCATAACCAAGGCACATGACAGAGAGGAATTCTTCGAAGCCTGTGAACTGGCCTTCAGATACGACAAGAGGCTCATAGTCGAGGAAGCGATAAATGCCAGAGAGATCGAGGCGGCTGTCCTCGGCAACGAAGAGCCTGAGGTGGCAGAACTCGGAGAGATCATCGCAGGCGCGGAATTCTACAGTTATGAAGATAAGTACATCGACGGCAAGTCCATCCTGGTAATACCTGCGGACCTTCCTTTCGAGATCACCATGGAGATCAAGGATATAGCCGTCAAAGCCTATCAGGCGATCGATGGAGAAGGTTTCGCGAGAGTGGACTTCTTCGTGGACAAGACAACTAACCAGATATATCTTAACGAGATCAATACCCTGCCGGGCTTTACCAAGATCAGCATGTTCCCGATGCTGTGGCAGGCGGCGGGATTGAGCTACGCGGATACCATTGAAAGGATAATAGAACTGGGTTATGAAAGATATTACGATCAAAATAACCGGCAAGCAATGCTTTGACGATACAGAAGAAGATCAGATGGAATTTATCACCGACGGCAGACTCTATGAAAAGAACGGATTCTGCTATCTGATCTACGACGAGAGCGAGATCTCCGGGCTGGAAGGCTTCAGGACGACTTTGAAGTTCGACGATAAGTCGCTGAAGATGAAGAGGATCAGCGCCGAGGGACCCGGCTCCGAGCTGTACTTCGAAGAGGGCAAGCGGTTTTCGTCAGTCTATGATACGCCCATGGGGCCTATGGAGATCGAGGTGCTCACGAAGAAAGTGATGAACCTCATGGATAAGGAAGCTTCCAGGGGGAAGATAGACATAGAATACGACGTTTCTTTGGGCGGGATGGCCGAAGGAAAGAACAAACTCACTATAGACGTAATGTAAGCAGAGGTGACCAATGCAAAAGATCGGTTTTGATTCGGAAAAGTATATTGAAGAACAATCCAAGTACATCCTTGAAAGGATAAACTACGGCAACAGCGAGAGGCTTTATCTCGAGTTCGGCGGCAAGCTGGTGCACGACAAGCACGCGATGCGTGTGCTACCGGGCTTCGATGAGAACGCGAAGATCAAGCTCCTGGAAAAGATGAAAGACCAGGCGGAGATAATTATTTGCATATACTCCGGCGACATCATCAACTCGAAAACGAGGCAGGACTTCGGCATCACCTACGACCTGGAGGTGCTGAGACTGATCGACATCTACAGAAAGTACGATCTCAAGATCAATTCTGTCGTCGTGACCAGGTATCAGGAATCACCCGCAGTCGAGCAGTTCATCAATAAACTTCAGAGGAGAGACATCAAGGTCTACAAGCATTTCTATACCAAAGGATATCCGACGGACGTGGATACGATCGTATCTGAAGAAGGATACGGCGCCAATCCATACGTGGAAGTCACTAAGCCTTTGATCGTGGTAACAGCGCCCGGGGGAGGCTCCGGCAAACTAGCTACCTGTCTCTCGCAGCTCTATCATGAGTACAAACTGGGCAGGAGGGTCAGATATGCGAAGTTCGAGACTTTCCCGGTATGGAACCTGCCACTAAAGCATCCTGTGAACATCGCCTATGAGGCGGCTACGGCGGACCTTAAGGACGTGAACATGATCGACAGCTTCCATCTGGAAGCCTACGGGGAGAAGGCTGTCAACTATAACAGAGACCTGGAAGTTTTCCCGGTCATCAAGAGGATCATCGATACGATCACCGGAGAGTCTGAGTATCAGAGCCCTACGGATATGGGCGTGAACCGTGTTGGCTTCTGCATCACCGATGACGAGGTGGTGAGGGAGGCTGCGATCCAGGAGATCATCCGCCGCTTCATGATAGCGAAGGTGGATTACAAAAAAGGCAAGATCGACTCCAAGATCCTTGAGAGGTCCGAACTTCTCATGAAGGACGTCGGAGCCAAGGAGACTGACAGATCAGTGGTGCTTCCGGCCAGAGAATACGCAGCCAGAAAGCAGGAGCTGGATAAGAAGTATCTGAACGTAGTCGTCATGGCGCTCGAGCTTCCGGACGGAACGATCGTGACCGGCCGTTCGTCCAGGAGGATGGTGGCCGCGGGAGCCTGCATCCTGAACGCGGTGAAGAAGCTGGCAGGTCTGCCCGACCCGATGTACGTCATCTCGCCGGAGGTCTTCTCGAATATGCAGAACCTGAAGGTGAATATTTTGCACCACGACAGGTCGTCTTTGAATGTGGACGACATTCTGACGGCGCTTTCGATCTCGGCAGATATGAACGAGTACGCGCACAGGAGCGTGGGCATGCTCGAGAAGCTGGCGGGCTGCAAGGCCCACTGCACGGCTATCTTGTCCGAAAATGACGAGCAGACGCTGAGGGCGATGGGCATCGATGTGACCTGCGATCCGGAGTACCTTACGACGAACCTGTATTTCGGATGATAAGTGTCCCTACAAAAATACATATCCAATTCCTTAAATGGGGTTACATTTCACAGAAACTGTGATATAATATAAATGCATTAAAGTTATTTTTTTAACGAAACACTGACGATAAGTAATAATATACTAAGGAGGCAAATATTAATGAAAAAAATCGGCGTATTAGGAACAGGCACAATGGGAGCAGGCATCATTCAGGTATGCGCTCAGAAGGGTTATGAAGTCGTAATGAGAGCCAGACGTGAGACCTCCATCGAGAAGGGACTTGCAACGGTCAAGAAGAACCTGGACAAGATGGTAGCCAAGGAAAAGATCACTCAGGCTGAGGCCGACGAGATCTTCGGCAGAGTTCATGGCTCCACCGACATCAACATCATCGCTGATGCTGACCTGGTGATCGAGGCTGCGACAGAAGATATGGAATCCAAGAAGGCGTTATTTGCACAGCTCAATGAGATCTGCAAGCCTGATACCATCATCGCTACCAACACATCCTCCCTTTCGATCACAGAGATCGCAGTTGCATCCGGCAGACCTGACAAGGTAATCGGAATGCATTTCTTCAATCCCGTACCCGCTATGAAGCTCGTTGAGATCATCTGCGGACTTACGACATCAGAAGAGACCAAGGAGACCATCCTTGAACTCACCGGCATCCTCGGCAAGACTCCTGTAGAAGTAGCTGAAGCTCCCGGATTCGTAGTCAACAGGATCCTCATCCCTATGATCAACGAAGCAGTAGGCATCTATGCTGACGGTGTTGCTTCTGTAGAAGGAATCGACACAGCCATGAAGCTCGGCGCCAACCACCCGATGGGACCTCTTGAACTGGGCGACCTCATCGGACTTGACGTATGTCTGGCCATCATGGACGTACTTTACAATGAATTCGGTGATCCTAAGTACAGAGCACACACCTTACTCAGAAAGATGGTAAGAGCCGGCAAACTCGGACGCAAGTCAGGCGAAGGCTTCTACAACTATCAGAAATAGTTTGCGTAAGATGCAGCGGCGCCCGGCGGGCGCCGCTTTTGTTATGTTATAAAGAGCAACTCAAAAGGCCCCGGAAGGGGCCTTTGGTGTGTTTTCGGAAGTTTGGATATTCAGCATGAATTTATTGCCAGTACTCTTGATCATTTCACGTATTTGATAGAATACTTACCGCTGAGTTTGGCGGACTTGACGACCTTGATGTAGTACGTGCCCTTGGTAGCCTTGGAGTAATCGCCATAGTAAATCGTTAACATAACGCTGTTTCCGGGATATAACGTTGTGGAATCTCCTATTTTCTTGGAGCCCTTGTAGCAGGTGATCGTAAGCTTGGAATCGGGACCGTATGGTATCTGTGTTGCATCGATCTTGACCTTGGTCTCTCTCTTTGCGGTGACTTTGATCTTGTACCAGTCGGTCTCTTTCTTGCCGGTCGCGGTGAAAAGCGTGGATGTAGCGGAAGCTTTTCTCTTCAGATTCTTAGCCTTGCTCTTCTTGGAGATGGCTCTGTCGGTAGCTGCTTTGACTGAATACTTGATACCGTATTTATAACCTTCAGTATAAGAACCAAGGGTGTCTGATACCTTAAGATAATAGGTCGTACCTTTCTTCACACCGAAGCGCGCTTTGTAGTCGTCAGACGTTGAAGAATAGTATAACTTCTCTGATACGGCTTTCTTGCCCTTGCTGAGCAGGGTCACGTAGCCTGAAGATGACGTCAGACCGTAATCCTTCAGTGTGACGGTCATAACGCCGGTCTTCTGAGGCACTACCTTGTATTTGATCGTGGTCTTGCCGTTCCCGTTACCCTGGACCGCGGATGAAAGCAGGTATTTGCTGGATGCCTTCAGAGTCCTGTTGTTGGTATAGGAATAGATGTATGCTCTGACCTTAGCTTTAGACACCGTTTCGGATATTCCTTTTAAGCCGACGTAGTAGGTCTTGCCTTTGACGACGTCGAAGCAGCCTACAGGATAACTGTTCGTTTCTCCGGAATTGACATATCCTGTGTAACTGCTGTTATAATTGATCTCTTCCTTTTCTTTATCATAAGTACCGACGACGACAGAGACACCATATTCGTTTTCCATGGAAGCCTTGACGTCGACCCAGAGTTTGCCAGTGGCTGTAGCTTTGACGGGATAGACTAAATATTCCCCATCACCGGCAGGTAGGAATTCTCCGTAAGCAGGCTTTGACGTAGATGAATTTACCATGGTCTTGACAGGGATCTTACTGTCTGCGAAAGCCATACTTGTACCGATCGTTATGAACACTGCAAGCACCAATAATGGCAGAATGATTCTAAGATGCTTTTTCATAATATCCTCCGTTTTTTGTTTTCCAATATATTACAAATAAATTGTATATCGGCATTCATCGGGATGTCAAGATGGATTTGCTTTGAGCCGAGGACTGACAAACAGAGAGTGTATTAGGGATGACGAGAGGCAGATGTGAGTTAGCACAAAAAAGCGTTAGAAGTTTTGTGTATTATCAACAAAATATTAATCCGAATAGTTGATACAACTGTTTTTTGTGATAAAAAATCAGCTCAAAAGGTTGATGTATAATTGAATTAGTGGTACAATATATTATGTGAATTATATTGTTAAAAATTTAACACATTAAAGTGTTAGCGCTTTATTCAAGTGGTGTGGTGAATATCACCTTGTTCTTTCTACTCTGCTTTTTTACACCATCCGCGCTTTAATGATCGTCATACTTCTTTGCTCTGCTTTCTTTATAATTCACTTAATATATACGTACGTTATTTATAAATATATTTTCTTGGGGGAAAATTATGAAAAAATCAACTAATGGCAGATCCAGAGCCACTAGATATCTTCGTATGCAGCAGCTGCTCATCGTAGTGCTTGCTCTTATGATGGTATTCCAGTTCAGCACACCGACATTAGGTGGTTTGGTGTGGGCTTCTGATGATGAAGCTTCGGCAGAAAGACAGAGCACCGAAGACTATCAGACAGAAGAATTGAAGCAGGTTGAAATCACTGCTGATACAGACACTGAAGAAACCGTTGAACAGACTGCTCAGGATCAGAATGATACGTCAGTAGATGTCACTGACGATGATGAAACTTCAGCAGAAAAGGCTGATGACGTTCAGGAAACAGAGCAGAACGGCGACACAGACTCTAAAGAAGCTTCCGCGCAGAGTGGAAGCAATTTGTCGTCCGAAGAAAACGATTCGAATCCTGATACGGTCGACACGGCTCATCCGACCGATAAAACCGATGATGGTTCAGACGATGAAACCACTCAAAAGGATGACGAGTCAGGTGATGTGACTGACAAGGAGACGGATGACGTATCTGAAAAAGAAACTGCTGACGATTCTGATAAGTCCGAGGATCAGGAAACAGTTGCCGAAGACGAGACAGCTGAAGAAGATGATTATGCCGTCGATTATGTCAATAAAGACGGTCTTATAGCTGTCAACGTCCAGGGAAAGGCTGCAGAAAGCAGGAAATTCGCTGTTGAAGCCTTGGCTGAAGAAGAAGATGTCAACCGTTCTTTGGCAAAGGAACTAGCAGATGAGATATTCAGAGACTTCGACGGACCTTATACTCCTGTTACAATTGACGGCTTTGAGAGATCCGCCGATGGTACGAACATCGAAGGAATATCCGCCAAATGGGTAACTTCAGATACTGTTGATGATGGAGATCCTCTGCATTTGTACGTTAAGCCTGAGGGAGACAACAGACAGAGCGTAATGCTTCAGGTGGATTATCATCTGTCCGGCCAGTACGATTATGGCACCGGAGAGGTTAAGATCATCATTCCGGCATATATTTTTACCAAAAGGCATACTCAGGAGGGAGAGGGACCGAATTACGGCAACATGATAATCCCTTATCCTGAAGATAATAACAATACGGATGACTTCAAATGGAGTCTTGAAGGTGACCATTATGTTCTCACTAATGTTAATCCGCTTAGTGCGGCGACAAAAGGCTTTATAAGATTTACCATTGCAGGAATGCTTCCTCATGACCTGATCGACATGATGGAAAGCGAGCCTTTCAGTGCAGACATTTATGTCGTAACTCGTGCTACGAACAAAGTCTTAGGCCTTCGTTCAAACAGCCTGACAGCTACCTTTGATACGGATGCTGCCCTGACCAGTGTTGAGAAAAAGCAGGCAGGACACGTTCAGATAGTAACCAAGGATAGCATACCAGTGGATCAGCGCATAGCGGGTGAAGAGTACTATGTACTTATTAATTGGTACATGGTCGTATCAACAACATCCAATACTTATTATTCATTGGACTACGTGGACGAGCTGATCAAAAATTCCGCAGGCAAGACCTATGACGGCTTTATAGTACAAAGCTACAGCAATGTTACATCGGATGGCACGAATGGTCCTGATACAGTTTCGACCAATGCAGGTACGAGTAATGCATTCTACGGTTACAGGGCCATGAACGGCAACACATATATGGTGCAGACGGCATATCCTTACAGTCAGTTCAGTCCGAGCACGCAGTATGAGTTTAAGAATAAAGTTACTTTCTCGCTTACCGAAGAAGACCATCCCGATAATCATGAGACAAAGAGTGCGACCGCAACAGTCAAATGGTCCTATGAAGATCCCAAGTGGCCTTCGCCCGGCGGTCATTTCATGGTCAATAAAAACGGTAATGACGGAGCGGATAAGGATAATAAGACACACAATCTGGCGATTCTCAATTATACCTGGAATGACATTCACCTCTGGAATCATTTAAATAATGGATATTACGGAACGTACGCCACCGCTCTCAACGATCTGAGAGAAGGGAATGACGTTACTCTTTCATATACGATCGATTCCGTAGGTTATGTTATGCCATGGCTATTCGACTCGACGGCCCCCGCGTCAGAGGACGGACAGCCTGCGGCTAAAAGCAGCAGGAATTACACCAGATCCGTCGAGATCATAACGGAAGATACCGGTATGAGTATCGGCAGGACCATACAGGATGATAGCTGGGATATCCCGGAGAGCGCGACTCTTGATTCCATCCCTCTTGTAGCGGGGACAGACTATACGCTGACATCTCTGGAATTCCCGGGAAGCCCCTATGTATACAAGGCAATGCCTCAGAGGATTGGCGCGAACGGATCTGTATCTGCCACGACATATTCCGACGGAACATTCAAATATGTAAAAGACACAAACGATGCCAATTGGCCGGACGTTGATATCTATATCCAGACGGGCGGCAGTTCAACATGGACGAAATATGCTACCTTCAGCTGGAAAAATGATGGGTTCGAGCTGGAAAGCGGCGGAACCGTGTCAGGCAGGAAACTGGAACTGCCTGAAAACACCACTAATTTCAAGACGGTGGTAATGCTTCAGAACGATCCTGAGAACGAGGCTAATGACGAAAACTATGCGATCCAGGCAGGTATAAACTACGACGTTCGTGTCGAGACCAAACTGGATCATACCAGCAGCACTTTGATGAACAAGGTGAATGCTTCCTTCGATGAGTCAAATGCGCCTCAGCTCTATATCTTCAACAGCGACAGAATGACCTGCAACAGAGCAGACGGCAACCATGACCAGATCGTTGTTATCAACAGAGACGGTTATAATACGGTTCGCGGATTCGAGCTGGATACAATGGTATCGCCCTTCAAGGACGGAGACTTTGATGAGAGCGTTGACTTTGTAAATGGTATTGCCACGATTCATTATTCAGCAAGGATCGAAGAGAAGACTCTCATAAGCGACGAGGCATCCTATGACCAGGCCGTAGCCGACGGCAAGATCCCTGTAGAAAGGAACGTCATCTGGAGGGACCTGCTTCCGGCGGGAATGACACCGGACCTCAACTCCATCGATCTCGTTAGAGAAGACGACGTATTGAACTATGCATATTATGTAAGTATAAAGGAACTGAAACCGGAGTACACCGGACCGGACCGTTATCTGATGGTGGTCAGCGCGACCCTTTCAAACGAGCCTGAGGTATACTCAGGAGGAGAAGACGGAGATGTTAAATACTATTATGATGTTCCTCAGATCAAGTTCGATGCGTCCATAGATCTGAAGTCCATATTAGGCTACGGCTATGACAGGAGCAGAATACATAATGTAATTTCCTTCGAGAGTTTGGATATCAAAGATCTGGGAACAGTCGAGAACTATCAGGGAGAACCGGATGATCCTCATGCCAACAGAAACATCGCGACAGCGGAAGCATTTGAAAATGAGATCGAAAAAACTCTCATGACGGATCTGGATCCGGATAATGATGATAACAGATTCCTTTACGCAGGCACCTATACAAGGCTTGTCGTGCCCACCGCGGCGATCTCCAATCTTGACAAGGTGGTTCAGGTAAACAATGAAAACAGATGGTCCACCGGTGTTTATGCAGGAAATAAAGAAGCTAATGAGAGGCTTGTATATCTGGACGGAACATACAGGTATCGTTTGTCTTATTCTCCGGACTCAGCTGATGCAGTTGCAAGGAATATAATTCTCTATGATTCCCTTGAAAATTTCTATGCAGGATCAGGAAATGACGGCGGTATTGACGAGGGAGCTCCGCGCTGGCAGGGAACTTTTGCAGGTGTCGATACCAGCATGCTGGAGGCTCAGGGCTGTGATCCGGAGGTCTGGTACAGCACGGAAACGAATCTGCTCATTGCATCTGAAGAAAATGAAAATCAGGCGCATCAGGTCAATACAGTCCTTCAGGGTCCTGTCTGGGTAAAGGCCTCTGAATACACAGGAGATCTCAGCCTTGTAAAAGCTATCGCAGTAGACGCTTCAAAAAGCAAGGAAAAAGACGAAAACGGAGAACCTCTGGACTTTGAGGTTGAATATGGGCATTCAGCCAGCGTGATCATCAATATGAAAGCGCCTACGGTCGAGGAGGCCAATGAGAATCACTATATCTATAATGAAAGCGGAGAACACATACACGGCGTCTTCGGAGACAGCGCTCAGGCATATAATAACGCTTACGTACTGTGTGAGACTTATGTAGGCGATCCGAACGCTTCCGAGCATACCTTCGTAAGGAAGGACTACACCAAGGTAGGACTGTTCAACTATGATATTAGCGTCGATAAGGAATGGGATGATGAGGATGACAGAGACGGCAAGCGCCCTGAATCCGTCATTATTCAGCTCTGGACCGAAGACGGGCCTGTTGAAGGACAGGAAGTAGAGCTTCCTCTTAAAGATGACAACGGAGAATATATCCTTGACGATGAAGGCAACTATATCTGGACATATACTTTCAGATATATTCCTTACACTGACGAAGACGGAAACGTCATAAACTACTTCTTTAAAGAGAAGGAGGATCCGGAGAATCCTTCGGAATACTCAGCCACATCCAGAATAGACGGCAACAAGATCACGCTTATCAATAAGCATAAACCTGAGAGAACCGAGATCTCAGGCGTCAAGAGCTGGGTGGGCGACAGTGAGGAAGTGCGTCCGACAAGGATCAGAGTAGATCTGTATGCTGACGGTGAATATCTGAAGTGTCAGTATGTAAGTGCATCTACCAACTGGAAATGGAGCTTCACCAACCTGTATAAATACAGGGATGGCGGCATACCTATAGAGTATACCGTTGTTGAAAATGAAGATTATAACGATCTGGATTCCTATATCACCACTTATGGCGAGGATGAGATAATCAACACATACCATCCTTACGGGGATCTCAAAGTCCATAAGAAGATCACAGACGCAACCGATGCTTCAAAGGATGCGGAGTTTGAGTTTGTCTTTGACTTTACACACAAGGTGATAAATGATGAGGGACAAACTGTAACGGAAACTCTGCCCGGACCTTTCCAGTATGAGATTCTCGATGAGGAAACGGGAGAATTCATAACGGGCGGAGAGATCATGTCCGGCGGTTCCTTAAAGATCAAAGGGGGCCAGATCATCCACATCATCGAGATCGATGAAGGCGCGCATTATGAAATAACTGAGCTCGAAACTGATGGTTACTATAACAATGAAAGGACAGGTTACTCGGGAACCATCAAGCCGAATACAATAGTAGAAGCCAATTATGAAAACACTTACAGTACCAGAGGCAGAGCAGACCTGAAGGCGACCAAGTACTTTGAGAACCATCAGATCGAAAACTATCAGTTTGCCTACGAAGTCTATCTGGTTACCCTGAATGATGAAGGAGAAGAAGTTGAGACACTTGTGAGAACAGCCACAAGCAGCGCTTCCGGAAATACTCCTTATCAGACTCTGGAAGACGGCACTGTAATATATGATGCAGGCGTATCTTTGGGAGCCTTCTCCTATTCTCTCAAAGATAACGGCAAGACTTTCACATATCGCATCAAGGAGCGGATCCCGGAAGATGCGGACAGCAGCCTGACTGCTGAGGGTATCACCTATGATGATACTGTTTATACAGCTACTGTAACGGTTACGGATAACGGCGACGGCACCATGACCTGCACTGTAGTGTATTATGATGCAGATGGCAACGAGATAACAGATCCCGCTTTCCGTCCATCGTTCTATAACGTTTACAAGGCAGAAGGCCAGATAAATCTTCCCGCCTGGAAGAATCTGGTAGGCAGAAAACCTGTTGACGGCGAGTTCACCTTCGCTCTTCTGGACGAAAACGGAGAACCGGTTCTTGATGAGAACGGAGAGGCTATTACAACGACAAATGTCGGCAGCGAGATCATCTTCCCTGCTATTCATTATACTGAAAAAGATGCAGGCAAGAGTTACAGATATAAGGCTGTAGAGATCCCGGGCGACGACCCTAACGTTCACTATACCGACAAGGCGATCGGGTATATCGTAACAGTAAACGATAATAATGACGGAACTCTCAATCCGACATATGTTTTTGCTGATCCTGATACATGGGAAACCGAAGGAGTCGGAGTAGGCGAGTTCGTCAACACACTTGAGCCCGGCGGACTTAAGGTGACCAAAAAGATCAGCGAAGACTCTGAAGATTACGACGAAAATCAGACCTTCACATTCAAGATCAAGTTCATCGGTGACGTAGAGGGCATAACCTTCCCTGAAGGATTCACAGGTTGGGATGCAGATACTAAAACTGCTACTGTAGTGCTTCACGGAGACGAGACCTTCGAGATCACAAACATTCCCGCCGGCACAGATTATCAGGTGACAGAGCAGAATCTGGACGGCTGGATCCCCATCTCTCAGGAGAACGTTTCCGGAACGATAATAACCAGTGAAGTCGCAGAAGCAACTATAACAAACCAGTACCAGCCTGATATGGCGACGGTACAGCTTTTCGGTACCAAAAAGCTGGACAATAAGGCCGCAGAGGCAGGACTCTTCACATTCACTCTGGACGAAAAATCAAATACAAGCGGCAAGATCAAGATCATTAACGAAAGAGGTAAAGTAGTTGAAGTGGATCTCCCGCTAACAGTAACGAACACTGACGGCGGATTTATCCAGTTCCCTATAATCGTTTATGATGAACCAGGCGAGCATACATATACGATAAAGGAAACGGTTGGTAATGATGACACTATCAATTATGATGCTCACGAAGAGACCGTAAAAGTAACAGTAACAGCAGATGCCAACGGCATGCTTCTGACCACAATAAACTATGAGACCGGGGATGTTGAGTTTGAAAACAAGACTTATCCCGGCGGACTGAAAATAACAAAGGAGGCAGATACAAATCAGTATACAGACGATGAATTCTATTTCCTGGTGACACTTTACAACGAGGACGGACAGCCCTTGAGTGAAGACGGCACCATCTATTGGTATACCGAAAAAACAGATACCAGCGGATTA